>JAEOTC010000251.1 GCA_016840035.1 Candidatus Hodarchaeota archaeon | reverse complement strand
ACTCTACCAACTAGGATAAAATGCCTCTCCTTTCCTTTTTTTCTCCTTCTTTCTTTGTGGATTCTTTTTGTATTTCCGATGGTTAAAAAAGGAATTATCAAAACTTTGATTTCGCAAAATTTTTGTTATACCCATAATGTAAAGCAAAAAAATATACATTTATAAATGTGAAAAGTCCAGTCAAGCTTGACCAATAAATTCTAAGGAGCGGTTAAGAATTGACGGAAAATGATGAAAACGAATCAGAAGGGGAAGGAAAAGGCATAGTATTCTCTTATCGTCTCTTAAAAGAGGATAAAGCTGACTTAGAGAAAGCTGCTAAGATTTTGACCAGAGGAAACAAAACAGAGCTACTTATACAAGGTGTACGTAAGTACCTAAAACGTCCTGAGCTTTGGGAAATTGGAGACGCACCCATAATCACCGATACTGCTACAAAAGAAGATTTTCAACTACTAGGAGATCGATTATTTCAACAACAACAAGAAACTCTTCAAAAACTACAACAGATGAGTCAGTTATTGATCCACCAACAAGAAAATGGAGAAAAGGCAGATTTATTAGAAGAAATTAAACATAAACTGCTGAATTACGACAAATTAGCAGAATTGGATACCTACCAAAAAATTGAAGCTTTTCTAGTTCAGGAATATCCCTTAAAGGAGGAAGAAATAACAGATGATAAAGTTTATGATGAAATTCTTCTAGAATTGATGCAGGAGGGGTTTTTATCCTATAAAGTACGATCTAGACGATTAAAATGGAATAGTAAAGAAAATGAGTCCTAAACAAAAAAAGGAATTGAATCCACTAATTGTAGCATTTATGAATGACCCGTTAGTAACTTCTCAAAAAAGTCATAAAACGTTAAGAAATTACGGGTACAACGTACAAAAGTTTTTAGAAAAGATGGAGAAGCACGGAAAGACGCTTCCCGACATTCAAGCCACAGACCTCGCCAGATTTGTGCAAGAAATGATGGACAGACGACCTAAACCATGTTCCTCCAATACCATTAAGGTCAATTACTGGTCTATAAGGACTTGGATTGAATGGTTACATAGTGAAGAGAAAACGAGTCCTGACGGGCAATTGATTATTTCAGATAGAAAACTAAAAAAAATTCAAAAGTACTATCCTGACTTACCTAAAAATGAGGAATACACCACTAGAGCATTAACTCACATCGAGATAAAATCAGGTTTAAGAAAATTACACGACCCTATCCTTAAGATGTTATTTTGGGTTGGAATAAATTACGGTCTTAGGGCTGGCGAGTATATCAATCTTACGCTACAGGATGTTGATTTAACAAATAAATTACTAAAGATTCGTGGTTCAAAGCGGAAAAAAGATCGAAGAATCCCTATTCTTGACCATCATATTCAGGAATGGGAAAAATGGTTTCAAACTCGGATAGAATACAAACAAACCAATCATAAATTAGTGTTCTTTTCTAGCAGGGGTAAGTTTGACATCAGAAACCTCCAGCGATACTTTAATCACATGAGCGAGTTAATCTATGGAAATACAGAAGAAATAAAGGAAAATCAATGGTTTACCTCGCATGACCTCCGCAGAACATTTGCTACAAATCTTTATAGAGAAGGGGTCAACATTTTAACTATTTCTAGATTGATGGGTCATGGTTCTATTCGGACTACTCAGATCTATCTAGGAATCACTGAAAAAGAAACCTTCGACGATTATCGTAACCATTTTGCGAGAGCGAGAGCCTAAATAGTTTATTCTTTCCCCTTTTTTTTCTAAACTCTTATTTTGAAGTTTCAACCTTTGTAATCACCATGCACACTTATGCATACTTAAACTTGAAAGGTTTTAATTAATAGCTTTATTAGAACAGCTATTCTTAGTATGCAGGGTACTGCAGGATGAAGCTTTAAATCTTTCGGGTTTTCCCCTATAAGCTTAATGAGAAGCTGGTTTGCAGGGCATTGCAGGATAAAAGAAAGCAAAAAAGTGAGGTCAGGTCAGTAAAAATATTGTATGTCGATATATATTGTAACTTTTATGGCAACATTATGAGTAACAAACATCCTAGTAATAAGCTTTATTAAAACAGCTATTTCTTAGTGTGCACACTCATGCACAACAAGATTAGATAAACTGAAGGAAGTTAATTGGATTTGATTTTAAGGGGGTTTATGTTGCATTCCTCTCCATAAGGATGTTAATTTTCCTTGTTTTGCATTGAGCATCCTCTCATTAAGTATAATCCAAAATAACGTGATTAATCAACTCTTTCTACGTAAAAAGTTCACTGTAAAAGACAGGTTTACTTTTTTAGCTCATGATAAGTGAAAAATTGGATGTTTCACGAGCATCCTAACTCTCTCGAAGGTTGAGAAGCAAAATTACACCTCTCTTACTAACCTTTAAACTCATATCACTAGCTTTAAGGTCTAGACTGAGAGGCTTGATTTTCACATCCACAACAGCTAAATTCTTTTCTGATGTAAACATAGGGGATCTCTTAGTCATCTGTCTATCAACCTCCAAATCTTGATTCTTTGAGAAAATAAAACCCCCCCAACTACCCCCCTCGCTTTAAGAAAAAATGAGAATGTATGATTCACTCAATGAGATTATTTTTGAAAATTAAACGGAAATAACGGTAAAATTAATTTATGGGCTATTCTAGCCCGCAAGAATCCGTGAGTATTTTACATGCGTGAGGAGACTCATAACGAGTCTCAGAACATGACTATTCATTCACGAGTGTATTGAAGGGGAGGAAAGGCTCATTAAGGGAAATATTTTGCTATTTCTAATTACTAGGTCGTTTCTCTGATTTTTTTGCTTGAATAAACTCCTCTATTAGAGGATTGGCTAAATTTAGTTTTCTTAGAGTGGAAATTAATAGAACAGAGAAATAGTGAGTTGAGAGACTTATTTCCGTTACATAATATTTCTCAGGGCAATATTACATTACATAATTTGATTCATGTAACGTTTTCATGCGATTACTTCAATAAATCATCAACCAATGAATCAGCTCCTGAAGAAATGGATAGTAAGGAAAGATCAGTATGAGAGGCATAAAATAGTAAGGTTCAAGATCAAAGAGATAGAGAATTAAAAATTGGAAAAAGAACCGTATTGCTAGAAAGGACAATATGAAAAATCTAAGGGTTGCACACTCAAGGTCGTTAATCTATTATCGTAGGTATTATTTCTCCCTTAAATTGAGCTATTTTCAAGTCTTTCTCAACAAACAAAAATTAATCAACTGCTAAATTCAGTGAAATAAAAGAAATTAATACACAAATTCACTAATCGTATAACAGTATGAATTATGTAGAAAATTTTTAATAGACCATACGTCTCTCTATTAAATGTTCAGCAGTGAATTATGTTGTTTCAGATTTAACTTTTTTAATCTTAGTAATTATCTTTTCATCTACTTGGGATTTTGATTGAATATAGTCTACGATAGTTGATTCTTCTTTTAGTTTTGTTTGTAGTGTTAATTTCTCATTGTATTGCTCATTTCGATTATATTCTTTGGTATTAGTAATCCCTCTCTGGGTTAATTGTTTAGAAGGAATCCTTTCATACCCATAGCTTTCTTTTATGAAAATTCTAGGAGGTATGTCCATTTTTGGTAAATGGACTCTTAAAGGTATATGGTATAAACCAACGACATCCATACCAAATGCTGTATTGATAAAATCCTTAGCAAGGATTTGTTTCGCAGTTTTAGTGAACCTACCGCGACTAGGATTAAGTGAATATAGAAAAGATTCCTCGAAACCGGTGTCTTGTTTCACTATTCTCATTAAATTTCTTATCCAACTCATTCCTGAATCAATTGATCTTCCATCGAAATCTAATACAAATGAAGTAATATTTCTTTTAACATAATTATCTATTACTGGTTTTAGTATAATTCTAGGAAGTTTAGCGGAAATCATGCCAATAATAGATTTATTATTGAGAGTTTCAACAACATCTAAGAAAGTGTTAGTCAATTTACGATATTCAGCTAATAGTTTCTGACTATCCTTAGAATCTCTGACAATTTGAGACCAAGTTGGTGTAATTACTACATCACTATGTCCATACTGGATATCTGCAAGAAATTCTATTTGTTTGTCATTAGGAATTTCAGGGCTTGTATAGCTGATTATATAAAAATTTAAACCACTTGTTAATTTACGCTTGACTTCATTATTCTTACGAGCTTCGCGTTTATTATCATTTAAGCAATTATCTATAGTTGTTGTCTTAAAGCTATTGTAAACTTCATTAATTGAATTAACTACGGTCGATGGATTGGTTCTTGTGGGTGTTATGACCTTCTTTTTTCCTAATTTAAGTGAAACTCTCTTATATAACAGCTCATCATCAATTCCCTCTAATTTTACATCAAGTTTCAAGGTCTATCACCTCTTAGTAGCACAATTATTTCGCTATTAATATAAAATGTACTCTTTTCTAGATCAAGAATAATCGATTCAATTTCACTTTCTTTTATCAACCAATGTTCTTTAAGTCTTTGTATTAAACCAATAGTTCCTGTAATATTAATTTTACTGAATTGCATTCCTAATTGCTCAATAAAGAGACTATCTTCATGGATTTCTCTGATCACCTTTTTTGCCCGATTATCATCAGTAATATAGAAATACGCTAACTGATTTAATTCATATTTTAATAAAGCTAAAAGAAAAGATGATAGTTCTCCTGTATGAAGATAAGGATATCTAGCCTCTAAATATCCAATTAAATTGCTATAATCTTTTTGAAGCTTTAAATTTTCAACCATTACTATTTTCTTTAAAACAACAAGAGTTTTGTCTGTAAATCCCCTTTTCGCTTCTTCATAAACCTCTTGAGAAGTGACGATGTCATACCTTTGAGAACAGCGTTCGAGTAGATTAATAGACACTATTTCTCTCAAACTTGCGGAAATGACTGTGTTATCAAGAATCTTTACGGTGTTGGTTCTCGTCTCCACTTAATTTTCCTCTGAATTAAAATGGCTCCAAAGTCTTTCGCGGATTTTCCTGCGATTTCTACGGCTTTATCAAAGCTAATCTTCTGTTTTTTCAATAACGATATTGCTATATTTACCCTCTTTCCTTGTAACTGATCCCATCTTTTTGACTCTTCGATATATTCTGGATAGGTAACATAGACGAAAGTTAAAATTTCATCATTGGTTAAATCGTCTAGAAATTCTTTAAAATCCTCAATTACCCGCATTAATCTTTCTGCGGGTCTTATTTGTGAAAATATATCTACACCTCTCTCAGTTAGAAAAAATTGGTTCCCTTTACTTTCCACTAGTCCGAGCTGAATTAAATCCTCAACAATTACGACTATATCCTCACTATATGGCCCAAAATGATGTGGTTCAAAGTCAATTAGCTCTTTATAATCTGGAAACACATTTGAGATTAAGAAAATGAGCTTCTGAAGCTTAGTTTTAGTGTTTATTGGGGAATTATTTGCTGCCCCTAAAGCGAATAGGATAACTCTTTCTTCCTCATTTAATGCAGAATAAAGCTCTTGCATCTAATTCACTTCATTTTTATACTAAATTTCTCTTCTTTAGTTTATAATATTCAATTTTCTCTCCGAGTTAGTGGATATTAAGTTTTTTGACAGAGTCAAAGATCAAATATTCTTTTTATTCCTTTAAGAAAGGAAGATTGATCTGAGCACGAACGGAGATTAATGACGGATTTCACTAATGAGCATTTAAATCTCTTATCAAACGCATCAAGAAATTGTATTTTATCCCTTATTTATTCACTAGATAATGGTCTTTCATCCTGAAGTGCTGATTACTAATGATAAATTGAAGAAAATCTACCACAGTTTTAACAAAGAATTTAGAATCCCGCACAGATTTAAATTTAGCCACATTGGCCTCAAATATCACAAAACGATTTCAATCAGCTGAACCAGTGCTTACCTGTCCGTTGTGTGATAATTACGTAAGTAATTACTCTCCAAGTCATTTTTAAAATCTGAATGACCTAATCCCTTTAATTCGTTTAATACTTCATCGTTGAAGTTTTTCTATTTCTTCTATTTCGTTTTTGAGTGCTATTATCTTTTTCTTGAATGGTTCTTGTTCTTTTGGTGTGTCTCCTACTTTCCATGATTCTGTTTGTATTTTCCTTATTTTTTTCTCTTTTTCATTTATTATCTCTAGTCGTCTTTCATCTTGTGGGTTTATTATTTCTTCTGTTTCTGATTCTTTTTTGTTCTTATCTTTTCTTTAATTAATGATTTTAATTCATGGGTCTCCTTAATCATTCTCATTTTTCTAAGCTCCTCCTTTCATTACTCTCCCACAGGAAGTAATTGATTCAAACGTGGTTCAAAAATTAGTCCTTGTCGTAGGCATTCATTGATTACTGTCTCCACATCATTATCGGATAATTGATATTTTTTTGCTAGCCATAAGTGGGCGGATACAACAGATACAGGCTCACCAAGTCTTGTAGAACGACGACCAATCCAATGTAAGAATCCTTCTGGTACGGGAAGCGAGTCATAATCAAATGTTTCGGAATCTAAGTCAGATTCGGGAGATAGTTGAATATATCCAGTTGGAGGTTCAAAGAGGATTCCCTCTTGGAGTAATTCATCAATCAGTTTATCTAGACGATTATAATAACCAATACCTAATCCTATTGACTTCCTTATTTTTTCCCTCAAATCCTCTCTGTTGATACCCTTCTCACTATCCTCAACCACTTTAAGAATGTGGTCTTTCCAAAAATCGGGGGTTATGGGGATTTCACTTATCGTTGGTAATTTTAGAGGCTTAACCTCTTCTGGGCTAGTCTCAGAGGAATCAGAGGGTTTCTGAGGGGGAACTGGAATATGATAATTATTACGAGTTTTTTTATTAAAGCGATTCTCTACTATTACTAGTTTTTGACGCACACGAGTCATTCCTACGAACCAAATCCGCTGTTCTTCTTTAACATCCGCCCAGAGACGGATTCGCTTGGTTATATCAGTGAATAAGAAGACTGTATCAGCTTCACGACCCTTGACAGAGTGGATCGTACCTACCTTGATCAGTAATTGCTGATAATCAATGCGCTCTCGAGAACGGTCTATTTTTTCTTTTAGAGCGGTTTTATGCCATTTACCAAGTTTTAAAGAATGGATTAGATGAGAGAAAGTGGGGTTTTGTAAAAAGACCTTTTTTAATTTCTCAGGATCAACCTCTTGTGAGTCAGGGAAACAAAGATCACAGGAAGCCTTCTCTTTGATAGCCTTGTTTATTTTGGCTTTAGCCCCATGAACGAGAAAGCCTTTCACAGGGAAATGAGCAAGAAGTACTTTTGTTTCATAAAGAGAGAGAGGCTTATTGGTAGAAAAATTAAGTAGCGCATTGTGAAGGACACAGGTTTTCCGATCCCACAGAGAGTAACCTCGGTATGTTGAAAAAGGGATCCCCTCAGCAATCAATTCCTCCATTAATTGTCTAAGATGATAGTTGGTTCGAGTTAATAAAAAAACTGAACCGTTTTCTTGTCTCAATTGACCCCCTAAATCGAATGACTTACCAAACTCCTTCTTTACTTTCCCCTTTTGTTGAGTAGGAGTTACTGTCTGAAAGTCAGGATCATTGATGAATTTTTGTGCGAAAGTCAAAATGTTCGATGGGAGTCTATGACTTTGGGGAAGAACGACTCGTTTATCAGAGGGATGATCTTGCAAAAAACGTGGTTCCGCCCCCATGAACGTGTAAATTGCCTGATAGGGGTCACCAGCAATAATAACTTCCTCCATTGATTCCTCCCATTGAAGAAAGATTTGATATAACAGGGGGCTTAAGTCTTGAAATTCATCAACAATCAAATATTTAATATTAGGACGCTTCTTCTCTTGAAGAACGTTAATTAGGAGGTCATCATAGTCAAACAAGCCATTATTGTTTTTATACTCTGAATATTTATCTAAAAAGGCTTTGTATTCTGAAATACGCGGGCTTTTAACATAACGAAGGTTTGGATAATGCCCCCAAGCTTCGCTAGCTGTATATCGGTTATGAACCCCAAAAGATCTTATCCCCCAAAATACTTGAGGGGACTCATAACGACTGGTTATCCAGTCATAGGGATTATCTGGATCAACCTTGCTCTGGTAACGGTAACCAATGCTCTTACAGAACTCTCTCAATCGCTCATCAGTTACAAACACTTCCTCCTCCCGCAATTCCAGTAACCGTGCAGCTTCGGAATGAATCGTCCTGAAATGAGCAAAATCCTGCCTTTGAAACCGGGGAGACTTGGAGAGCGCTCTATCAATCGCTTCCTTAGCTGCAGCTCTTGTAAAAGTATAAAACCCAATCTCATACGGTTGAACTCCTTTGTCAAATAATTTATCAACACGATTCACTAGATAAGAAGTCTTTCCTGTTCCTGCAAAACCAATAACTTTGATTGTGGTCATTTTGACCTCTCCTCCCAGAAGATATAGGACACTTCATCGGACACTTCAAAATTAAATTTCCTTTTATTAGGAAATAAAAAAACATCATAGATAAAAGATAGTAGTTCTAGTGTCCCATGTCCCATGATATTTTTAATAGATAGAATAGTAGTAGTACTAGTAGTACCACTACTACTACTCCTCGCTATCATTTGTTTTTCCCCTATATATAGGACATTTGAAAATCATTTTCTTCTTTCCTTGCTATTGTTCATGTAAGAGTCTAGTTTGTCTATTGGAGGTTCTATTCCTAGTTTTTCACCCTTGAATATCCAAAAATAACTCCGAGCTCCCCCTCCTCCAATCCGTTTCCGTTCCACGCCACGAGCTATAACTGGGTTTAGAATCGACCGTAGTTTTCTAAGGCTACAAGTTAGTCCTATTTGCTCTTTTAGCTCCCCAACAATTGTAGTTTGAACCCAGAGGGTTGAATCTTTGGTATTATAAACAGGAGAGTTGCGATTAACCTCATTCCAACTATAAACGACTCCTCGTTCATGTAGAGAATCTACAAACATTTCTCGGTAATATTCTTCTGTTTCGACTTTCTCTCCCTTTATGATCTCTGTAATTTTTGGTTTAATGATCTCATTGAAGATTATATACCATTCACTAGGACTAATCTTAAGTAAGTCTCCAAAAACCTGTAAATATTTTTCTATAAAAGGAGCTGGTCTCATTAATTGCTTATGTGATAACAGAATACTTTTATCTCGGAGAAAAATGGTGTATTCATCTTTGGTCATCTCCGTGTTATCGCCCTTGAAAAGTCTTATATGAGTAATTTCATCTGCTAACCTTTCAATTATAGTTCTCTCCCGTTCTATTGTACCATCATATTTAGGACAATCAGAGAGAGTACATTCTTTTTGGAGAGGAAGAATACCGTTATAATGCTCGCAGGAGAGTTTTTCCTCAAACCCCCGTTTTATCGCTCGGTGCTTCCTCGTAGGTGAAAGCCCATATATGCCTGAATCCCTTAGTTGTTGGTTCCAATTATCCATCTGTTCTAACATAGATAATTCGTCTATTTCAGGGTATTGACGATGTAATGCAGAAACAATATCCTCTGCAACATATTGTTTCTTCTTCTCTGTAACATCCTTATTTTTGAGAAGGGGAAAATAATTCTTCAGGCAATGATACTCATTTAGATTAGGTTCCTCTCTCTTCTCCTCCTCTTCCGTCTTAATCTGTTCTTCCCGAGAAGGCTTCTGGGGGGTTTTAATTCGCCAGTTAAGGCAGTGAAGGCTTGGATGTTTTTTATGGTAGGCAGGGGATTTTTCATCAAAAACAAAGGACGTTTTCTCTAGAGGTATGCTAGACCAGTGGTGTTTGATACACCCCCCTTCGTTATAATTAGCACAATCGGGACAGTGGGAGACTACTGAGGCTTGTGGGGTAAGACCTTGTTTTTTCAGGTAAGCCAGAAATTGTTTGTCTTCGGGTCGGAGCTCTAATTTTCTTTTTTCAGGGCTAGACATATTAGATCCCTCCTTTTATCCAATGATAACCCTTTTTGAAAAACTCAATATTTGGGACGGGATTAGAATCAAAAGATTTATTAGTGGGACTAGTCTCTGCTAGCTTGTAGTCTTTCTTCATTGGATCTACTCTCATATAGGCGGACATTCATGGGGTGAATGATTCGCCCATTCTCTCTTTTTTTGTTTCTAATGCTGCTTAGAGTTTTCTAGGTCTTCTACACGCACTTTCAAAGCATTAAGCTCTTTTCGTAAGTACTCGTTACTCGTTTTTTGGGTGCGGATGAACTGATTGATAATTTGGGAATTGATAGAGGAAGTATTTTTCATTGGCTTGTTTCACCCTGCTTTTTTGGTGGTTGATAGTTATCCCATTTAAGACACTGACAATGGGGACACCTGACTGGCCTTGTTTTTCTGCGGGGATTCCATTTGTAACCGCATTTTTGACATATAACCATTATGAGGTTATAATTGATTTCAGCCTTCTTTTTTTCTGGTTGTAGGGTCAATTTGATTCACAAATACAACATGTTATATCTATGTTTTAAAAGATTTCTATTCTGCTTTGTTATTGTGAAAAACCTTCTTGGATAACGATTCCATTGATTGTTTCGGGTGATCTGTATATTTCCGAAGCATTCGGAGAATAAACAAATTTCCGAAGGGTTTAAAAATCATTGTTTTAAAAAACAATATAGATGAAAAAAATGACAATCCAAATTGATAGAATCTTTGAAGAAAAAAGAAAAGGTTACACACCATCAATAGAAGTAGTAGCGGGCATTCTCGGATGTTGTTGGAAAAAACCGTGTAAAAATGTCGAAATTTCAAAATTTATGATACGAAAAAATCCCAAAGGAAGTTCAGAGGGAAATATCTCTGAAGCATTGTCGTATTTGGATAATAGAGGGGCTGGAATGATCAAGAATGATCCAGATAATCTCAGTCTTAGAGAACGAAAAAGCACTATTGATTTTAAGGCAGTAGTGGACTTCTTGTTTGAATATCTCTATGAAGGAGGGGACAAGTCGAAACCAGTGGGTAGAGACGAACACGATGAAGAACAAAAATTACTCCTTGTTAAACAAATCAAGAAAAATCGCCAAAAAACAGGGGAATGGTTCCTTAAGATGTTCTTTAATAGAGAAGTTTTGGTTGTTCTGCGTTGGAACTCCATCTTCACTCGTTTGAAAAAATACCCTGAAAGTTTTCCCTATTTGCTTTTATCAAGCGATCTTGCATCCATGAGGTCTTTTGGAAGTAGTATTAATCAAAAGTATCTTATTTCCGCGGAGGATAATGAGGATGACGCCAAAGAGAAGATGGGAACATTTCTGAAGTTGATTTATGCTGAACAGGGTATTGAGCATTATCCTGAAAAAAAGGGTGAATATTATTCTCCTCAAGAGTTCATGAAAGCTCTTCAAAAAAAGCAGAAACGAAAAAAAGTCAGATCTAAGACTACTGAAAAACGAGTTGTTAATGATAAATTCTATGCTACACTAATGAGCTCATTCAAGAGTACAATAGTGACTAATTACGAAAAGAAGGATAAATTTATCAGAATGTGTTTTAATGTCCTCGATGGGATCAGCCAACAGGTTCTGTTTTAAATAAATTTGGCTATAAATAAGCACAATAAACAACATCTGGAAAAAAAGGGGAGAAGAGAACTAAGCTAGATAGCTTTCTCCACTGTGTTCTGTGTTGGTTCAGGGTTCCCTGACTCTGGTTCAGCCTCAACAGGAGTTTTATTCTCCTGAGTCAATGCTTGGCAGACAGCAACTCGTTCATCCCACGCTTGTTTGGTTGCTTGGCTCAGCTGTTCATTGGTAACGATACCGTAACCACCAAATTTCTTTTGGACAATTTCAGCTGTTCGTTTACCTGCCCATCTTCGGTCTAATATGAATGACCGTTCACTTGCCTCAAGGCAGACGATTGGTAATTCTGTTGGTGGATCAAAGATTGCTTTGATCTCATTGTGGGGGTTGGGGATTGCTGGTGCTACTGACTCTGATTTCTCAGATTTTTGCTTTATCAAGTTTTGTTCTTGGGTCATTGTAGTAACCATCTAATCCATCAGCTAACTATCTTATATACTCTTTGACTCCCATTTCCCGAAAATGAGTGTCAAATGACATGCAAAATGAAATTCACATACCTTCAAAGAAGACCATTCACAGCAAAAGCACTACAAATTATAGGTAATTTCACTACTATTATCAAGAGAGATCTTGTTTGAAAAATCGTTCTATTACGTTTTTTGTTGATTTCCTAACCATTCATTCTGCGTGAAATTCGAACAATCGAGTTCGCCTCTCATCAGACCTTATTTATCTGCAGGGTATTGCAGGATGAAGCTTTAAATCTTTCAGTTTTTCCCCTAGAAGTTTTATGAGAAACTGGTTTGCAGGGTATTGCAGGACACATCCTTAAGGACAAGTAATAGAGAAAAATAATCCTTAAAAGCTAATAACTGAATTACATTTTTTTGTGGTTTTTTCTTGGTTCTTTTTAGTATAGATCATTTCTTGACCTTCACGGAACCTATGGAGTCATTCTATCTATGGTAATGCCAGTGACGAAAGATAACTGAAAGTGAGTCTTGTCTCTAAAATCAAGAACTAGCTTGAATCTTGTCTATGAAGCTTTTCGACTTTATAGAAAATTATATAAAATAGAGTCTTAGCTAAATTAAGAGAAATTGATTATATCTGATGAAATTAAAATGTACTTAGGGTCAGCAAATTTGATAGAACGTTCTATGACTGTTCTACATGAAGCAGGTGTTATTACTGAAGACCAACAGTTAATCCACACCACGATTGATTATTTTTTCCAGCTCTATGATGAAGCTGGAAAACAAAGCGTTATGGTTTGATTTCAACCACTCATTCATTAATCCAAAGGAGGAATTTTCCTTCAAATAATTTAAAGTTCTTAGTTAAGTATAAAAGAAGAATTGATTGAAATATTCGAATAAAGAAAGAATCCATATAATACATTGTAAGGATTTATGTTTAAGGTTGATACCAGTATCTATTAGTTCTGAATTTATCTACTATTTCCATTCGTGAAACAGCTATGAGTATACTAAGTTTTTTTGATTTTATTAAAGAAAACCTACGAGAAGATAGAAACAATATTCTGGTCACGACTATCGGATTGATCATTGTAATTGCACTTCTGACCACAACTTTTACAAGTGATTTATCGTTTAAGATGGATTATGTTGACCAACAGGTGTCACAAAAAGGTGATATTAGTTTTTGGGGGATTCGCTTTGATAAAACATTCTCTAAGGATCTTTTAGAGAATGAAGCTAAAATATTGCGTAATCTTGTCTTAGAGACTGCAGAGAGTCATGATCTAGCAGATATTATCTCAGATGACCAATATTTTTCGCTCAACTTTTGTGAGCTTAATCATCAAAAAATATTTGCATTTAATCCACTAACTGAAAAAAATGTAAGTAGATATATTGGAATTGCCTCATTAAATCGGTCCCAATTAGATGAGGTCGTAACATTACCTAATTTTCAGGGTAGACTTCCATTTAATCCTGGAGAAATGATATTCATACATAGTACGTCTCATAAATCTCAACATGAAGAAGACATAGAAGGGATTGTCCAGCTTGGGAATAATGTAACTATTTCAATTGAAGTCAATCAAATACCTAAAGCCAATTTCAATGTGACTATAGTAGGGATCTACTCTCCAGTTATTGATCCAAGATCTTCTGATTATCATGAATGGGTAATTTCTGATCCCTTTCTTATTAATAATCCGATAGTCCATTCTGGCTTTCATACAGACCATGAACTCTTTAGTAATATCAGCTCATTATTTCTTGAAACAGGGATTAAGGGACACGTCACTGCTCAATTTTCAATATCCCTAAAAGGAAAAGCAACATTTTTCTCTCTCCAAAAAATCATAAAGGATGTTCAAACATTTTCAGCTGCTCTCGGTTATTCCCCTATCCAAATTTTGCCACAAAGATATGTTCCATTGGATAATATTTTCTACACTACCACTAACAAACTTGATTTAGTTGAGTTTGAAGATCTCTATGATGAAATATTCCTATTAACCATTTTTGGTCTTCTTTTAATGATTCCTAGCTTGTTAATTGCCATGTTCTTTGCAAATTTTTCTACAAATATGTTTATTGAGCAGCGAAAAACCCATATTCAACTTATTCGGTTACGTGGGGTTAGTACATTTCAATTAATGGCAATAATATTCATCGAAGGGTTTTTTTCACTTTTTTTTGCTTTTATACTAGGATCAGGACTTGGAATTACAATTAATACCGTTTTATTGAGTTTAGATATTTTCTTCACATTTTCCTATTCTGTTCCTGCTATATTATTGTTGGGTGGAGCAATTTCAGGAGTGATTATTATAAGTCGTATGTTTGGATTAAGCAAACTCGATATTGGTGAGTCCCAATCATCTAGTACTCCATCTCCATTTTGGAAACAAAACAAAGTTAATTTTCTTCTTTTAGCAATGGGTGTTATTGGAAATATATTCTTTCTTAACCTTATATTTAATGCGTCTTTCACCAATGTATTTATGGAATTAGGTGTGCTCTCATTCTTCTTTTTACTCTTTTTGGTGGTTATATTCATTCCATTTCCTTTTTTCCTTTTAATAGGAGGTATTATGATGCTTTCTCGCCTCATTCATCCAATCCTGAACTTCATTGCTCAAAAGCTTTGGAAACGGTTTGGAAATTTAATATCATATTCTGTTACTAATATGACTCGCCAGAAATTTGCAGTAACAAAGATAATTTTATTATTTTCGCTGATTTTTTCCATTTCTTTGGCAATGTTTGTGGTACCCGACAATGTTCAGTCGAATAGTATTCGGAATGCTTATTATTCAGTTGGTGCTGACTGTTTTTATGACCACTTTTGGAATAATAGTCTAGAAGCATCCTTCTTCAATGATCCGAATGTCCAATCTCATGTTCGATTTGCTATTGTAAGTCTTCCAATTTCTCCAACATCCCCTATTTCCTTAGAAACATTTGTTGTGTTTCCGTCATTTTTGGATGTAGGTTATTTTGAAAATAATTTCGTGAAATCTCAGGTTATTTCTGACTTACTATCGAATAATTTATCAGTATTGGTAAATGAAGAATTTCAAGATATTTCTAAACAGAAAATTGGTGATTCTCTGTCGATTACTACAGAAAATAATGGATCTATTTCGTTGAGTATCTTAGGTTCTTTTAACTATTGGCCGCGCTTAATCCAGACTCATCCTTCATCTTCGATCGCTACACCCAAACTCGTCATTAGTAATGAAACATTTACAGCATTATCATCCGTCGGGGTTCCAATTTCCATTTTACAAGAGGGATACTATCTCGATCTTTCACAATCCGCTAATTTTACTGCTATGAAGAAAACTTACGGTAATTACTCGCTTATTTTTGCTGAAGAGCTTATTCATGAAGTTACGGATTCAGTAAATGTGCAGATTCTCTTTTTTCATTTCAATGTTCTTTTTATCATCTCTCTTGCAGTAATAATTTTGGCCATTCTATTTTACGGTTATAATCAATTACATGGACGTGCTCGTGAACTTGCTGTGGAAAGATCTTTAGGAATGAACATACAACAGTTGTCAAGAATGTT
>JAEOTC010000250.1 GCA_016840035.1 Candidatus Hodarchaeota archaeon | reverse complement strand
GGGAATTTTAATCCTAATAATCACAGCAGTTTTCAGTGGAATTCTCGATAATATTCCTGTTACAGCAGCTCTGCTTCCAGTTGTTAGTGATATGAATGTAATTCATCAAGATACCCACCCACGTTACTTGTGGTTCATTCTAGTCTTTTCTGGTGCGCTGGGAGGTGGATGGACCCCTTTCGGGTCAGCTGCTGGAATCTTGATGGTTTCATCACTAGCTCAGAAAGGCCGACCATTAAATTTCAAATTTTTTATTATTTGTTTCATTCCCATCTCTGCTCTCTTATTAATTCTAGGGGGAATTTATCTTTCAATCCTTGCATTCATTCTAGGGGTTATATAGTAAAACTTATGAAAGAGAAAGGCTTTTTCAGATGTTTAAGTTTCCAAACAACACATTGCTCCTAAAAGAACCAATCCAACTAGAGTTTGGATGATCTGAATTTTTTTATTTTATTCAAAAAGATGACTTCACCGAACTTGACCGAATCCTCTACTTCGTATCTACGATAAATTGTCTAGATATATCAAAATCTTTGCGGAAGAATTCTCTAGGGTGTTAAATAAAGAATGGGCCTTTTTGATGTACTTGCGGATCTGGTCTCTAGTTTATTTAATAAGGTTTTCTGGTTTTAAATATTCTTGTTATGATTGAGACAAAACTAACTCAAATAATAAAAAGTCAGTACAAAATAGTCGGTTTACTCATCATAGCGCTCTTCATTTTTAATATTCAGTCTGTAAACCATGAAAATATTCTCTCAGCTCAACATGAAATCAATCCGTCAGCAGATCTTGATTCTTTGGTTGAACCTAGTTCTGACGACTCTGATTCATTGCTGATATCCGCCGAGCTCACTTTATCAGATTACTGGTTGATAATTGAAAATGAAACTGAGAATAGTGACACGCGAATCTCAACTACCTATATTGAAGCGGCTCAAAAATTCGAAATACTGGAGGAAGCGGCAAATATTACTCAGGTAAAGATCTATATTCAATATATTGATCTTTTTAAAGATGGAGATTCTCCTCATGGAACTGTTTCTATCTTTACTGATAACAACGGATTACCAGGTAATTCTTTAGGGGTGGTTTCATTAGAAGAAGGATTTTCTGCACTTGATTTGGGAGTACCCATCGGTCCTACTTGGGTATCTTATACCTTTCACAACCCAATAAACGTGTTCCAAGGTCATTACTGGATAGTTCTTAGTGATACGAGTGATCATTCAACTGGTTTATGGAAATGGTACACTCAAGATGACCAAACAAATGGAGACTATGGTGATTGGGCTGCAAAGTCTACACACGATGGTAATTGGGCATTAAATCCGTTTCCACCTGGTGATATGCTCTCTGAAGTCAGAATTCAATCATACTGTGATGTTGAACCTGAACCAGAACCTGAACCCGAACCTGAACCCGAGCCTGAACCCGAACCTGAACCCGAACCTGAACCCGAACCTGAACCAGAACCTGAACCCGAGCCTGAACCAGAACCTGAACCTGAACCTGAGCCTGAACCTGAACCCGAGCCTGAACCAGAACCTGAACCAGAACCTGAATATTTTATATTTCTGATTCGAGGTCGTGGGAGAAACAACAATTTGATTTACAATCTTACTTTCACAATTGAACACTATACTTCGACGAGATATGAATTCCGTGAAAAAGTATTCAATAAAACTTGTCAAAAATATGGTATTAATCAAAGTCTCGAAAAATTCAAATCTGATGAGGTCTTTGATTTCTTCATCTTTGATGTCAAGATTGAAGTAATTGAATCTGATGTCGATGTTGATGAAAGTCTAACGACTGATAGAAAAGTTATTTTCGGATTAATTGTTTGTGAGATAAAATCTTTTATTCGTGAAGTTTCTCAAACTGACACATATCAAGGGCAAGTCTTTGTTTTCAAAGTAACCAGAAATATTGGTAATGGACGTCACTCCCGTGAAATAACGACAGTATTTACGATATGTCATCATGGAAATAATCGTAAAGGCAGGAAATAATGGGTTGAGGACTCTCACTCGCTTGATTATCTGTTCTCAGAACAAAAAAATGAGTCAATGAAAATACATGGAAGCCTCCCATCTCCCCTTAGTAGTATGGCTGAAACAGAATTTGGGATATAATGATGATTTCCCTGGTACAGAATAAAAACCACACCCGAATAATCAGTCATATTATTCTCTTTTTTCTCATTTTTAATATCTTACCAATAGGTTTATTCAATTTAAATACTAATTCTACTCGCTTGAGTGATAATACTGTAAAATTAGAGGAAATTACATCAGTCTCCCTACCTCGATTAATGAAAGGATCAGAATTCTCATCTGAAATTTCACAGAGTTTTGACTTAAAAAAACCCTTAACTTTACCAAATTTTGCGATTGGGAATCAAGTCGGTACTGGAGAAGGTAATTATCAAATACAGGATTCTCTTGTCAAACTTAACACCACTTCTTATGATTTACAAAATTCAATTCTCCAGGGGAATCCTACTGAACATAATACAACATTCAGTATAGATAGTTCCTTAATGAACTTTTCTCGTAATTCCCTGGATTTAGTTCTTTCAAACGTTACCGCTAGGGAAGATTGGCGTTCAATTGAGAATGAGACAGCGAATGTGGATTCCCGTAGCTCCCTCACTTATATTGAAGCTGCACAAGAATTTGAGATCAAGGAAGACTATGCCAATATCACAATGGTTGAGATATATATCAGATATTTCGATCAATTCGTTGGAGATGAGCTTATCCCACATGGTAATGTATCAATCTTCGACGATAATTCTGGTGAACCAAGTATCCAATTAGGCACGACAACACTAGAAGAAGGATTTGGATCACTTGATTTCGGACCAATACCTAGCCAAGATATGGGGGCATGGGTCACATATACATTCCCAAAACCAGTTAACGTAACTAAAGGATCTTATTGGCTCGTGTTTAATGATACGGGTAATCAAGCAGCTGGTTATTGGGAATGGTACTCTCAAAATGCAAGTAACGGAAATGCTGGGGATATGCTAGTGAAAGCAAATCATGGAGGAAGCTGGTTTGTGAATCCATTTCCCCAGGGAGATATTCTTTCAGCCATCAAAGTGTTGTCAACTAATGAAAATGGGAACGCGTTAACTTATTCAACCCCTGAAGAAATTTCAATGACATATAATACATCCTATGGAAATTATGAGCTTTCTTCTTTCCTCTTTATGGCGAATGATACTCCTATACATAACCTCTATACCAATACATCAGTCTCTTTTTCCCTACAGTCTTTTGAAAATTATTCCTTTACTTCTTACCCCATTGTTCCACTTATTACTTATCAAATCCACAATGGATCCGATACTTTTTGGAATCTTACTTTCTCCACCACGTCTATTAACACATCAGGCATAATCCGTAATCGAACTGTCTCAATTAGTGGCATTCCGTCTGATTGGAATGGATCTAGCATTTTTTGGAATAATTCTAGTCTTCCTGAGTACACGGATCTTACAAATAATGTAAATGTGACTTGGGATGGAGATCCAGCCCATATATATACTTCTGGTAATACATCCATGGTAATTAATGCGAGTATGCTTACATCATCAAAAAAATGGAGTGTCTGTTTTAATGCGACAAATTATATTTCTGATTTTCATCTAGAGCGTAATAGTTTACCCCTTTCTTTCCCTCTCGCCGCAAACGTCACTGATACATTGAATCTTTTCTATTCTGTTGGGAAATCAGACGGTAACGCTTCTTTTTGGGTTGAGTACAATGCTACAGGTACAGAGATAATTAGAAACACTAATATTAGCTATTCCGATGAAATTGTATCCTATTTATGGGATATTAATAGCACGTTAAATCAACAAACGAATATTAATGGAACTTACCACTTACAAGTCTTTTGGATAAATTTAGAGAAGAATAAAGTCGGTACTTATATACGTAAAATTGATTTATTTATTGAAACTACTTTTGATGTTCAAACAGACACTGATTTAATTATTGGCGCACCCCTTACGATTAGTGCATTCTATAAATCTGTTCACAATGAATCAAATATTGAAAACGCGCAAATCTGGTGTGATGCAAGTTGGCCGTCCGCTACAGATACATTTATGAATCAAATTTCAGCAAACCAATCATATAATGCTACTTTTGACACTTCTGGGATCACTCCTGGAACTTTGGGTAATATAACAATCAGCACATATATGAGTTGGTTTACCAATTGGACGAGAATTGTTTACGTCAATTTTGTGGAAAATTCTACCCTTTCTATTAATCCTCCTAATCTAGTATTGGAATGGCGTAACAATTTTTCTCTTAGGATTGATTATCTTACGATTAATGAGACTTCAATTACCGATGCTGTTGTCCAAGTAAATGGTTCAATTGCAAACTACAACGATTCGATTGCTGCGTACACATATAAATTAAATTCAACAGATTTTCCTGGGATTGGTTCCTATGCAGACATTCCTATTACTGTTTCCCATTCTGATTATCTTTCTCGAAGCTTAAATTTCTCATTGACAATTATTTCTGGTTCTACTAACATAACTGGCATAATAAATGGTGAATATCACATAAATAAGACAGAATTTTCTATTCCATTTGCAGATAGTTCTGCCGATAACTTAGTTCTTAATCTCCAATATTATTGCCAGCAAGCGAATGATAACCTTTCTTCAAATGAACCATACATTGAGTCATTGATACCTCATATCAGTTCTGTTAAAGAAACTGACTTTTCATGGACTTTGACTTTTAATCCCAATCAAACAGGCAGATTTGCCATAAATACAACGTTTAGCTTAGCAAATTATCGTACTGCCCTTTTTATTTTGTACTTGAATATCGAAAATGCCAAAACAGAAATTCAAATCAATACTGATAATGCTTCAGAAGTTTATTATTCCGATTCTATTGAATTTTCTGCATTCTTCCTAAATACTGATTGGTATGAGAATATTACATTTTCTGAAAACGGATCCATTGAGATCGATGATCAAATTCGACTAGAGTTTCTAAATCGAACTGGAGAGTTTTATTGGTTTAGTTTTCATGCTACTCAAACAAGCCTTGGTCTACATACCATTCAAATTTCCTTTTCCTATCCACATTTCGAAACCAGTACTATTTCTGTCGTTTTTACTATCGTTGAAATGCCTACTTTGGAAATTTCTGATTCCGATGTTCATTTTTCAAATAATGGATCAATTATGGTCGAAGATTCTATGAGTATTATTATTGATGATTATCAAACCATTAGAGAAAAAAATATCCTTTCGCTTGATGAAATAGATCTATGGTTGAATGGTACTCCTGTTCTTAGGACAAACCTATTAGACTTAAGATTATCTTATGCACCCTTCTCATTTAATCTTTCTACACTCAGTTGGCAATACGGTTCTTATAATTTAACTCTCAAAATTAGCACATTTGGTTATCAAGCGCAAATTTATTCTCAAGCAATTACTTTACTAGGTCTTCCAATAGAGGTTACAGTTGAAATCGAACCAGGGAAAATTATCCGTCAGGGAGAAGATATTATATTCAGTAGTACTATAGTTTATCTCGGTGGGTCTGCAAGTGAATTGCGAACTGAATCTATGGCACAAATTTCTCTGAATGGAGTTGAAATTACCTATCTTATCATTTTAAAATATGAAAATGGTAGCACTCGGATTTTTAATGAGACACTCCCTGTTAATGAATCAGGCGAAGTAAAATATACCATATATGGACCTGATACGATAAATGCGATTGGATTTGCAAATATTACTATTACTTCTTGTGCAGGAATCTCATCATTACCTGCTGTTTATGTTATGAGTGCTTCTGAATTAGCAGATTATGAAATTATTCCTCCTACCATCAATATTATTGATGTTATTATTACTGTTCTAATAATTGTGACCATCCTTTTAATTACTGCTTTTGTTTCTGGAATAACAATTCGTAAATATCATCGACGAAGAAATATTCACAAATCTCAAATTCTGAAAAATGATAAAGTTATTGAGGAGAGCTTTGAAAATATTAAAGCCATTAGACTAGTCCTTGTAAGACATCATTCAGGTCTACCTATCTATGTCGAAAAAACTATTGCTGAATTTCAAGCTGATACTGATGCATTGTCAGGAATGTCAACAGCAATCTCTCAATTTATTGAGGATGTCTCTCAAAGCATGGTTTCTCGAAATGAAAATGGATCTCCCAGAGAACAATTCGAATCCATTAGTCGGGAGGGATTTCACATGTTAATCTGGAATGGCCGCTATTCTAGTCTACTTATAATTTCAGAACAACCACTTCCAGAATATTTCATGGAACGATTGTATGGCTTAGGGAATGAATTGGAGGAGAGATTTGCGGATCAACTAAAAGATTTCTTCGATTTAGATGATTTTCCTCAATCTGATATCAAGCAAATGGTTCGGAAATACCTTTCTATACATTACTTTTCAGCTTTCGTTCTGAATGAGGGAATATTGACACTAAATAATATTAAATTATCTAAGAAAGATAAAAGAATGTTATCCTTGATTAAAAATGCCACTTTTGAAAGACAAGGTAACCAATACTTCTTTTCAGAACAATTTATTTCTTATCTTGCTACAAAATATAAGAGAAGTGAGGCAATAACATTCTTGGAAAAAGCAATAGAGTTAAACCTTTTAGTCGAGTGTAGTCAAGAAGAACTGATGCAATTGGGCCATTAATTATGATTCCTAGCCTTTAAATCTATTCCATTAATAGATATCAAATCGTACGTTCCACTTTTTAATCGACTAGAGGTAAAAACAGGCTGGATTACAGCCTTATTTCGGGAAATGCAATAAGAAAGACTCTCAGATGGCTGGTTTTAATAGAAAAAAGTTCGGAAACAGAATTAATTCTTGTAGAAAGGGAAAATTTGATTAAAAAAAAAAGGGATCTAGAGTGATGAATCTTTAATGATTCGTCCATCCTCTAATTCTATTAGTCGTGAGGCATATTTTGTTACTCTAGGATCATGAGACACCACGATAATGGTGGCATTTCTATCTTTGTTTATCTG
>JAEOTC010000249.1 GCA_016840035.1 Candidatus Hodarchaeota archaeon | reverse complement strand
TCTCAGTTGATGATATTGACGAGATTATGCGTATTGATGAACTCATTGTGCGGAGAAAGCGAACTCCTCTATTCCGTACGCGATTAGAAGAGCAAATTGTTAAACATGGCGAAGAAAGTTTCGGTGTTATTTTACCTGATGGAACACTGATAGGGTATCTATTAGCGGAAACAAAGGTCTATATCTATGGCACTGATGATTTAGCCGCATGGATTACTTTACTCGGAATCGATCCTGAATTTCAAGATCAAGGAGTTGGGACCGCCCTAGCAAATCGTGTTATTTCTTATTTTTCTCAAAAAGGAATTAAGAGTATTCGTACCATTTGTGCTTGGGATTGGGGTGATTTAGTAGAATTCTTTTCGTCGGTTGGTTTTAAGCTTTCTGATTACTTAACTCTTGAATTAAATATGGGCCAATCCAAATAGGAGGAATATTAAATGAGTGAACCGATTCGTCAAAGTAAATTTGAAGTATATGGAGAAGAGATGCTAGAAAAGGAAGTAAAAAAGAGTGGAAACAGTGGACGAGTATACTTACCCCCTTCTTGGATTGGTAAGCGAGTAAAGATAATTCGTATGGATTAGCTTTATTAAGACTTGTTTTATCCGCCCAACGTTATTTTCTAGTCTCAGGTTGACTGCTACCACCTAATGAAGGTAGAAAACTCTTTTTGAGTAATTCCTGAACACTATCCCGAAGTTCCGATAACATGACTCCTGATTCTTTATAGAGATCAGAAATGTCTTCAATTTCGAAATAAAGATCATTTTCAATCCACTTCTGCTTTCGAAACTCATAAAGAGACACATTAGCAATTTTAGATTCGATTTTGGGGATTTTCTTTTCAACAAGTTCTTTCAAATCCTTTTTACTCAGTGTTGAAATAATTTGAAAGTTCTCTTCGACAAAGATTTTACAACTCTCGAGATCCGATTTAATCTTATTCATTTTCTCTTTATAGGCATTCAAAATGGGTTCTTTTATTTCGATTACCTTCTTTGAAACCTCTTCATTGTCTATGTTAAAGAGATAATCTTGAAAATGCTGTAAAGCCATAAATAGATCGTTCTCCGCTACTTTACTAAATTCAGACATGACTTTTTTGCTAGAAAATCGTTTCAACGCCTCTATTGCCTTTGCTTGAACACTAGTATCTCTATCTTTTGTGGTGCTTAAGATCGGAATGATTGAGCTCACATTTTCAATTTTACCGAGAGCTTCGACCGCCTTTGCTCTTGTATCTTTGTCTTTATCGGTTAGTAAACTTGTAAGAATTGTCTCTGCGGCTGAGTCACCGATTTCTCCTAGGGACCAGCAAATCTCTCGTTTAGCATAGTTATCCTTTTCAATCTTTAGTGCATTTATTAGGGGAGAAACTGCGTTACTGTTAGATAAAATTCCTAAGGTGTGTGCAGCGTTTTCTCTTAACTCTGCACTGTCTTTGTCGGAAAGTACTTCAATCAGGGCAGACCCGGCGACTTTTGCTATATCTCCCATCTCTCCCAGCTGTTTTGCGACCATAGCACGAAAATCAGGATCTTCATCATTTCGAAGGTAGTTGATCAGTGGTTCTATGCTATCTTTATTCGCGATCTCGCCTAAGGCTTCAACAGCCCCGAATCTTACGGTCCAGTAATCAACTTTAGGATTTAAAGCTTTTAGAATCTTTGGTAATGCTAAAGAAGGGTTTCGTTTACCGACATCGACCAGTTGATGAACAGCTGATGACCTTATCAATAGCTGATGACTTTCTAGCGCTCTTAACATAACATCGATTAGTGCATCATCTGGTAATTCTTGATCATCAGGAATTTCCATTATCTTGCGTAAAGCTGGATCAATTGTCTCTTTCTCGTCTGGATTCATTTTACAACTACCTTCTGATTGTCAATAACAAGTTATTTCCGATAAGTATTACAATTTGGTTAAGGATTTGGTCAATTAATACAGAGATTTGGTTATGAAACTTCTTACTTAATTGAAGAATCTTAAGGGTTTTTTAAATTTAATTATTAAATTTGAAAGGAAGAGGGCCATTTGAAGGCTAAATTCTTCAAGAAAGTCGATCTGTTAATTATGAAGGAAAAAATAGAAGAAAAGGGCTGAGGAAAGGAAAGGATGTAGAGGAAGGAAGAGTGCTAGTGGAGGAAAGTCTTTTTACCGAAGTAAAAATATCTGAAACATACAAATGACCAGCCCCAAGATCCACGACATATCCTTAGTAGTTATAGTTCAGAAGAGAGTGTTATAGCTTTTTAGCAATAATGAATGAAGAATTAGTAAGAAAGGTATGATTACTTTCTATTATAAATAAGGCCTCTAATAGCTGTTGAATTAATTTATCAGTCGTAGTCTGGTGTTGTAGAAGAGGTTTACCAGTCTTTAATCGGTTGTAACCATTATGATCAATAACAGCAATAAAACTGCCAGGTTTAAGATAAGTGTTAAGAAATTTGAGATACAAAATACGATCATTGATAAGATGAAGAGTATTACGGAGGAAAATGAGGTCTAAACTGGTTGATGGAATAGGTAAACTATCATCAGTGATTAAAAGAGGAGTAATGTTAGAAAAACCATTTTGGGAAATTCGTTGTTGTATGAATTCAATGCAAAGAGGATCAGTTTCAACGGCAAAAACATGGTGAACGTATTTAGAAAGTAAGAAGGAAAAAAAACCACCACCAGCACCAATATCAGCAACTTGAATGGAATTAGAAAGGGGAAGGTTACTAATGATTTGATTAGCTTTTACAGAGGATTTAGCAGCGTTCCGGTTTAGGGCAAGAGGAACTTCGAATTTAGGATTAGGCATAATAAATCGTCAACCACGACGAAAAGGAGGTGTAGAGGAAATAGAAACAGGATGATCGCTAGTAAAATGGGGTTACCCGATCCGCACCTCTATTATCTGCTGTTTCGTTCGGAGTTTCGCTGATAAGAAGCGCCCTTCCGTGCTATACAGCTCAAGCATCAGAGGATTGGATGACCATGAACAGCTAATTGATGTTCCTTCAAAAGTTTGATCAGAAAATTCGGGATTTCCACGAACAGTGACTGGGGCTTGGAATTCATACCCTTCATCCCCCTTCTTTATTTTTAAAAAGAATACAGAAAGGGCAATTCCCCGTTTCATCACACTGGATACATTTTCTTCAACTTCGACGGCTTGATTTTCAGCATTCCAGGTTATTCGGGCTCGAATCCTTCTAGGTTCAGGCTGTTCTACATTAATAAATCTCATACCTGTGATAAAGAAACCGGTTCTATTCCGACCATCTTCATCTTTCAATCCCTTAACATTAAGATGACTCTCATCTCCAATAATGGGAAATATTTCAATCTTTTTTATTTCATCTATCCGTGTCATTCTGATCACTTATTATCTAACTTAATTTTCTTACAAACGATTCAACGTGATTTAACGCTTCTTCCATCATTCGTATTTCTGGAAGTACAACCGAGCGGAAATGCTGTTTACCTAATGTTCCAAAACCACTGCCAAATACAAACACCACCCCTGTTTCTTTAAGTACCCTTAGGATAAAATCTGTGTCATCAATAGGTAAATCAATCCGAGGAAAGGAATAAAACGCTCCTTGAGGAATCTGTGCTGATAATCCTTCCATTTCGTTGATACGTTTTGCAAAATAGGTAGCTCGTTCTTTTAACTTCTTATTTACCCCAATTAAGAAATCCATATTATTATTTATGATTTTAGCTACCGCTTTTTGTATTGGGGAATTTGCACATAACCTGATTCTTGATTGTTTACTCATTGCATCCCATAGTTGGGCATACTTATCCTCCTCATCCCGAAGATTTGCCCATCCTAGTCTCCAGCCTGGAGATAACAGAGTTTTCGAAATCCCATTTAACTCTAAAACAGGGACATCAGTTAAAGATGCAGTGGACTTATAACTTCCTCCATAAGTCAATAAATCGTAGATCTCATCTGATATGACGAGTAAATTATGTTCTCCCGCAACATCTGTTATTTCTTTAACCTTTTTAGGGGAATAAACGGCACCTGTGGGATTATTGGGATTTATAATGAGAATGGCGCGAGTTTTGGGTGATATCTTCTTTCGAATATCTTCGACATCAGGTTGCCAATCAAGTGTTTCCTGGGTTTTATATTCAATCCCTTTAATATCATGGAACGTGAAGTAGGACAGGTAGGAGGGATATACTGGAGAAGGAACAAGTACTTCTGTTCCTGGAGCCATACTTCCTGAAATCATGGAAATTGCTTCAGAGACTCCAGCAGTAACAAGGATTTTATCGAGATCCAAATCCGTTCCCCAGAGACGTTTTTGTCTTCGTACTATTTCTGTACGTAATTCGATATCACCTATAGATTCACTATAATAATTGGCTTTATCCACAGAAATAGCTTCGACTAGTGCATCTTTCAAAAATTGAGGAGTATCAAAATCATATTTATTGGGGTCACCAATATTGAAAAAGTATAGTTTTTTACCTTTCTTCTCAACTTCTCTTGCAGAAATAAGTATATCTCTGATTGCATATTTTATTTTACTGACATTTTCTGAGATTTCCATTTTTTATACCTTCGAAGACAGCCAATAAAAGAAATCCACTTCGATTTCTGAAGAGTATAGGGCAGTTGGAAGCAGTATTTTGGTTGTATAGGTGTTTTAGAGATATTTCTAATATATATATTGGTGGGTTAGGAAAGAGGAAAGAAGGACATTTCCTTCGTCCTCTGCGATTTTTAAAACAATTCTTTGTCTAAAATAATACTCTCCGCTTTGAATTCTGCAAATATTTGTTTCAAAGGTTTTTTTAATTTTAAGAAATTACTTTAGCTGTGAAACTCTTGGGTATTTAGGAAGAGATAACTTTGAGTATTGATGTTAAATCCCTCTCTGTGCTTATTAATTCTATTGTGGAACTAGGGGCAAAAATTTGTGTTCTTTCTGATATGTCTGGCTTACCAATGGTAACTCAATCAAGTTTAAAATCCGAAGATGCTGATAGTGAAACAGCCCTTAGTGCTCTAAGTAGTTTAGTTGTCCCAACGGGTGACACAATAGCCCGCGAATTATCTGGGGATTTTGTGAATATGAGTGTAAGGACTACAGGAGGATTACTGCTTTCGACTGTAATCGATTCAGATCCCAAAGTTGTCCTCACTGCAATTGTGGATGAAAACTTAGAAACAACTATAACACATGAAATGCTAAGATTACAGCCAATAATATCAAACGCTGTTGTAGGTATCGCAACTGAGATCTCTGATAGACAGACATTCGCGGAACCAGATCAAAGAAAAATTAAAATATTCTTTGACTCCTTTGTTGCTAAAGTTAATAGCGCGATCACTTCCCAAGATTTAATTAGTATCATTCGTGCAGCAAAAGAAGATCTGTACACCCTTGTAAGTTCGGGTACAATTTCGTATGAAATGAATCGTTATGTGCTCAGTCTAAAAAAGGACGTTCAAAATAAGACCTCTAATCCTGAATCGGTTTCAAGGTTAAAAAAAGAGATTATTAATTCAGTATCAAATTGGAAAACACGCTTAGGTTCCAATTAGTTAAGTTTTTTAAGATTAATCCTTTTAATGGCTAATTAAAGACGATACAGCTTATTAAATCAAAAAATATGTTATTTTACGATCTAACTAAAGCTTGAACAAATGATTTCAATGGTTGATAGTTATACTTATCATTTTCATTACTATAGTTAGCACCTCACATACATTATCATGATGAGTGTATTGAATGTTACTAGCCATGGATCCTCCAATCAAAAATATCGAGAGTTACTTTACTATTGACATATTTCCTTGTGAAATAAAAAAAGAAGATTGTCGGTTTTATTTTGAGAAAAACGGGAATGCGTAATATAAGAAAATTTATATTTGAGTATGCATATGCTCTATATAAGAAAGGAAAGGCTTAATTCGTTATACTCCCCCTTCATGATTAACGCAAATCCGCCTTCCTTTCACCTTTTCTCAAAATTTTT
>JAEOTC010000248.1 GCA_016840035.1 Candidatus Hodarchaeota archaeon | reverse complement strand
TGAGGGGTATGATCTTGATATTTGGCTTTATGGTCAAGACTATTTTATTGAGACTTACCAAAAGAAAGCAACTACTCCAAATCATTTAGGAGAGATTTCTTGTTTTCTTGGATTCCTTCGTGAGGCGGTTATTTGGCATCAAGAAGGGTCATTCCTTGAAACACTCATTGCTTCTGCACAGAGCTGGAAGTGGGCAACACAGTATCAAGAGCTATTAGAGTTTCCTATCAAGATCCCAAAACAAAACTGGGCGAAAAATGGTTTCAAGGAACATTTAAAGCTTATAGAATTAGCAAAAGTCCGTTTTCGAGAAGGAAAACCAATTTCTCATCGTTTAAAGGATTATCCTGAATTATTTTCGGATTTCAAAGAACGTATTGCCCAACAATTAATGGAAATGACGGTAGAAGTTTATTCTGATTTGGGGATAAAACGGGAATGGACAGAATATAAAGATGCGAAGAAGGCAATCAAATATAAGGACTGGAGTCTAGCAGTAGCCTCACTGAAAGATGTATTAAAATTTCTCATAAGACATGTTCTTGAATCGCCTCCTCCTCAATTCCTTGATCCTATGATTTGGTATTTTGCAGAGGAAGGAAACATACCTCCGAGGCTCAAGACAGCATTAGAGTATATCTACAATTATTAAAATTACTTGAAGTAAAGGTGAAAACAGTGGAGAGGGGGATTGAACCGAAACAATCCCGAACAAACCCCAATATGGGACGACAGTGAGGATACACTCCAGCCTAGAATCAAGTATCTACTGACCGTTCACATTTAACTTCAATTTTGTACTAAACACCTTTTTGTATAGATAGTTCGAAAGCTTAATATATTAGTACTAATAATTAAAACTCGAAGCAATAATTCGAGAAGTGGTAATAAATTCTGATGAAAACTACACAAAATCAATCTACAGAAATGAAATTCACTGAAGGATCAATGCCAGATATTTTTAAACGTGTAGAAGAAATAGCAAAAAATTTAGACAAATTTCAAAGGATGGTTCTAGGTGAAACTCAATTTACACCCCCTCAGTTCTGTGTAATTAATGAATTAAGTCAATCAGAGGAAGGAGGATTATCACTAAGTGAGCTTGCAAGACGCTGTTATTCATCACGACCAACGATGACCTATTTGATTGACACACTAGAAGAGCAGAAAGTTGTCACTAGGGTTAAACATCCCACAGATCGACGAAGTATACTAGTAAAAATGACTACAGAAGGAAAGAAGTTGAGAAAAGCAGCTCCTTCAGTAAGTCATATCTATGCGGATTGTTGTTCGATATTAAATCCGGAAGAGACTGACAATTTAATTTTACTACTTAATAAGGTGAATGAGGCTCTAAAGGGTTACTTAAAATAAATAAAAAATACGAGACGAAAAAATAATGTACGAAACGAAGCAAAAATCTAACTTACAATCAATTAAAGAAATTATTCTATCGAGAAAAAGTGGAATCTTTCTAATACATGCATTCATTGGCTGGTTTCTCTGTGGAGCCACAATGATGATAGGATTAGCAACCACATCTGAAAATAACACAATATTAATCCATCTGAGAGCCGCACCCATCTTTTTTAGTGTTATCACCTATTTATACACAAAGAAATTCAATTATACAACTCCTCTCCAAACTGCAATCGGATTCATTGCATTTGTAATATTGATGGACTTTTTTATTGTAGCTCCAATTTTCGAACAGAGTTATGAAATGTTTTATAACCCCTGGGGGACATGGATTCCATTTTGTTTGAGTTTTGTTGCAACATACCTGACGGGTACCTACATATCAAGAGATCCTACAGAATAATCTCTCCTAAACAGGGAGGAAGTCCGAAGGGGAACCAACAAGATTTCTCTTCGAATTTAACTTTTTTCATTCAAAGGAGTGGAGGATGATATGAAACCTGTTAAATTATCTAATTTGAAGAACGAAATCAAAATATATTGGGGAGGGAAAAGATACTTCAGAGCACAAAAGAAAATGGTTTATTGATAAAGATATGACTCGACAATCAAAACTTTATGATCTAATGATTGTAGGAGCTGGCCCTGGAGGGGCAGGAGCGGCAATCCAAGCATTAGAGCAGGGGTACTCAGTAATTCTACTTGAAAAAGCCAAGCTCGGTTCAGAAGGACGATATAAAGCGTGTGGGGGAGCAATGGATTGGAAGTTAATAGAAAAACTGGCTTATCCAGAAGAGAAAATTGAGAGAATAATCGAAACCTTAGAATTACATCATCTCGATGGAGAGAGCTATACGAAGAAAGGAAAGGGAGCAGTGGTTTGGCGAAGTGTATTTGATAAATTTCTAGTAGATCGAGTAAAGGACCAGGGAGGAGCAGTTAAAGAAAACGAACCATTAGTAAATCTAGAAAAGCAGGGAGAAGAGTATAAAATTTCCTCCCCAAACGGAAATTATCGAGCACGATATGTACTCGCAGCGGATGGAGTAACCTCACCAACACTGAAACAGCTTAAATGGCCTCGTTTCACGAAAGAAGATCTCATTATTACGGTCACAGAAGAACGGAAGGTGGCAAACCAACACATGCAAGAAGTGTTAGGAGACCATGCACTTCACTTATTTTTTGGTATCAAGCAGCTAAGTCACCTGGGGTACGGATGGTTATTTCCAAAAAATCATACGCTTACGGTTGGTTGGGGGAATCAACTCATCAGGGTGAAAAACACGGCAGATCAATTTACCAAGCTCCTTAAGCTCCCATTAGTACGAGAGACATTAAAGAAGTCAACTGTGGAAATATATAAGGCACATTTAATCCCGGTTGGAGTGAGACCTCAAATATGGAAGGAGAATGTGTATGCCATCGGCGACGCAGGAGGATTCGTGGATCCAATAAGTGGGAAGGGAATTCCTTATGCCATTCAGTCAGGCCAAATCGCTATCAATACAATAAAAACATGTGAGAATAAAGACCGCCTAGATAAACAGGGACGATATTTTGAAGAAACGCTTGAAAAAGCATTTCTTCAGATCTTAAGGAAAAAGAGACTAGCTCGGGATAAAATATATCAAGATGACCAGACTCTCAGACAATTCTTAACACTCTGGGAAAAATATCGCAGTTCAGAGATAATCAGAAGAGATTTGTTAAAAAGGATTTATTAAGAAAAAAGGAGGGCGAGCAGACCGAAACAACCCACAAATGAGGGTAATATGGTCAAAAAGTTGATGAAAGGAAGAGTTAAGAGAGAGAAAGCTGGGAGACATATAAATGGAGAAATCAAATGGAGAACTGATAGATAAACAGGAAAGCTTCCCATTCCAACGGAAATACATAATCATAGGAAGTACCTTAGTATTATCAGTAATACTGACAATAGCATTCGTGTTCACGTCTATAGTCTTGGGAACTATAGTAGGGAGATACTTTTTGGACAATGTGATGTTTGATCCGTGGATACGAGCTATTGAGGAAAATCTAACAGATCAAGATTATCTGATCATGAAAAGGGAATATTTGGAATTATTAGAAATATTCAAAGCAATTGGGATAATTTCACTCTTATTACTTGTTATTTTAATCATTGTAGGAATCTTAGCAAGTAGGTATAAAATCTCAGTATTTGGAAGTGTACTTCTCCATCTGCCGACATTCAGCCAATTTGCATTTAAGATGTACTTTTTCTCAGGAGCAGGTATCCTTACATTCCTATGGCATCCACTATTTGAACTATCCCCCGAACTCCTCCGACTAGGCGAAATAATCTATGCCCCAATTGTTCTAGGAATATTAATCAATGATTTTATTCCTGAATCGTTGGATATTCTAATAGGAGGAATCATCATTGGATATCCGATTATTCTACTGGTAGTAGGTATGTTTTTCTTCCTATGTGGAACAATAACTTGGTTGTATGGTAGATTCAATGCAGTTAAGTTGATCGATTTTTGGATCTACAAGTATTCCCGACATCCCCAGTATCTGGGGATCTTGTTCATAACATGGGGACAATCATTTTTTCTCTCACTTGGAGGATTCTGGTCCCCCTTTACTCCCCCAAGCACATTTATGTTATTATTTAGTTTATTCATGATAGGTTTAGTTTTTCAGGACGAAAAAAGATTAGTAGAGAAGTATGAGGATCAATATATAGCGTATCAGCAACAAACGTCGATCCTCTTCCCTCTACCAAAACAAATTCGCAGAATGTTTAGAAGAATCAATCTAGTTCTGATCAAAAAAGAAAATCCTACTCGGAACAGGGAAATCCTGGTCATTCTAATAATATACGGGATGATAGCTGTGATCTTATCAGCTATATTAGTCCTGTTATATCCAGTCCAACATTTTTCTCCAAGATGAGAGGGAGAAACTCGGATTTACTCTTGAGTTTCAATAGATAAAAACACTCAGTTAACTACTTAGAAAAGAAATTTCGTAGTGCATAAGCTTTTATACCTCGAGGATCTAGGTAAAATACCTCAACCATCTAGGTAATTTTTCAAAATAAGGTGTCCATTAATGCAACAACTCCACGAGAGGCTAAAAAAGGATATGATCTCCAATTTCATCACTTACCTCATATTACTGAGTGTACAACTGCATGGAGGACGTTCCTACGGGTACAAGATGAAATTATTCATCGAGGAAATAATTGGGCAACCAGTATCAGAAGGAACATTATACAGCCTCTTACCACGATTAGCTTCGCCCACAAAATATGGGTATCTTACGTCACATATTGAAGAAGCGGGTCAACAACGAAGACGAAGATACTACTCACTCACAAAGCAAGGGGAGGAAGAACTCATTAGCTGGACAAAAGAATGGAAAAAGACCAAAACAACAATAGATAATGTGATTGAGAAAATAATACTAAGAGGTGTTACCTGAATGTATTCCATAGACGAGTATGTTACGGATTTACGGAAAGGCCTTCTAAAAAGGAAAATCTCAATGGATTTCATAGAAGAATTTCTAGATAATTACATTGACCAGCTAGAAACCATGAAAGCTGATATGATGGATCAAACACAGGGTACACAGAATGAAATAGATAAATTAGTTTTAGAACAGTGTGAATCCGTGGAAGAAGTAATAGAGCAAGTAATAAGACTATATGACAAACAAGAAGTAAAAAAGAAACTTATACCGTTCAATACTAACGACCTAAGCTTGATCCTTACCCTTTTACTAACATTTAGGATAGCAATCATAGTTGTGTTAGTTTCTTTTTCTTTCCAAATTTTCGAATCATGGGATCTATTCAATATAACGTGGAAGTATGATTACGCTGCTGCGATAGATATCTACACTTTCAGTGGTATTGTTTATTTGATTTTAGTAAGCTTGGTAATTGATGTAATACTGACAAAAACAATAAAGATTGATGATTTAGAGTATCTAAGATTGAGAGTTTTACTAGAAAGCTCCTTTATTAAGGTTTATTATCGGATAGTAGTGATAATCTGTGTAGTTTCAGTGTTCGCTCCCCATTATATATTCCATGGTCCTCCAAGTTGGTATTATCGAATTCAGGTGTTTACAGCAATTATCTTAGCTGTATCAGCAATTGAATATTTTCTGAAACTCCAGGAAATTGAAGTAAAGCCAATCTTAACACAAATAGATCCCTTAGTACTCTTCATCGGATACTATGTAACGAATTATTCTCTCATTCCATTCCTTACCTGGGTAGATACAACCCTCCCCATTGATTTGTTGAATATGCATAGGATATACAATTATGAGATCGAGTTCATCTTTTTAATAACAAGTTTGGCATTACTATTCCTACTATTAACAAATGATTACTGGAGAAAAGAGGGAAAGAAAGAACAGTGGTCTAGAAGAAACTTCCTTAGACCGATACTCCTATGGATTCCTCTAGTAGGTATTTTTTGGATTGCACAGCTTCAGAATAGCCTAAGTAATGAACTATCCTTCCAAACTCCCTACTTCGTCCTTTTCTCCTTTTTCAGTATGTTGATCCTGATCACAATTCCTCAGATCAAGACGAGGATAACTAAACTATGGTTGGTATTTCTATATACGAATTATTCTCTGATATTGGTTGCGAATGTGAATTTTCAACGGATCCTGAATGCCTTTATTGAAGAACATGGGGCATTAGGCCTAGAGAAGTATTACACCTTTCTTAGAGATCATAATCTATTACTGTTACCTGCTGGAATTGGAATTTCAATAATCATAATTCTCATTTTTCTGAAAGAAAAGGACGTTTTGAAGGAGAATTCAACAGAGACCCATATTTATATGTGGACGTATCGCATCTACCTGTTCTTTCTGGCAAACGAATATGGAATCGTGAATTTAGTAATTCTCCGCTTAGGATATTTAACCCGATTCTTAATAAGACCTGATGCAAGGCTAGAATGGATCATAGACTTCGTAACTCTCTTGATATTTATTGGATTAGAAGTACTCGTAGAATTAGTGAGTTACTATAATCATGGACATGAGTTTGGAGCAGTCAAAGCAATAAAATATGTAAAAAACAATGTAACCAGAGAGAAATGGAGTGAATAAAAAGAGAAGACGTCAGATTTCACATCGCTACACCTGCAATAACTTTATTCGGAGGAGAGTATGCTAGGCTGTTCATTAATCCAACTTCTGTTAAAAGGAAAATATAGCTTATTCGTACAACACATCGATCTAATGCTGGAGTAATGAATATGAAGTGGTTTCAAAGACTAATATTCGCGGTAATTGTAGTTGTCTTAATAATAATAATAAACCCATTTTTAGGTGATAATGTTCTAGGATTAAACTTCAATAAACCGGGAACTTATGATTTTATTATCTATAGTAACACCTATTATGATTCTGCCTTAAGATATGAAGGGAATGATCTGGATATGGAACTAGATTCAAAAGAATCGATTATTGTCTGTGGGCCGACAAGTGACTACACCGTTTCTGACTCCACGGCCTATCCAGTAAATGAAAATTATGAGGCAATATTTCTTTCAAAATCAACAAAGCAAGGATCGGCAATCTGGAGAACGTGTATCGGAGGAAATGATGATTTAAGAGACCCCGAATGTGAAGTGGATACCAAGGATAATATTATCATAACAGCTATTACTGGTGCAGATGATTTTCCCCTTCAAAACGCCAATCAGACTTCAATTCCTGGAACAGATTCCATAGTGGCCAAATTTAATGGGGCAGGTGAACTGATATGGAGTACTTATCTAGGAGGATCAGATAGAGACTATATTCGGTTAATCACAAGTGATTTAGAAGATAGTGTGATAGTGTATGGCTATACACAATCCGACGATTTCCCCATATTGAATGGTTTTGACGAAAGCTTTGGAATCGCAAGTGGAATAGATTATGATTATTTTATTACGAAATTCTCATCGCAAGGGGAACTAGTCTGGAGTTCCTTTCTATCAGGCGAAATGAAAGATATGGTCACTGATCAAGACAACAATATTATACTGACGGGACACAATACAAGGTACAATCCATCACTGGAAGAATATGGTGACGCGTCAATTGTGATAATATCCCCAGATGGATACCTAGTGACAGATCGTCGATTTGGGGGAAGTTATTATGATGTAGGAAAAGCCCTAGATGTAGACAATGAGAATAACATTGTCATCACCGGACTAACTAATTCGTTTAATTATCCAGAAGAGGAAGCAGAAGAATTTCCCCATATTCAAAGTGATCATTTTACAACCGCACCAGATTATAATAGGCTTACAAGCTTTGATGTGTTTATTACAAAGTTTTCTCCCTCAGGAAACATAATCTGGAGTACCTATTTTGGAGGAGATGGGGACGATTACAGTTTTGGGATCACAGTAGATCAGAAGAATGAAATCTATATCTATGGACAAGTCAGTCATCAAGAAGTAAAAGGATCATTCCCGTTAAAAAGACCGTATTCACGAGGGTATGGAGAAAGTGATGTGTTTATTGCCAGATTTACCTCGGAGGGAACGATGTCATGGTGTACATTCTTTGGAGGAAGAGAGACAGATGGAGTCCCGCTTGCAGGAAATAATGAATTCGATTCGAAAAATAGTATCAGGATCGCAAATAATGGAGAAATCATTATCACAGGAAAAACTAGTTCACCTGATTTTCCAATGAAAGTGGACGGGACGTTCTACATACAAGAGGGTTTAGAAGAAGTAAGAGGTTACTTAACAATGATCAAAAATCCAGATAGGTATTATCAAGAAATCTTCAACATAATTCCAATACTAAATGTCGTCATCATAGTAGGTATGGTAGCATTGTTTATTCGAAATAAAAATGAGAAAATCGTAGATCTGGAAATCCTATTTATTTATCTTGCAATATTAGGTGGGATCATTGCTATTGTTGTTCCAGATATTCAAGAAAATATTTGGTCCATTGAAAATCGATTCGAGGCGGGAACCCATAATAACTTCGAACTTCCATTATATAAATTGATCATACCTTTTGAAATGCAGTATCTGATAACCATGATATTACTAGGGGCCACCTTAATCCTATATTTAAACAATCAGATAAAAAAGAAAAGATACAGAGACAACAGTGAAGAAAAACTTTCAATATTAGAAAATGACCCCCTGATGTCTAAATACCATCATCTTGCGATAATTGTGCTAGCTTTATACCTAGGTCAACTACTTCTCTCATCAAGTCATTATGACTTTGCAAAAACCCTAGCAGCAGTTTCAGAGTCAAATATTACCAATAACATGATAGAAACGAATACTTTTCTTTCATTGGTGAACTTTCTTTTGATAATAGGAGCGGAGATCGCTTTCTTCGCCTTTATCATCATAGTAATTGAAATCACTGTGAGATTCTACACACAGAAGTAAGCCCTCACCTGGAATTGAGAGTAACAGCGAACCTTCAAGAGGAAGAAGAACCCAGGGAAATTGAAAAATACAATATAGATGAGATGATGGCCCGAAAAAGGAGAGGAAAAGGCAGTATTAATACAGTTACAAACAAAAACTGAAAATAAATAATACCGAAGGACAAGAAAGAGAGAATTCATACAGGTAATCTATCATTTGATCCAACCATCAGGATCTAAAAGGGTCTGGGAACCAAACCTTATTAACAACTATAGAACGTGAAGCCAGTTAAATTACTCAGTAGGCAATTTAGATGAAAATACTAAAAATCAGTCCTTATCATATAATTGGTTTCCTATTCTTAATAACAATCCTACCTTTAACCGGAGTCAAAGGAAATACCCAAACTGTTACGGATTATTATTTTTCTGTACCAGAAGAAATAGTAGAAGTGAGTATCAATGTTGATGGATCGGTTGACATAGAATATTGGATTACATTTACTGTAGAAG
>JAEOTC010000247.1 GCA_016840035.1 Candidatus Hodarchaeota archaeon | reverse complement strand
CCAAATGCTTTTCTTTCATGAGAATAGTCCACTGAAGCTTCAATACATGCTTTGATAAGACCACACGCTCCAGCAGCAACTGTAAATCGACCGTTATCTAAAGCGGACATGGCGATTTTGAATCCCTCACCTTCTTTACCAAACAGATTTTCTACTGGTACATGAACGTTCTGAAATGAGATTTCTCCTGTATCACCTGTTCTCACTCCCAATTTATCATGGAAAGAGGATGTCGATACACCAGCGAATTCCTTTTCAACAATGAAAGCCGAAATCCCTCGGTATCCCTTTTCTTCCCCAGTTCGTGCAAATACTAGGAAGTTATCTGCTACTTCCGCCAGACTAATCCATTGTTTTGCTCCGTTGATAATATATTCATCACCCTGACGTACAGCTTTTGTTTGCAGGTTTGCCACATCAGACCCAGTGTTTGGTTCTGTTAGTCCAAAGGCACCAATTTTCTCCCCTTTTGCTTGAGGGACAAGATACTGTTCTTGCTGTTCATCTGTACCCCACTGATAAAGAGACAAACTACTCAAGGCTGTGTGTACAGACATTATCACCCGTAATGAAGTATCTATTCGTTCTAATTCTTCACTTGCTAAAGCAAGAGATAGATAATCAAGTCCTGATCCTCCTAACATTTCAGGAATACATACACCCAATAACCCTAGTTCCCCCATCTTTGGTAGAACCTGAGGATATACTGATTTCTGTTGTTTATCATATTCACTAATAATTGGCCCAACTTCACGTTCAGCAAAGTCACGGACACTATCACGGAGCATTTGGTGTTCTTCAGAGAGCGAGAAATCCATAATATACAAACGATCCCTTATTTTGGTTGGGAGATCATATTAATTGTTTATCAGTTTAGTTTTTCTTAACTCCATCATTCGAAAAATCCAAATAATCACTAAACTACTCAACTCTCGATAGCGTCATATATCTCTCTTTTTTCTGGTCTATACTATGCCACCCACGGGATTTCATGGATTACTTGGTTTACTTTTTGCAGGAAAGATTAAATCCAAAGGGGGAAAGCTAGGAATCGCATGGGGATCTGTTTTCCCTGATCTAGACTTACTAGGAAGCATTATTTTATTTATTTTTACACAAGATCTAGAATTAACAATTTTCTTTCACAGATCGGTAACTCATAGCCTTCTAGTAATGGGTGCAATATTAATCGTGGTTTTCCTAACCTCTGGGTATTTTTCTACCAGATATCCAGATATTATACCTTTTATACTCGGTTTTGTTACTGGAATGCTAATCCATGCAGTTCTAGACTTATTTTATCTTGATGGAGTTGCTATTCTATGGCCATTACAAGCTATGAATGATCGATTAGTATTACTGGATTATACATTTGCGGAGCTTAACCCAGCGTTCAACAATCTACTAGCAAAGGTAATTTCAACTCTTGATGGAGGATTTGAGGTTATCTACTATTTTGTATTAGTTTTCTTGGCAAAGCGATTTAATACAGACCAAAACATAGCATTTTCCTTTAGAAATCAACGATTCCATGTGGATAATTGGCTTAGTAAACTAAAAACCATATCTTTCCTCTTAATAGGAGTTACGGTATTCTTCTTATCACTGGCGTTTCTGTCAATATCCGTTTTCCTAATTGATTTAGAAATGTTTATAGTGCTACTATATATTCCATTGGCCCCTGTTTACCTTTTAACGGGAACTCTGCCTCTAATTATGCGAGAAACGGTGGAGAACGTAGATTTTTAAAATGCAGATACTTCATAACTGATTAAGTGGTAATTAAAGTTAAATTTTCGAAATAACATTTAAGCAAAGTACATTCTGCTCCCTTTGAATTTCCTTGGTAGGACTGAATCCAAATCTACTCATAAGTTCTTGGCAGAAATTAAATACTAATGTCAAGTTAGTTTTTGCTTACAGCTTATTTCAAAGTCTTGGACGGGGAATTTGGATGGGAAATGTCCTCTCAGTTTGGATTTTTTTGATCTCAAATGAATCTAATGAACTTTTAGGGCTAACATCTGCAATCACAGGTCTGGCAATGACCATTACTGTCCTACCTGCAGGATATCTTGCTGATAAAACTCAACGTCGCTACGTTTTACGAGGAGCAGCTATTGTAGGTTTCATTGGATTAAATTTGGCTTTCTTTGCCAATTCATTAGAACTCATGTTCATGGCTCTCATGTTTTGGGGATTATTTCAAGGTTTAAATCGACCTTCTGTCGAATCGATCTTTGCAGATAGCGTAGAATCAGGAACAAGATCTGAAATATACTCACAGGTTCACCTAGTTCGCCAGATAGGAATGGCAGTCGGGCCACTTGTGAATGTTCTCTTGTTCTTATTTTTCGGTGATGAGTGGAGTCTATCAGTCTTAAAGTCCGTTATGACTTTTGGTATTCTGCTCTCATTATTGTCACTGGTATTTATGGTCTTCTTTGATGACAGAAAGAGTCTAGGATCAGAGAGTGATCAAATTGAATTGAATCAGAACAATACAGAGAACGAATCATCCTTTGATCGGAATTTTAACCGAACTTATGTGATCATTAGTGTATTGCTTCTATCAAATTTAATAATTGGGTTCGGAGCTGGGATGACAATCAAATTCTTCCCAATCTTCTTTAAGAATATCTACTTCTTAAAACCCATTTCTGTCCAATTAATTATGGGGGGAACTGGGATTTTGACAGGTATTACCAGTATCTTCGCCCAGCGGTTATCGTTACGCAAGGGTAGAGCAAATATGATTTTTATTGTTCAAGGAATCGCTACACTATGTTTATTCATTATAGCTTTTTATCCACCACTTTTTCTCTTAATTCCTGTCTTTCTTGCACGCGGATCTTTGATGAATGCCTCCCAACCCCTTAGTCGTAGCATTCTTATGGATATCGTTCCAAAAAATCATCGAGGAGCGGTAAATGCTCTTCAGGCCTTAGCTTGGGGTCTTTTCTGGAATGTATCTGCAGCAATTGGGGGATTTCTTATTGGATCGGATGATAATTTTCGTCTCTGTTTTTTAATTACTGGATGTGTTTATGCCATTGGAACTATTTTAATATTGGTTCTAATCCCTCTCGTTTCGCATGAGAAGAATAGTCTATCGCAATCATCGTTAAATTAAGCTAATTCCAGCAGGTTATTAAACTTGTAACTTATTTCAAAATCATTATGCGAATTAAAGATTTAGCTGAAAAAATGCATTTTACGAGTTCAGCTACATGGGAGAAGGAAAAAGAAGGATCATTCCTAACCACTGACTATTCTAAACCTCTTCTTTTTAGCTGTCCTCCTAATCTAGGAGGGATTGAAACTCCATCTCCCGAAGATCTCTTTTTATCTGCTATCGCAACTTGTACGTTAACTACTCTACTTCATATTTGCGATTCACTGCGAACTGCTCCAAATTCTTTAGAAGTAAGTGTATCTGGGGACTTGTGTCTTAAAGAAGCAGCTAATTACGAATTTGAAAACGTCCATTGTCAGCTTGAAGTCACAGGAGATGAATTTCTCCTTGAAAGAGCCTGTGAAAAAGTACCAAAATTATGTGTTGTTAGTAATTCAATAACACCATTGGTCACTTATGACGTAATTATTAATTCCCAGCATAGTTTGAAGCTAACAAATCGTTAACTGGTTGACTTGTTACTTAAATCTTGGTATACTTAAACAAACAGTCTTATGTATAGTAGTAATACGAGTATTCCCAATAAAATCATCAAAGCACCAGTTGTTGCTTTTGACCATCCAGTAATTTGCCTTGCTCTTTCATCCCGCTGTATGTCTCCCTGCATTCCAGGTGTCCAAATCGCATCAAATCCTGATGAGTACGATGAATAAAAAAGAAACCGTAAAATCCCAATCAGTACTTGGAATGTTCCAAAGAAAAACAAACTCTCTTTGGCCAAACAGGTCCCAGTGTTGAGAGTCAAACACAAGGAAAATCCTACAATAATGGCAAGAAATCCGATTAATAAGGAAATCTTTACAAAAAATAATGTAATGTATCTTAAATCCTTAGTTATATTCTCTATTGGAAGATTCCTATCCATAAATGACCAAACCTTGCATTAACAATGTAAATTTGGGATATCAAGTAAATTCTTTTGTAACCAAGTTCACATTTTATTCTGTAAAAAACTTTTGAATTATTGTAAAATGATTTTTACAGAGAGTAAAAATTCTTTTACAAGAAATAGAGAACAGAAACTCGATATCCACATAAATAGGCTTATAAATATGTTTTAATACTGAATTATATAGACTTAAATGTGATTACTGACACAATGATCTTTAATTGGTGGTAATATTGACCGATGTATGGACAGAAATTCAAGAACTATTATGGATAATTATTCCTTTAATATTGATAGAACTAACAATAATGCTAATTGCTTTAAGGGATTGGTACAAAAAGCGTGATTTGTTAGACAAAGATAAACACCTCTGGCTAGCTTTAATTCTTTTCTTTAACCTTTTTGGTCCTCTTGTTTGGCTTTACTATAGTTCAACTAAAATAATTGAGACATCCGAAGGAGTAGATGATTGGGAGGTATAAAGATG
>JAEOTC010000246.1 GCA_016840035.1 Candidatus Hodarchaeota archaeon | reverse complement strand
AGGAGATATGCACATCCTAGTCGATCCCTCGATGTCAGTTCTTGAAGGTCATAAGGTATCAGAAAAAGTTACTTCTCGTTTGAAGCAGGAACTTAATGCATCAATGATTGTTCATCTCGAACCATATATTTCCGAAGAAAGTTTGCAGAGTTCTATAGAGATTGAATCAGATTTGTAGACAATACAAGAGTGCATATTGTGTGATTCTAGCCAAACAAGTAATATTATCTTTTCCTCAACTTAGTCAAAACTATATTAACCACATAAATCCAGTATTATTGAACCACATCAAGAATGAAAACAACCTAATCTAATTTATTTATAACGATCACATTTCTGTAATGAATGAAATTCGACCTGGAGGATTAGCTGGAGATAGTAATATGGATCCATTAGACGAAATCAGACCTCATATAGATTTTCTGGAAAAAGTCGAGCAGTATCAGCATAAAGCAGAGTTCAATCGGTTTTTATTAGTGTTAAGTATTGCTGGGTTTATCGCAATTATTGGTGGATGGATTTCTTATGTTTTCAATCGATTTATAGGTGTAGATCCAACTTTTTTCATATTTGGAGTAACTGGTGATACAGATTTATCTCCCATGAATGAACCAGTTTTGTTTATTTCTGTTTGGTTAATGTACCTAATCCCAATACTATCAGCTTTATCTTTCTCAACAGGAACAACAGGTATTCTCAATTGGAATAAAGCTTACAGACGTGTAGGGATACTAGCTTTGATTTTATTTTTAGCCGCACACCTGATTATAGTTCTTTTGGGAACCAAAAATAGTCAGTTCATCCCCTTGGTATGGGGATTACTAGTTTGTATTGGTTTTATAATCTCTAGCCAGCTTATGTATGAGGAAACTAACATTCCTAAATTGCAAGGGGGTCTAGTATTATTTGGGTTTATCGCCCTGTTTTTAGGCTTAATTGTCTCTTTTACAGTGCCAACTGAAGTTGCTCAGCTAGTTTTTGGATTTGTGTTGGGATCTATTCTGTCGTTTTCAGGAATTATTAGCTATTTCACACTTGGCCAACTATCATGAAAGAATCATACTGGTGAATAAATGACTCAGACAGATCCCCCTTTGGAATCCTTGCTTGAGGAACTTTCTTCGCCTGTACATGAACCAGTTCGCTTGGGAGTACTCATGCTTCTTCATTTGAATTCTGTATTAGCTTTTTCGACCATACAAAAGACTTTGGGAGTAACTGCGGGAAATTTAAATAATCATCTCACTAGGTTAGAAGAAGCAGGTTTTATTAATAAAGAAAAAGGTTTTGTAGACTTGCGACCCCGAACTCTTGTAAATATTACAAAAGACGGTCGTTCAGCCCTTGTAAATTATTCTGGATTATTAAAACAAGTTTTGGTAACAATTGATCACATAGATTCTAAATGAAAAACCCCAATTTAGAATGAGAATCTAGGTACTAAAGATAAAATTGTACTTCATCCAGCAGTTAAAATAGTGTAGATTTTGAGATGAAATTACCTAATGCAAACAACTCATGATTTAATACTTGAGAATGCCCAGAATATGAGCATGGTTGAAGATAATAGCATTGACTTAGTTGTAACATCCTGTGTATACCCTATAATTGAACTTTGGGATGATCTTTTCACGAAATTAAATCCTGAAATAGGAGTAGCATTATCAAACGACAATGGATCAACAGCATTTGAATTAATGCATAAAGAATTAGATAAAATCTGGGATGAAGTTCATCGGGTTTTAATTCCTGGAGGAATTGCCTGTATTAATATCGGTGATGCTGTTCGAACCATTGGGAAAGATTTTCAACTTTATTCAAATCATACGAGAATAGTCGATTATTTTACTACATTAGGGTTCAACGGTCTCCCTTCTATCTTGTGGAAAAAGCCAACGAATGCCCCAAATAAGTTTATGGGATCAGGAATGCTACCACCGGGAGCTTATGTTACTTTAGAACATGAACATATTCTAATATTTCGGAAAGGGGGAAAGCGTGAATTTAAAACTGAGTTAGAGAAACAGATTCGTAGAAAAAGTGCATTTTTCTGGGAGGAACGAAATAAATGGTTTTCTGATACTTGGGATTTAAAAGGGGTTGGTCAAGCCTTGAAAAAGTCCACCACGCGGGAACGAAGTGCCGCTTTTCCTTTAGAATTAGCATACAGACTAATTAACATGTTTTCGGTACAAAATGATACTGTTCTAGATCCATTCCTCGGCACTGGAACCACGATGATTGCTGCAATGATGAGTGGTAGGAACAGTGTGGGAATTGAAATTGATCCAAATTTCAAAGAAATTCTCGTTGAAAGAGTAAAAGATATTGTTAAATTATCACAAAATCGAATTAAAGAAAGGATTGCTCATCATCTGAATTTTATTAAACTTAGAGAAGCATCAGCTGGTGAATTAAAATACACCAATGAGTATTATGATTTTCCTGTTATGACTAAACAGGAAACTCAACTGATATTTCCCACAGTTAAAGGATTTAGACAGATTTCAACAAACGAATTTCAGATAACTTATGAAAGTTAGATTCGTCAAGGATAATTTCTGAGCTGTGAAAAATAAAGTCAATGTAACGGAAAGCAGTATCAGAATGCGTATTAATCAGAATAAATCTCGTTTAAGCAAAGATAAAATTGTGAATTCTAAAAGAGTTCCAAATATAATTTTATACGGAGACAAGAAATTGACTAAAGATAAAGATAAAATTGAATGGTATCATGATTTCATTGATAGAGATTATACACCAAAAGATGATGAACTTGTTTGCCTATTTTACTTTGACAAAGCAGAATCTGTTTCAGTTGACGATCTTATTGGTAGATTAGCCTCAGAATCAAGCATAGGTACATGGACAACGCTTGAGACTCTCGATGACGAAATTTTCAAGAAACGAGCGCGGTCATTTTGGAATACAGATAATCTTGTGAAAATATCCTATCCATTGGAATTGTGGGAATTAGATAATGTCCCTCAATTGATGAGTGGTATTGCGGGGAATATTTTTGGGATGAAGGCTGTACGTAATTTACGTCTTATTGATACAACATTACCGTTAGATTATATAAAAGGAAGTAAAGGACCTAATATGGGGGTCGATGCTATTAAGAGAATTTTCAAACGGGATAAAGGACCTATTACGTCCTGTGTTCCAAAACCAAAAATTGGGATGACTACTGATCAACATGTTCAGGTTGCCATTGATGTATGGAGTGGAGGAATTGATGCGATCAAAGATGATGAGAATTTGACCTCTCAAATATGGAATAAGTTTGAGGATCGAGTTTCAAAAATGGCAAAAGCACGTGATCAAGTTGAAAATGATACAGGAGATATCAAGGATGCTTTCATCAATGTCACTGCAGAAACAAAAGAGATGGAACGACGAGTGAAATTATTACATGATAACGGTTTTCGTTATTTTATGGTCGATTTAGTAACTACAGGTTTTTCTGCAGTTCAAACCCTCAGAAATTTAGCTGGTGATTTAGACATGGCAATCCATGGCCACCGTGCTATGCACGCTGCGTTCACAAAGCATTATACTCACGGAATATCAATGTATATGCTTGCTAAATTGATGAGGTTGATAGGTGTTGATCAAATTCACATTGGAACTGTTGTTGGGAAGCTAGATTCTCCAAAACAAGATGTCTTAGATATGAGAGATATGCTTCT
>JAEOTC010000245.1 GCA_016840035.1 Candidatus Hodarchaeota archaeon | reverse complement strand
TAAACAGCCATATAGTCGCTATCCCAGACACCTGTTGGATTTTGTTGATTTGTGAGTGTCTCATTCCCATAATACATTGAAATAACTGTATTGCTACTACTCGAAAGATTAGGGATTCTAATCCATGTTACTAAATGTGAGGTTTCCTCATCAAACAATTCAATTTCATGATCTAATTTGGTTCCTATTGAATCCGTGAACATTATATCGTTTCCAGTCGATTGAGTAACACCGAAGATTTCATGTGCGTCTCTCATATCAATAAGCAGAGGAAAATCTGTTTGATCTGATGAAACTTTCGTGGAATCAATTGTGATGTTTTTTCTAAAACCAAATCCTATACCTCCCCATGAGGGATGAGTAAAACTATTGATTATTTTCGAAGAAGCAATCGAATAAGGTGTGATTTGTTTATCTTTTTCATGTCTAGCTAAATCTTCTGTTGTTAATCTTGGAATTTCAGAGCTTGATTGCTCTTTGTTTTCAAGTGGAACTCCTAATCCCCTTAGTAAGTCTGCTGTAAATCCTTCCGCTTCCCCATCTAGTAAACCAGTAAAATTAATCATCAGGGCAAACGTATTTAGAGATAAAATCGTTAATAGCAAAATATGATTCATTCGTAGAATATTATATCGCATTATTTGTCTCTCCAACATTTTTAGGAGATTGAATCAGGGGAAGTTCGAAATCCTAATTATGAAATTGTCTACACCCTATAATCTCATCTTGATATTGGGATATCCCGACTTAGGACAAATTCATAATCACTAATTCATCCGTCTTAGGCTTTTTTACTGACTAAATCTTAATATACATTCCCAAATCCCACGACCTAGAGAAACTATCCGCATATTCTTTTCGACTACATTTGCTGCACAGACAAAAATTGTTATACTTTATGAATCGTTATCTTTGGGAACCTCGTACTGATATCTTATATCGGACTGATTGATACACTCCATTTTACTGGGGTGTTCTTTTTCGGTTGGTTTCCAGTAAATCAAATGGTCGACACCATATCAATAGCTATCTTTGCTTTTTGGCCTCTTTTTTATGTTGTTATGCATATTTTACAATTAAAGCTGTGAAAGAAACAAAAGATACACATATAGTCGTAAATACTTGGCGTGTTATCGGGATAATTCTCACTCTCGATTTTACTTTACAAGCGCTGTTCTACTACAATATTCTAACCCCTCCGGAAGGAATAGCCTTCTACACCTTCCTGATTGCATACACCATCATGCACGTTCTTTTCGCATTTATTTCCATTGGATTTCCAGAGTCCTTTTTAATTTCCCAAACTCAGATTGTAAGGATATGTCAACTGTATAAAATAGTTAAAGGCCAATTAAAGGAGACAGAACCAGAACATTGGGGTATAGAACGAATAGAACAATACATTAATGAAGTACCGAACGCAGTTTTTGAAGACGGATGTAGTTAACTCTTAACTGTTTCATTCTCATTAATCCCTCTTCAATTATTTGAAACTCGGGACATATTCAACATATTTGCTCATGATTTAATCTAACGATCAATTAATCAAAAACAAAAGTTAATTCTTAAGAAAAAAAAGAAAAAAGGAGAGGAAGACTTAGCGTCTTCGTTTGCGTGCATAGATTGCTGCAAAGGTAGCTGCAACAAAGATTGCGGCGAATTCGAAACCAGGTGTACCATCATCGTCTTCAGTGGTTGTATCTGTTTCATCAGTGGTTGTATCTGGTTCATCAGTGGTTGTTTTGTAGTATCCAGGAACTTCTCGGATACCGTCTCCGTTATTGTCAATGTATCCTGCATCAGTTAACATTTGTCTAGCTTTTGCTACATCCAGATCATATTGTTCTACATTAGGATTATTATATCCAGCGAAGAAAACTGAGGGAATAACAGAATCAGTAACTGTAGCATAATCTCCGAAGGCAAAGCTAGTAACAGCTTGTCGATCAATTGCATAAGCAATAGCTTTTCGTACAATTGGATCATCTAAGGGTTTGACTGCAAAGTTGAATTGCAAATAATAATCCCATTGAGAAACAGCTAAATTGACACATTTGATATTTGGATATGTGTTGCCTGGACCAACAGCATCGATTAAGTCCGTGGACATTGTCTCGTATCTTTCAGAGTCATAAAGGCCATCGTTCATTCCTAATATTCGATTCATTTCTGTACCTTCGACTTCGATAGTGAAGTTTTCAATCTTGGGGTATGTGCTTGAAGGTAAAAGATCAGCTGAATCGAACTGGGGCATTCCAGCACCACCAGTGTACCAATAGTTATCATATTTGTCAAAGATATGAAAACCAGATGAACCACTTAAACCACCCATATGTACAAATGGTCCTGTGCCAATGTGAGCATCATAGTCAGTGGGATCATTCCATCGGGTATCAGTAATATTTCCACCAGCCCAAATATGTTCAGGTACCATATTAACTGTTCCTATATCATCAATAGCCCAAGCATAAGGTTCTGTCAGATTGATCATGACGGTATCAGCATCAATGTCAATAGCAGCGATTTTTTCTACACTTGCGATGGAAGGTGTAGTAGTTCCATTTTCTAAGATATATTCGAGAGTGAATTTCACATCATCAGCATCGAATGCCTGTCCATCGTGCCAAGTAACACCAGATCGTATTGTGAAGTTTAGAAACATACCATCTGCTGATTGACTCCAACTTTCTGCTAGCCATGGAACTTTCTCAAGAGACTTATTATAGGCAATGAGAGTATCATAGTGTAGATTTGCTGCAAAGCCAGAACGTGCATCCGTGTAGAGGAAAGGATTTAGATGTGTTACATCACTAGGGTATGCCATAACGAATGTCGTATCACCAGTCATATTCATAATTGTCCAAGGATTAAACCCTGTGAATATTCCACCAGGCATGGCGCAATATCCTTCCCATTCAAGTGTGACAAAGTGTGCATCGTTGGTTAAGAAGAGGGGATAATATGGTAACAGATCTGCCATTAAAGCTTGAACATCGAATAATGCAGCTTTCAATTCAATTGGGTTTGTAGCACTTTGACTATCCTCTAATGCAGTATCTAGGGTACCGTTGTTGATATAAGCAAGGTTATCACCCCAAGGATAGTCTTGAGAGGAATGACCTCGGAAGTATGCGTGATTGGGAATCGGTGAATAACCACCTGCCATCTCATACATTTCAAAATCTCGATAGACATCTACAACAGCTCCACCAGATTCATTTAATCGACCTCCTTCATAAATCTGAGGATAGAAGACTGAACTATCTAGTTGAATTACATCAACATTGATTCCTACTTCCGCTAATGCGGTTTTTATTCCTATACCAGCATCCACAGAAATTGTGTCCCAGTCTAGTACTAGGAGCTCAAAAGAAAGTTCTTCTTTTTGCGGCCGTTGAGAAACTGTACCTAGCGCTGGGGAGGAAAGGCTTGCTAAGAAAATAAAAATAAAAGCAATTCCTACAAGAATTATTTTTGTGTGTTTTTTCATTTTTTTCACCTATCGGTAAAAGCTAATCAGGGGAACATAAGAAAAATTCCTTCTCGTCCAAATTAAGCAATTTTTCCTGAAACTTAGCCAGTTTTCGAATGTCGTAATTTGGTTTAATAAACTTTCTTTCTATGAAAATTGAAAACATGTATTACCTTAAAGTAAAAGAGATAAAGAAAGGAGAAACTTCCTTTAATCACAACTAACATAACTTGTACCGTATTTCTCTTCAAGTTCTCGAGCTTTTTTTAGTCGTCTGTCGTGTTTTTTCCAAGAATAAATGATAATTAATAACCCCAAAATCATGAAAAAGATAATATAAACTGGCCAAGCCAGGAACACAAGAGGATTATCGTATTTATATGGATTGTAAATATCGTATGTCTGGACTTGTACACTGTATTCTCTCTCTCCAAAAAAGTCTGTTGAAACAAATAGATAAACTCTTGAATGGTCTGTTGCTGAGAATGTAATACAGCGGATATTTATTTGGAATAAAACATAACTCTTTCCTGGGAATAAGCTAAGAGAAGGAAAAGTATCTGATGATAAAGACACGTTATCAACCGTTTTCCCGTCAATTACTCTACTTAATATCATCGATTGAAGTTCTACTACTTTTTCATCATATTCAACTCTGAGAGTAAGGTTCTGTAAGCTTGCATCTCCTTCATTAGATATGTTATAAGTTAGAGACTGCTTCTGATTATTCAGTAGTGAAATACGTGGTACCACAAAACCAGTAATCTCAAGCGGACTACTTGTAACCTTCAATATTGGATATAAAACATTTATAGAGCTTATTCCATACTGGAGTGTATATACATCTCCGTTAATTCTTGTATCTACATCCATAAGAATTCCATCTTTATGTAAGTATACCTTATAGAGTACAATAGGATTGTTCAAGAATGTTTGAGATGCTGTAATCATAAAACTAGCATTTTTCTCTTCTAGAGGTGCGAAATCCCCAAGATCATACTCTCCATTCTCACCCTCTGCAAGGTTTAATCCACTTTCCAAAGTAAGGTTAATCGCCATATTTTCATGAGAAATATTTGACTTCTCTCTTATTTCAATAGTGATATTTATTTTTTCCCAATATTCAATTTCTGTAGGCGCAAATATCTCCAAGAAAAAATCAGCACTAGATTGCGTGTTTTGGAAGATAAAAGCATTTGTAGATATCATGTGAATGTCTGAGAACATCCCTATCAATAAAACAAATAAGAGAACACGCTCAATATAGAGTTTCTTTAATCTAACCAACATGCTGAATACCTTCCTTCTTTTAACATTAATTCTGGCTCTTCCTCGGTACATCGTTTAAATTTGAAAGGACACCTAGGAGCGAATCTACAACCAAGAGGAAGATTGATTGCTGTCGGGATTTCTCCTTCAATATCAATGCGTTCACGTTTTGCGTCTGGATCTGGTACTGGAATGTTAGAAATCAGTGCTTTGGAGTAAGGATGGTGAGGATTTTGGATAACTTGGTCAATATTGCCTTTTTCAACAATTTTCCCTAGATATAGGATAATAATTCGATGACCTAAATACCTGGCTTGAGCTAAATCGTGAGTGATAAATAAAATACCCATATGGTACTCTGCTTGTAAATCTTGGAGGAGATTTAAGATCTCTATACGAGTATTTGCATCAAGCATACTTGCTGGTTCATCTGCAACAATGAATTCCGGATCTAAGACTAAAGCCCGTGCAATAGAAACTCTCTGTCGTTGTCCCCCAGATAATTCGTGAGGAAATCTAATACTGAATTCCGAAACAGGGATCAAACCTACATCTTCTAATGCTTTACCTACCCTCTGTGAAGTTTCTGATTTGGGAAACAGTTTAGTAACCTGTAATGGTTCTGCAATTACGTCATATACAGTCATTCTTGGATCTAATGATTCATAGGGATTTTGAAAAATCATTTGCATGTGCCTACGCAATCTACGTATTTTTCTCTCTTTAGCCTTTGCAATATCCTCACCCTTGTAAATTATTTCTCCACTTGTAGGATCTTCTAATCTTAGTATTAATCTTGCTGCGGTAGTTTTACCAGATCCACTTTCTCCAACAAGACAGACAACTTCTCCTTTCTTTATCTCAAATGAAATCTCATCAACTGCTCTTACATATTCTTGTTTTCCCAGTATGCTATCCAGTAAACCAGTTCGTGTAGAAAACCATTTCTTGAGAGCTACAATAGAGAATAATGATTCTTCTTCTGAACTCATGCGATTGACTCTCCTGCATGAAAACACGCAACTTGATGACGTGAAGTAGAAAATTGTTCAAAGGGAGGTATTTCTTCCTTGCATTCCTTAGTAGCTATAGGACATCTCGGGTGAAAACGGCAACCTAAGGGTGGATTTGCTAGATCAGGCGGAATTCCTGAAATTGGTTCGATGCGTTTACATTCACCCAATATACTCGGAAAAGAACGAATTAACATCCTTGTATAAGGATGTGCTCCCTTGTGAAATATCGTAGATGCATCTCCAACTTCTACTAGTTTTCCAGCGTACATAATTGCTACTTCATCACATGATTCAGCGATCACACTTAAATCATGCGTTATAAACATGATACCTAGATCATATTTCGTTTGAATCTCTCTTAAAAGCTTTAAAATCTTTTTTTCGACAATTACATCCAAAGCTGTTACAGGTTCATCAGCAATAAGCAATTTTGGATCACAAGCCATTGCCATTGCAATAATTGCTCGTTGACGCATCCCACCTGAAAATTCATGGGGATAGTTTTTACTACGATCTGGATCTAATCCGACAATCTCAAACGATTCTTTAACTTTTTTCCAAGCTTCTTTTTTTCCTGATTTTGAATTTGTATCTTGTTTTTCTATTATTACTTCCGCAATTTGTTCTCCGACAGTCATTACGGGATTAAAGGCATTCATCGCATATTGAAAGATATAAGAGAGCTCCTTCCATTTAGTTTGCCGCATCTCCTCTTTATTCTTTTTTAGGAGATCGATACCTTCTAAATAAATTTCTCCTTTGACGATTTTTCCAGCGGGAGGTAGCATTCTCATGATAGACAAAGCTGTTGTTGTTTTACCACATCCACTCTCGCCAGCAACTCCAAGTATTTTCCCTTTTTCGACTGTAAAACATACATCATCAACAGCTCGCACTCGTGATTCTTTAAGAAAGAAATGTGTGCTAAGATTTTTCACTTCAAGTAAGACCATGAGTTTCACCTTTCTCTAAGTCGGGGGTTAAGTACCTCATTTAGACTAAAACTTATTAACGAGAATCCCAAAGCTAATAGCATAATACTAATTCCAGGAGGGATAAAATGCCACCATGAACCGAGAAGGATTGCATTTTCTCTACCTGCCTCGTATAAAACTCGGCCCCAAGACCAAGAGCCAACTACTCCAAAACCCAGAAAACTCAATCCTGCTTCTGCAATTATAGAATTTACTACTCCTAAAATAGCATTAGCAAAAATTAAAGGAAAGACATTTGGTAAAATATGGCCAATGATAATATGTCTATTTCCAGCACCAACTGATTTTGAAGCTTCAACAAATGCTCGCTGTTTAATTGAAAGAGTTTCAGATCGGACTATCCTGGCTGTTCCAGTCCAGCCAAGAAAACCAATTATCAGTATCAAGTTTTCCATTCCACCTCCAAAGAGAGAAACAACTACAAGCATTAATGGCAATGTAGGGAGCTGGATGAAAAAGTCCGTTATTCGCATAAGAAGTAAATCGATAAACCCACCGTAATATCCTGATGTTAATCCAATAAATGTTCCAATTACTAAAGAAATAAAAGCAGCTGATAAACCTATCAATAATGATACTTGAGCTCCAAATATCATTTGACTAAATATATCTCTTCCCAGACGATCAGTTCCAAGAGGATGGGAAAGTGAAGGATTATCACTTCTATCCCCAACCATAGGTCTGTTAGGATCATAGGGGGCAAGAATAGGAGCAAATACCCCCATTCCAACGAATAATAGGACTAGAAATATCCCAATTAATCCAAAAGGACTATCTGTATAGAGGTGCCAAAATCGATTAAACCGAATTTTATACCGTGTTAAGAGAGAAGGGGTTAAATATTGTATTGAACCATCTTTTGCACCAGTAATAGACATTTTTTTCACCTCAATATCGAATTCGGGGATCTAAGTATGCGTAAATTATGTCTGCAAGGAAACTGGAAAAGATTGCAACAGCTGCAACTAATAAGAATAGACCCTGAAGTAATGGATAATCAGAATAGGTCACCGCGTCAAATGTAAGCAAGCCTATTCCATCCCAAGAAAAAACAGTTTCAGTAAGTGTAGCCCCTGACACTAGATAAGTCATAGCAAGAGCTAAAACTGAAATCATAGGTAGCATAGCATTCTTCCGTGCATGAACAAATAACACTCTTCTTTCCTTTAACCCTTTAGCGCGAGCAGTTGTTATGTAATCTTCCATAAATACGCCTAGCATTTGATCTCGTGCAATTAAGAACCAAGCACCAACAAAACTTATAGTTAATGTTGTTACAGGGCCAATTAAATGATAGCAGTAATCCAAAGCCCATGCAAAGAAATCAGCGTATTTTGGATCTTCAAGGCGAGGAGATCCTGATAACGGGATTAGATGAAATTGACCGAAGAAATAGAAGATAATTAACATACCCACCCAGAAGACAGGTGTAGAATAACTTGTAAGAGTGATAAATATAGATACAAGGTCAGTTTTTGATTTAAATTTTGAAGCAGCAATTGTACCAAATATGATTGCAAGTATGAAGGATAAAAGAATTGAAATTCCCATAAGCAGAACTGTGTTGAGCAGACGATGACTGAAAATAAGATCAGAAACCGGAGTAGGATAGTAATAGAATGAAAAACCTAAATCTCCTTCTAAAAGACGCTGTAAATATATGACAAATTGATCCCAAATTGGCAGATTTGTTCCATAACGTATTTGCAGGGCTTCACGAAATTCTGGTCTAACTTGTCCAGTTCTTCCTAAAACAGCTAACGCAGGATTTCCAGGCATAATACGAAATAATACAAAATTAAAAACCACCGTCACAATTAGTAAAAATATGCTATCAAGAGCTCTGCGAGCGATATAACTTTTTAAACTCAATCTGTTCAACTCATTTTCTAATTTCTTCCACTAATCATTTGTAATCATCATTTTCTTTGATCTAAATTACGTAAATGTCCATAAATAACGTCTAATTCACTTAAAAATCCTAATACAGCAAAAAAGCTTGTATTTAACTGCTAAAGTTAGATAAATACTTGACTTTTAAAGAGTATAGTTAAATGAAATCCTTCAGGCAACGTAACTAGTGCATATGAGATAATATCACTCTGAAAAGAAGAAACAATTTAATCTCAAAGATAGATTTAATTCAAGTAATTTGTACGAATACTAAATCGCGAAATTAGTTAATTTTTTTTACTTGAGGAAAAGAATGATGAGAATTCTTTATCTTTTACCTGGAGATGGAATGTCTGAAGACGAAATTACTCGTCGTACCTCAATTGCGAATTCCTTAACGGATTCTAACACCCAAGTGTCAGTAATGGAAGTAGGGGAGGGCCCATTATCCATTGAATCCGCAATTGAAGAATATATGTCCATTGGACCTATGTTACGGAAACTGGTTCACATACGAAGAGAAAAACAGTTTGATGCAGTGATAATTGGGTGTGCTGGAGATCCTGGTTTAACACCAGCAAGAGAACTGCTTGATATTCCCGTTGTTGGTCCTGCTGAAGCTTCTTTTCTCTATGCATGTATGGTCAGTGATAGGTTTAGCATTCTTACAGTGTTAACAGCTGGGGTTGAATCAGAGGATGGCGTAAGAATACTCGTTAGAGAGAAAGGCCTTGAGTCACGACTCTCCTCAATCGAATTTGTCCATATCCCTATAACAGATATGTGGGGACAGAATAAAGAAAAGGCCGTCACTCAAATGATAAAAGGAATCCTTAAAGCAAAGGAAAAAGGGGCTGGAAGTATTGTTCTTGGCTGTATGTCACTAGCATTCTTAATGGTGGATGATATCCTCATAGAAAAAACTGGTTTACCAATCATAAATCCTTTAAAAATAAGTATAAAAACAGCTGAGACATTTGTAAACCTCAAACTTACTCATAGTAGAGTTACTTATCCTGAGGCCGATTTTGATAAATTAAATGCAACAATATTCAAGCACTAAATCCTAGAACTTTTGGAATGAATAAAAATGGGTAGCAACAAAAAATATGGGGGATACAAAGCATACCAGTACTTAACTCCTGGAGTGGATTACAGAACCTTTAACCTCCGAGAACCAATAAGGAAGGATTGGGCATACTTAGTTCCACTCTCAAAAACTGAAGAGGAAAGAGTTGAAGAGATTTTTGAAAAAAACATAGTAATCGATTTACATGAACATCCTACTAAAATGCCTGAACAAGTGAGCGAATCCCGTGCGTTATCAAGAGAGGGTCGTGATTTCTTAGCATATGAAGCACTTAGTAAATCAGGGTTGGATGCTGTATTTGATAATTTAATGAATGGGAGCTGTAATATCACTAGCAAGCATGGTTGGAAATGGAGCGACACCATTCATGATTTAGGGCAACGTTTGTGTGATATCGGTCATCAAGATTTTGTAATTCATTGTAAATCCGTAGATGACATACGAACAGCTTATGAAACGGGAAAACTTGCTTGGGTTGCTGTTCTTGAGTCTGTTTCAAGCATTGAGAACGAAGTTGATAGATTAGATATACTCTATGGCCTTGGGATACGATCTATGGGGTTAAACTACAGCGAATCAAACATGCTGGGCACTGGATTAGGAGAAATTCGCGACGGGGGTTTAACTGACTTTGGATATGATTGTGTTATACGGATGAACAAGTTGGGAGTATTAATTGATGTAAGTCACTTAAGTGACCTAACTGCGTTAGAAACAATAGAATCAAGTAAAAAACCCATTATTGTCTCCCATGCTGGGGCCAGAGCATTGAATCCAATCGCACGAATGTTTCCTGATGAGGTTATTCAAGCGTTAGCCGAAAAGGGAGGAGTAATGGGGATTGAAGCTGCTCCAGGTTTCACGGCAACAAAAGATGATCCAATTCCAAGTATTGAGACATATATGAATCATTTGGAATATTGTGTTGACTTAGTAGGAATTGACAGTGTAGGATGTGGTCCTGATACTTTATATGGAGATCATGTGGGATTATATCGTATGGAGGATGAGGAGTTTAAATTAGGAGGTTTGGGTCATTACTCAAGGCCTGGAAGAGTGGGTGATGGGTTAGTTGTATCTACTTTACCAGATTATGTAAAAGGTATGGAAAATCCAACCGAATGCCTCCAAAATATCACGCGATGGATGGTTAAAAACGGTTATACCGATTCTGAAATTGCTAAAGTGATTGGTAAAAACGCTTTACGATTGTTAGAAAAAGTATGGTAATATGATATTATTTTTCAAATGTGAATCACTTTAGATATTCTTTAGAATCTAAGCATCGTATTAGGTAGCCGAAACGATAATCGCAGCTTTTTCTGCTCTATCCATTCTAATAAAAACTGCTATAATTATGAACGTGCCGAAGAAGGTAATGAATAGAAGAGGGGGAAATCCAAGGTAGATGAAGAGAAAACCTGCCACTCCAGCCGCAGGAACTCGTCCTAATCGTTGGATAAACGCGAGAATCCCAAAATTGGTTGCAGCAGCTTCAGTGTCAACCGAAATGAAACTTAGAGTAACCGAGGGACGCCAAAAAGCAACGACCGCCCCGAGGCATGCATATGCTAACAAAATTATCTCAGGAGCATGTTCAGGATTTGAGAATGCAACAAACACTAGAACTATCCATATTATCCCTAGTATTTCTCCAATAATTAGGCCAGCGACTCTTCCAAATTTATCAACAATAGTTCCGGCGGGATAGGCGAGTAATGCCATCATAATAGTCTCAACAAGAGTGAGAGCTGCAATGAAGGAAAGATCAACATCAAAAACAAGAATGTATATTGTATTGGCCATTGACAGCGGCAAGCCCCAAATAAAAGCATCAATCGCAAATGTAAGGGCTATTAATCTTGAGGTTGGATTCCTTAAAATTCTTAATAGAGGGAAATCTAGTTTCACGATATTCTCTTTAATATCCTGAAGTAAGAGTGCATTAATCGCAAGACTAGCTAGAATTAATAGTAAACCAAGTCGAAAGAAGAGAGTAAAATCCTGATTTCCAATTCTAAGTAAAAATGACGCTGTTATTCCTGCAAGGTAAGAGGAATTATAAACAAAAGAAAAAGCCAATCCCCGATTTTTTGTTGCTGATTCGTAAATTAAACCCTGAAGAGGCGCATCATATAATCCCACTCCAAGATTGAAGAGGATTATACTCGCCATTAAAATAACAATATTTGTGAGTCCTGAAGAAAATCCAAGTAGTCCTAAGATGCTTAAAAACTGGCCAAAAATTATGTTTCTTTTCCTTCCATACATATCTGAAAGAAATCCAAAGATCAAGGGAATAACTGCTGCAAATGAACCAATAGAGAGAATCAGTCCCAGAATTTGAGTAATCGCTGTATCTGTTTCGTAAATAGTAACCAGAAATGGTTGGATCTGTATCATGAAAACAAAGTTAACGAAACCCCAAAGAAAATTTGTGATTGCAAGAGTGTAGATGTTCAAATTCTGATGGGGTACTGATTTCACTAGTTTAAACCTCTGAGTTTTCTAGAATTTCCCTTGGGATTTCTGTCCTCATTCATATATTCTTGAGGAATTTTTTTTCAACAGTATTATGCGTGAAAAGTCACTAAACTTGTGACTTTCTAAATACCTAAGATAATTAGTAGCCTGGACATACATCGAGTTAAAATAGGGAGGTAATCAACTCCTATAAAAGCGTGTAAGAACAGAATGTCTGGAACTAAACATTGTTAAATTGGAAAAAAGATCATTTTCAGATTAAGAAAGATATGGAGTATGAAGGTGAAAGATCGAATGAAAGATATTATAATTGGAAGTGCGAAAAGCGAACCTGGAAAATTAACATATGGATCTATAGATGGTATTGAGCTCCCCACAGGAATAATAGAGAAAATTCCTGTTATTATTGCACAGGGGGTCAAAGAAGGACCAACTTTTTTCCTAACAGCGAATGTTCATGGATATGAACTAACTGGAATTGCGGTGATTCACGAGCTTATGACTGAAGAGCTAGCTCAAGAACTTAAGGGCACTCTTGTAGCAATTCCAACTCTTAATCCCTCGGCTTTCCGGAGATATCATCATAAAGCGGTATATGATGATAGAGACCCGAATAGGCTGTTTCCAGAAGGAATGTTCGCGGATAAAAAAGAGACAGAAGAAGATAAGGAATATCCGAAACATTACGAGCACATCACAAATAAGATCTATTCTTATTTTGAGCAGTATGCTGATTACCATATCGATTTTCATAATCATTCTCTCCTTTCAATACCCTACTCAATTTTAGATCGATTATTTTACCATGAGGATTCCCAAAAAGAGGAAGCAGAAGATCTCCTTAAGAAACAAGAGGAAATGGTAAAATCATTTGGAATGTTAGTTTGTGCGGAATTCCCTGCAAACAAATACCTAAAGATGAAACTGCATAGATCAGTGTCAGGTTCCGCTTTTAACAGCTTACGGATCCCTGCGTTTACTGCAGAACTGGGTGAGAATCTATATTTAGTACCAGAGGTAATTTCGGGTTCTGTGAAAGGAACACGAAATGTCTTAAGATGGGCTGGGATGCTCGATGGACCTAACGAGAAAATAACTGAATTTCCTGTTCCCAAACCCAAAGAACGGTTGAGACGATTTGATCATCCTCGGGTTAAGCGATCAGGAATAGTTCGTTTTATTGTGAAACCTGGGGATTATGTTAAAAAAGGACAACCTGTTGCAAAATTTACTGATATTCATGGTCGACCCCTCGATGACGGATATATAAGGACTGAATATGATGGATACATGGTTGCCCTTCAAACGCGAATGACTGTCTTTCCAAATGATACAATAGCCGAGATGGGAATTAAGGATGAATATCCCCTAATCGCTAAAACCCCCTCTAAATAAGCGCGATACTATCGCGTTTTTCTTTATTCTTTAATGTTCATGAAACGTGTCCTGATCTCATAATAATCGCTTCTATTGAATTCGCAAACTTTAATACAAATTGAACAACCATAATTATCCAGAAATTCAGACATACATTTCTTTGTATCGATATAAGTTCTGGATTTGTTTTCATGAATGATGGGTTTATCATAGATGGCGTTTCCAGGACAAGCAGTGACACACCGATTGCATGTATAGCAATAATCCTCAACCCAAGCATGTTCATTCTCTTCAATAATAGGAAGGTTTTCTATCGACGTATAAATTGCTGCTAATCGATGTCGGGGGCCAAATTTTGGGCCGATTAATATACCATTTAATCCGTGCCAGCCCATTCCTGACATCTGGCCTAAAGGGGGATATACTACCAACCCTCCTAAAGGATGGCCTGCTTGAGCTCCATACCCTTGTTCTCTTAAATACGTAGTAATTTTGTTGGTAAGAATGCCAAGATTATTATAAGTTCCTAATATCATTTTTTGTGTGTCAGGACTAGGTGCCTTCTCCATTTTGTCATAATCCATTTCCATGGAGAGAACGATTACCCCACCATCAAATACAACCGCTCGATCTTTGAAAATTAAATCTCGTGACAAAGTAGTATACGCAATATCATCGATTCCAATCTCATATACATAAGCCTCCAACTTAGCAATAAACTCTCCATCTACTCGTCGCTTCGGATCGGTTGGATTTTCATCAAGACTTCTTAGGGACTGATTCATATTGCTGATCATTGGATTCATGATACGGATCATTTTAGGAAGTAATCTAAATCTCACTGGAGGTCTCATGGTAGAGGGGTCTTTGGAATTAAATAACATTCGTTCAGGTGAATCAGAAGTGAATTTGATGGCATCTTCTCGTTCCAATAGTTCCTCTTCTAGCTTAATTACTTTTGAATTTAGTCTTGACCCAAGTCTTTTTGCAAACCATCCAATCATTTTACACACTAGATCCTAAGTAATTGAAAATGGTAATTCTACAAGTATTTAAAAATTGATTGCCCTTTTCATTTAGTTTCTGATCTGAACTTGATTTCTACCGATTTGAGAGGCTAGTTCCATAACCACAATCTATATATAGACTCAATATATAGACTTTAAACAGAGTTGAAATTATTGAATTTGGATACAGAGATGCAAAAATTCGAAATTGAATTCAAGAAAGGTTTCTCTAAACCTTTAATTCTTTTCATTCTTGCAGAAAACCCAGATTACCCCTTTCAAATTTCTAAAAGGCTGAGAGAAAATACTAAAGATAGAATCAAGATTGAAGGTTCCAATATTTATCCGATTCTAAAAAGTCTAGAAAAAGATAGTGGGTTAATTATTGGCATTAAGGAAGGAGACTCTCGGAAAAGAATCTATTCATTAACCGATGATGGGAAAAAATTCCTTCAGTCTTTACAACATTCATTGAAAGAATTTCTCGTGATTATCCATGAAATGATTGATACTCGATAATGTGTGGAAGCAAGATGAGTAAAAATTTTAGTAAAACTGAACTAGATTTGTATATTGATGAGGTGAGTAAATACTTACCCTATCCTAAAAAAGTAAAACAGGATGCTCTTGATGAACTTCGAATAGATGTTCAATCAGCATTAAATGAATCAGGGGAACAATCTCCTTCTTTAGCGTTTGGATCCTCTCGTGAGGTGGCATTGAACGTCAGTCAGGGAAATAATTGGCATAATGAGCGCGTTGACTGGATAACGAGATTCTTTGCCTGGGTAGTAGACTTTTTCACCTTAATGATAATATCACTCGGAATAATTGGTGGAGGATTTGTTATCTTACATTTTACATTTATGCCTTGGGAGGAACTTATGGCTGAGTTTGCAAGTTGGGAAAATGAAGTTATAGACCTCTCTCTTCAAAGCATACTATTAATCCTATTCATTTCTGTGTTAGCAATTCTGTTCTTCGTCATATTTATTGGATACAATGTCGTTCTGGAATATCGATATGGGACTACTATTGGGAAGAGGCTTTTTCATCTAGCCGTAGTGGATCAGACGGGAATAAAAATAACCTGGAAGCAGGCTATTATTCGGAATTTCTCCAAACTTATTGTTTTTCAAGAATTTTTGCCAATAGATGTTATCCTAGGGATGATCCTAGAACGATTTGATCCAGAAAAAACACATAGACAACGAGGAATGGATATTTTAGCTGAAACTATTGTAGTTAAAGTATAATGTGTAGGTTGAAAGAGTATGGCTGGTATAGCTCATTTGGGAATAGGATTAGCTTCCAAGCTTCTCCTACCCGAGGTCCCTGTAATAATTCTCATCGTATGTTCGTACTTTCTTGACATAGTATTCTTTGTTGTTATGTTCCTTGGTTTTGAGGATATGCCCAGTTCTGATCACGTCACTGAAGCGCCTTGGTCTCATAGCCTATTTATGGCCATTATCTGGTCATCTATCATTGCCATAGTATTTCTAATACTTGGCCAGAACAACACTACATGTTTATTAATCGCATTTCTTGTACTAAGTCATTGGATAGTCGATTTTATTGTCTCTCCGATGACTTATGCATTTCCTAATGACACTGGAAAATTACTCCACCCATTTCGAAATTCGCCCAAGGTAGGTCTTGGATTAATGAGGACAAAATCAGGTGTTATCATTGTCGAAGGTGGATCTCTTCTCATTGGGAGCCTCATTTTCATTTTTACATTACTATAAATATATCTAATAGGTGAATCAAATGAATAATACAGTTTTAGTGTATGCCACGAGATGGGGAGCCACAACGGAAACAGCTATGGAAATAATACGTGTAATTAAAGAAAAATTCAATATCGATGTAGATTTAATCAACTTAAAGGATAAAAAAACCAGGAATCCTGATATTTCGAATTATGATAACATCATACTTGGAGTAAGTGTCGCTAGATTCCGATGGGCAAAAGAAGGAAAGAATTTCCTAAAAAAGAAAAGAAATACATTAGCTGAAAAGAAGCTCTTTGTCTTTGTATCATCTGGTGGTGCAGGTGATGCTTTTAAGGCAAATGATATAGAAAAGTACGAACAACTCCAAAAGAAATGGATTGATAATACTTTAGAAAAATTTAATTTGCAGTTTACTTCAAGAAAGGCCCTAGGGGGCCGTTACGTAGGGAATTTCGCTGATCGTGGGGATAACAGAGACTGGAAGGTAATTCGTAGCTGGGCTGAAGAGATAGGTTTTATCATAAGTGAAAAAGAAAGTTCCTAGTAACCTCACAATACTGAGATTGCTATTGTTCCAATACAAACAAGTAGGATTCCAATTGCTTGTATTGAAGAAAATTTCTCTTTAAGAAAGATAATTCCCAATATGATTGCAATTACTGGATTAATTGAGGAAATAGGAGTGGCTCGTGATGCATCGATTAATTCTATTGATTTAAAAAACGCTACTCCTCCTACACCCCAGCTAAGGATTCCAGTAAGACCAAAAATAAAAATATCCTTGCTTTGAATTGATGTTTTAGAGAATGTATTCACAGGAAAAAATAAGGATAATTTATCAAAAAACAACCAAGCTAGAGCCATTATAAGTGTTAAGATGCTAAAACGTATAGTTGCTAAGGAAAAAACGTCAACTCCTGGAATCTCAAGTAAATAATCTAACGATAGGATCCCAAAACTCCAAAAAACCGCTGCAAGAATCGATAATAGTAGTCCTTCACGAATTATTTTATTTTCTGAAAGCGATGGATTCAATGAGGAAGATTCTTGTTGTGATACAAGTCCTATTCCTATTATCAATATCAATGTTGCTACAATTACTACTAGAGATACTTCTTCCATACCAAATGAAATAAGTAACAATATTGTGAATAATGGATATATCCCAGCTACAGGTTGCGATTTTGAGACATCTATCCTCTTTAAGGATGCGAAAAAAAACCAATCTCCAAAGGTAACGAAAAAACTTGAAAGTATAAGAATAGGAAAAACGTCGGGCTGAAATAAAATAGAGAATGCATCAAAACCAGTCGTAAAGTGAGTTACAAAAGCTAAAAATGGTACTGCAATTAATCCTCGGAATACCATAGTTAGAAATAAAGAATATTCCGCCCTTATGACGGCTTTATAGAGTACACCAGTAAAACCCCAACAACAGGCGGCACTAAAGGCTAAAAGAAGCCCGAATAATTCATTACTTGCCAAAATATATCAGCTCAACAGACCACTAAGGTTTTTTAGAAAGGTTCCTTTTAGTCCACTTCACTCTCACTAATTCTATTGAAAAGCCTGGAAATTCTAATTATGTTCAATGCCAAAATTAAACACCTTCTATCTTATCCCCAAATTGGACGTGTGGTAGCGACAATTTTAGGGGTTTTGGAAGTTCCAATTCTCGAATTACGAAGGATTATT
>JAEOTC010000244.1 GCA_016840035.1 Candidatus Hodarchaeota archaeon | reverse complement strand
TTCACATGCATTGCAAATCTTTCACTACCCTGTCCTATCCTTTCAGATATTATTTTCGACCCCTCTGCCAGTAAATCACCAATTCCTTCTCTTTTTCCAATCTTATGTACTAGATCAATGATTGCATCAGGATTACCAAAACTAATATCTGAACCCATGGTATCGGTCAAAATTCCTTTTTCTACTGCTTCCATTGCAAAAGAAATCGTCGCACCAGCAGATATGGTATCAATCCCATATTCATTACATAAAAAGTGCGCTTTAGTTATCGCATTAAGATCATAGATATCACACATACTACCAAAAGCACCGATGGATTCATATTCGGGGCCTTCACCCTTGGATTTATATTTTCCATCTTTAATATCTGATAGGCGTCCACAAGCAATCGGGCAAGCAAAGCACGCTTTTTCTCCAACGAGAATTGTGTCGTTTATTGCCTCTCCATTAATTTTTTCATATTCCTCAACATATCCTGTTTGCCAATTACGAGAAGGTAAACCTCCCCTTTGATTAACCATATCAAGAATGGCTGCTGTACCGAAAACTTCGAGAGTTACTTTAAGAAGACTAGCATTCACCCAATCCCGTCTATCCTTTGCTTTCTCTCGATATTCCTCCTTATTTGCAATCGTAATTGGAATTCTACCACGAGACGCAATTGCTTTGAGGTTTTTTGAACCCATTACAGTACCCAATCCGCATCTTCCAGCTGCTCTTCCCCAGTATTCTTTATCAACGTCATTCATAATAGCTGCATATTTAACTTGGTTTTCTCCAGCTATACCAATACATGCTACATTAAATTTTTCTCCTAAGTCCTTCTTAATCTTAGCAGTGGTTTCTGAAGTATTCATTCCCCAAAGATGAGTTGCATCTCGTAGTTCTGCTTTGCCTTCATCAGTTACAAGATAGACAGGTTTCTCTGCTACTCCTTCAAATATTACTCCATCATAACCTGATCTTTTGAAATCCCGACCCCAAAAACCACCAGAATTTGCTTGCCCCCAGAATCCCGTTAATGGCGATTTTGCAACAACAGAGAATCTTCCCGTACTTGGGGAGGAAGTACCAGTCATAGGCCCCGTCATGAATATCAATTTATTTTCAGGACCTAGAGGATCGATACCTTTGGGAACTTCATCAAATAAGTACTTTGTTGCCAATCCTGCTCCTCCCAAAAACATTTTCAGATCAGTTTCATTTAGTACTTCTTCTGTTACACTTCCTGTGGTAAGATTTACTCGTAAGATTTTACCCATATATCCAAACATTTCTTTACAACCACTATTGATCAATTGATTATTTTATCCCGTATTTCTGAAGATCCACTTAAAAACCTAGGCCTCCTAAAGCGACTTTGAATTTTTGATTCCAGAAGTAAAGTCTTTAAACAGGTGAAATGGGAATGATTGAGATATCGATTAACACTCGTGATATTTTAATGAGTGAAAACTATCAAAATGAATATTATCTAAAGCAATGAAAAAGTATTAGGATGGAAGAAAATGGTTGTTTACGGTTCAGAAGAATGGGTACAAGAGCTTGTCAAAAAGATTAACGAAAGCGAAGCATATGCGAAAGCAGCTAAGAAATGGGAAGGAGATTTTATCTTCACGACTATTCCTGATGGCACGGGAACTCTTACAGAAGAAACAAGTATTTATTGTGATTTATGGCATGGAGAATGTCGTGAGGCATATCTGATCACTCCTGACCGACCTGCACCTGAGAATGTAGAGTATGTCTATGCAGGAAAATACGGAAATTGGTTAAAACTGTTCGATGGGAAAATTGGCCCGTTGAAAGGAATCATGCAACGAAAATTTGATGTTAAATGCTCTGCAAAGTCAATGGCTAAATTAATGCGTGCTTTAAAGGCGGCTCAAGAGCTTGTTAAATGTACAACAATGATAGAAAACGTTGAATATCCGTAAAGAGGAGGAAAAGTCATGTGGGATTTTACATCTCCCCGAAAAGTGATTTTTGGTGAAGATGCACTAGAATATCTCTCCGAAAAGGACTTCAAACACGCATTTGTTGTTACGGATCCTGTTATGAAGAAATTACATTTTCACCTTTTGGAGGAGCAATTAAAAGCTATTGATGCTAAAATTACCATCTTTGATGAAATTCCTGGGGAACCCAGTCTTCAAACCGTGGAAAAAGGGGCAAAACTCCTAGCAGAGGTTAAACCAGATGTAATTATTGCATTTGGAGGTGGAAGTGTCATGGACTCCGCAAAAGGGATGTGGCCAATGTGGGCGAATCCTGAAGATGGAATCGATGCTATTGAGGGATTAGATCCATTTGCAGATTTGAAATTACGTGAGAAAACTGGTTGTATTCTTATAAATATTCCTACTACTTCTGGTACTGGGTCAGATGTCACTTGGGCCACTGTCTTAACAGATAAATCTTCTGATACGGAACGAAAAGCATCCTTTGGGAATCGTGATTTAGTTGCGGATATTACGATTTTAGATCCTATTCTAACTAAAACCTTACCCAAAAGTCTGATTGCAGGCACAGGATTTGATGCAATAAGTCATGCAGTAGGGGGATATCTTAGCACATGGGCAAATGATTTCTCGGATGCCCTTCTTCTCCATGCATTCAAACTATTATGGAACAATCTTCCATTAGCTTATCAACAAGCTGAAACTGGTGAGGTGGATTATGAAGTTCGTGAAAAGCTTCATAATGCGGCAACAATGAGTGGCTGGGGATTTGGGAATTCTCAAATAATTCTAGGACATGCAATAGGTCATACTATTGGAGCAGCATTCAAAATTCCTCATTCTAAGTGCATTGGAGCTTGTTGTTGGTACTCCCTTATGTACAATAAGAATACAGTGTCAGAGAGAATTGCTGATCTTGCAACTGCAGCTGGAATAAAAGGAGATACAATAGAAGAGAAAGCTGAAAATTTAATAGTAGCCTTTAAGAAAATGCTAATGGATGTAGATTTACCTATTTCTTTGGAAGAAATGGGAGTAACAAAGGAAAAGTATGATACCGAGATCGAAACCGTAATTGATTATACACTCAATGATTCTGGGTCATTATCTAATCCTAGGGAAGTAGATTACGAAGATTATGTAAATATCTATTCTGCGATGTTTTCTGGGAAAGAACTCGACTTCTAGCCGAACCTACATCTTCATCTGCCTCAATTTTATCGTAAAGCTTCCTCATTCGATTTTTCTTGGTATAAGTCAGAGAAATAAATTTAATTAATAACTTAATTTTAACATCGGTAAAAGCAAGAGATGGCGAAAATACCATGGTAAATGAAGATCTATTAAGGACACTATTTGTAAAGAAATCCCTAAAGAATGTTGAAGGGGGATTTCAATTAGAAATGAAAAATTCTATTAGCGATGCAACTATTATTGATGCGATAAAATTTGAGATCAAAGGCGACGCTATTGAAGGAAAAGAAAAATATAAGGATTTTGAAGTCATTATTAATGATGAATCCATCAATAATAAGAAGATTAGCGAGCAAACTCCTGCCGAATTTAGCGTAAAAACTCAGGCAGTTCTTCGTTTTAAGAGAGAACAACCCTTACCAGTTGGAAAATATAAACTCCGGTTTTCTAAGCTATTGACTGAACAATATGGTGATATTCCCTTTTCAATGAAGGAGCGTATCAGGGAGTAAACACATCAACTGTTAAGATAAATTACAATATTTTGATATATAGTCAGTTAGTGGATGCCAGAATGGAAAATCAAAAACGCATTTTTAAAGATGAAGAAATTCTAGAATGGATTACATCTCTTACGGATGAAGATTTAAAATCTGTACATAAAAAGAGTCTTGTTCCTTTTTATGATCAGGTGTTTGTAGAAGGTAAAGGCGTATACCTGAAAGATCACAATGGAAAAGAATTTCTGGATTGTACTAGCCAAGCATGGACTTCTAATATTGGTTTTGCAAATCCTGACGTTGCATATGCAGTTTCAGAGCAAGTAAAACGATTAACCCATGTTCGATATGGATTTCCCACAATACCACGAGTAAATTTTATTCATAAACTGGCCTCTCTAACACCAGAGGGAATGAATAAGATAGCTGTGAATGCAATGGGAGGAGGAGCAGCAATCGAAGCAGCTCTTAAACTGACAATGATAAATAAACCCGGTGCAGAAACCTTTTATTCATACACACGTGGTTATCATGGCAGTTCGCTGGCAACAATGTCTCTGGCAACAAGGTTTGCAGGAGTTACACGATTTCGACCATGGGGATTCGATCGGGTGTCAAAAATCCCTTTTCCTTACTGTTACAGATGTCCTGTAGGACAAGAAGACGAAAAAACATGTAAGTTGGAATGTCTTGAGCTCGCAAAACATCTCATTGAATACGGTTCACTGGATAAGGTGGCTGGAATTCTGATGGAACCAATTCAGGGTCCAGGAGGGCATATCCCTGCACCAAAGAAGTATATCAAAGAGCTTAGAAAGTGGACTAAGAAGAATGAAATCTTTTTAATATGGGATGAATCTCAACTATTAACTCGAATAGGGTATTGGTTCACATCTGAGTATTATGATGGAATAAAACCTGATATTACGTGTCTTACTAAAGCAATAGGCGGTGGATTGCCGATGGGTGTTACCATTAGCCGTGATGATCTCACTGGTTTTAATTCTGCCGAAGAACATTCAACTTTTGGTGCTAATCCGTTAATGTTTGCATCTGGATTAGTTTTCTTAAATTATGTGGAGAAAGCGAAATTATTAGAAAATACCCAGAAACAAGGTGAGTATATTACCAAAAAACTGAAGGTTCTGCAGCAAAAATCCGAATATATTGGAGATATCAGATGTCCAGGGTTGATGATTGGAATAGAATTAGTAATGGATCGTGAGAGCAAGAAACCTGCTAATACATTAGTAACAGATCTCATAGATATTGCTAAAGATGATTATGGAGTAATATTCGGAACTTCTGCACCGATATCCAGTGATTCAGGGGCTCTATATCGCAATGTTGTAAAAATCAAACCACCCTTAACGATTACAAAAGAGGATTCGGATCATATCCTGGATGTTTTTGAAAAAGCATTGGAAGAGGCAATAGACTATCTGTAAAATGATGTGATTGAATGGCTGCGAAAACTTTTCTCTCATATGATTTGGGAACAACAAGTACTAAAGCTGTATTAATTTCCGACGAAATTGAATTCATTGATTCCTCTGTGATGGATTATAAGACAATATACCCTAAAGCAGGATATGCAGAGCATGATCCTCAAGAGTGGTGGAGGACTCTCACCCAGACTACACAAGATTTAATCAGAAAGACAAACATCAATCCAGAGGAAATCAAAGCCATTACTTTTAGTTCTCAAATGCAAGGCTGTCTCCCGGTGGATAAATCTGGAAAGCCATTGATGAATTGCATGATTTGGTTGGATGGTCGTGGGGCAGAAATGATGTCAAAACTTTGGCCATGGCCAAGGGTTATGGGTTATAATCCCTATCGATTATTCAGGAAGTTCTTGAAACTCACAGGGGGGTCACCAGGATTAGCAGGCAAAGATGTGATTCCAAAAATCCTCTGGTTACAGAAAAATACACCAGAAATCGTACAAAATACCTTTAAATTCTTGGATGTCAAGGATTACGTCATTTTTCTGTTAACGGGGAACATGGCAACCTCTACTGATCTGGCATATATCTGGTGGCTGATGGATACAAGGAAAAAGGATGGAAAACCACTTAATCAGTGGTCAAAAACTCTCTGCAAAACCTTCAAGATAGATATAGCAAAACTCCCAGAACTCAAAAAACCCACGGATATTATTGGAACTTTGTCAGAGAAAGCTGCTTCCGAACTCGGGCTTGTAGCTGGGATCCCGGTTGTAAATGGAGCTGGAGATATGACTACCGCAGCTATCGGTTCTGGTGCAGTATTAGATGGTGAGCTTCATTGTCAAATTGGCACCTCTGGATGGGTAGCTGGCCATGTTTCTGAAAGGAAAGTTGACATCAGTCACTATACTGGATGTGTAGGCTCTGCCTTCGCTGATCAATTTTATCTAGTTACAGGACATCAAGAAATTGCTGGTTCAGCCCTTGAATGGGCGAAAAACAACATTCTTTATTTTAAAGAGG
>JAEOTC010000282.1 GCA_016840035.1 Candidatus Hodarchaeota archaeon | reverse complement strand
TAGAAAGATGGGGAAAAATTGGTAGGGAGATTATTGAAGAAAAATATACTTGGGAAAAGGTTACTACAGATTTGGAAAATTACTTACTATCACTTGAAGTAGAAGTTGAAAGGGTGTGAATTTTGGAAAAGAATAGATTATTACTAATTCCCTTTTTCTTGGGCTTAATACTTATGATCTGTTCGTGGTACTTGAGTTATCCTTTGACAGTAGATACCGTTAACGATGTAATATTTAATCATGTGTCAATTTTGTATTGGATTAGTCTACCCCTATTGTTAACCTCTCTTTTATTGATTGGGATTACTTTTAAAAACACCTCTCACAAGTGGATTATTTCCGCGGGGATTTTTATAGCTCTTTTTTCATTATCTTACTTTTATGTTATGTCGACAGGTTCAGATTCGCAATATTTCAGGGGATTTAACGAATATTTCATAGAAACAAAAAATCTCAATCCTTTGCAACCAAATCATTGGTATTATCAGTGGCCCTCTTTTTTTATTTTATCCTATATTTCAACTTCTGTAAGTGGTTTGAGTTTAGCTAATTTCGAATTTCTGCTTTATACAATCATAGGATTAATCATATCTGTTAGTTTACATTTTTACGCCTCTAGAACATTTAAAACTGGTGGCTTTTTAGCGGTACCCGCCTTAGTTATTTCAATGATTTATTTTTTTAATTATCAATCCGTTCCTTTTTCACTTGCTCTTGGGCTACTATTTCTTTTATTCATGATAGAGACCCTTCAAAAGAGCTCTGGTTTTACAATAGTAGCGATAGTATTGTACCTAAGCATTTCAATTACCCATGTTTTTGTCCCAATATTTCTTATTCTTTATTTACTTATTCGAACCATCCTGGAAAGAGACAAACATTATGGAAATCTCTTTATGATTACTTCAATTATTTTTTTGCTTACTCAAATCACATTTGCTCAATACGGATTAGCAAAAAATATTTTAAGAGTATTCGAATCTTCCTTAGAATATTCTCAGATAGTCTCAGGAACACTTGCTCCCGTATTGAATCCAATTGATGTTGTAGCCCAAACGTTTTCCAGATCAGTAACAATCGCATTTGTGATTATATGTAGTATTGGATTTATGTTTTTGTTGATTAAAAGAAAATTGAGACCTCTTGACAAAGCTATTTTCTTAACGGGAATAATTTATTCCGGTCTTGGTTTTTTCTTAAGTTCCTTAGGTTGGCGAGCATTAATTTTAGCATTTATTCCTGTTTCACTAGGTGCCTCATGGCTTTTTGAAAGTAAATTCAGAACTTACTTCAAATATGTTTATTCAGCTGTGCTAATAGTTCTGCTAATTTTCTTTACATTTATTCCTCTTCACCAATCATTTACTAACTCGGTGAATTTTCAAACGATAGAAGCACATAAGACCGATAATTTTTTGATCGAAAATTACGAATTGGAAGAAATCACTACAATTTATGCTGGCTTTAGAGTTATAACCTACCTTCAGGCGAGAACAAACCATACAAACTTAACTCCTCGCTTTCAAAGTGGCAAGGAAGCGGAAGTAATTTTGTACACAGTAGAGTTAGGCAAAGACTTATTAGAGGAAAATTATACCATGGGAAAACTTCTTTCTGAGGAAATGCTAAACGTAGCATATAATAATGGTTTTTCATATATTGCAGTAAAAGCTCAAGAATGATATATACAATTGATTAAGTTAAAAAATGTGGAAAGAACAAGAAGAATGTGAAGCAAGGTAGAAAGATCTGATTCTCGCAATGAGTAAAGTTAGCGTACAATCCACTATATCAAACATTATCTGTCCATATCTGCTATAAATATCAGAGTTAATAAAATTCAATTTACTACCCTTAAGTGAGAAACTAGAAGCTTCAAGATATTTCAAATACTAATGTTGAGGACGATCCAGAAAAAAGCAAAATAGGAGAAAAAGATTTGAAAGTTCTTTTGAATGCAGCTTTCTTTCTTGAAATTGTTAAGATGTTATTCTTTACATACGGAAAAACTGATGCAATTAAACTGAAAATCAGGTCCAAAGATTCTACGTTATTGAGACCATTTCTAGTTTCACTTTCCGATGTAGATAACGTTCACATATCTAAAAACGTCTTTATACATGCAGGTTTAGTCTTGCGGATTCTAGGAGATTGCCAGCTTTTCATTGGTGAAGGTACCTATATAGGTCCCAATACGCACATTTCAGGAACCCAAGGAGAAATTATCATTGGGAAAAAAGTAATGATTGCTGATAATGTTTTGGTATCTACAGCTGCACATAAATATCGAGATGTGTTGAGACCAATCAAAGACCAAGGTTACGAATCAAAGGGAAACATAATCATCTGTGATGGTAGCTGGATTGGCGTAGGTTCAATTATTATGTCAGGTGTGCGAGTGGGTAAGAATTCTGTGGTGGGTGCGAATTCAGTGGTTACCCATGATATTCCCCCGTTTTCAGTTGCAGCTGGAAGCCCCGCACGTATTATTAAACGATATGATACTACCGAGAAAAGGTGGCTAGACACCCGTTCATAATGACACCTTCTTAAGGTGATATATAACCACTTTTACTTTTTCAGAATTAATTGAATAATTTAAGCATAATTCCTTGGTAAGTTCTAATAATTCAACGAACATGATTAAAAGATGACTCAAAAATTTAGATATTTTTTGGCGCCTCTAGAAGACCCCGTTTTTTATATCTATGTTATTCAATTCCTATCAATCAGTTAACATACGCTTTGAATTGGTATACTTTTAGTTATTTGGAATACATAAAGCTTAATTTAATAAATACCCTAACTGCAACACAAAACAATAGAAGGATAAGAAACACTATGTCTAATTTGAATAATCGAAAATTGCTAGGTCTAATCTTTATTTCGGTCATTTTAATCAGCAATATTGCATTTATTTTACTAGTTGCGGCTGAATCACCTCCAAGTCCCTTTCCAGAGGACATGTTTTCCTACTGGAAACTGGATGAAACAAGTGGAACAACCTTCCAAGATATTGTAGGTAACAACAAT
>JAEOTC010000048.1 GCA_016840035.1 Candidatus Hodarchaeota archaeon | reverse complement strand
TAATCGCTTTGTAGCCACCATTGACGATTTCTTTGATCCAATAGTGGGCTGTAGGAGTTAACAAAACCATCTTCATCAGGATCTGGACCATCACCTTCATCATCTGGATATCCAGGCCACCACCATTCATACCTCCAACCCACAGCACCTACTGAAATAACTTCAGGATAGGCACCGGGCCATCCCATTCCTTCAGTACCTTCATTCCCGGCAGAAGCCACCACAATAACACCATTATCAATAGCATTGGCAATTGCAACTTCTGACCAAATATCTGGAGCTGAACCACCTAGGCTCATGGATATAATTACTGGCCCATCAAGCTTAGGAGCGAGATCTGCAATATATTGAATACCAGCTGCTACCATTTTATCAGTACCAAATACAACGTTTTCACCAGGAAGCACATTTCCATCTTCATCCTTAATTCCAGGAATCTGAAAATCAGCAAGGACTTTTACGGGAATAATTTTCACATTTGGTGCAATACCCCGAACCATTACCGGTGGAATATCATAACCAGCTGCTTCATCGATAATCGTGTCATAGAAAAAGCCAATTATTGTACTCGTGACATGTGTTCCATGACAGGCACCTCTACTACCAAGAAAAGTTGTAGTATGTACTTCTCCAGTGGTTTCTACAAAATCATCTAACTCTCGGTCCCATCTTAATGCCTCTTGAAAACCAATACCATATTCCGTGGCAATTCTCTCTTCTGGGAAGTAATCTTCCCAGTTTGGAGATAACCCCGTATCTAAAACAGCAATGTAAACATTTGCTCCGGTCTGAGTAACTTGTTCAATGTTTACCATATCGGAATCCCATGTTGGAAAACCGGATTCAGTGCTAATCTCATCCTTAAATGGGTTTCCTGCTTTACTGGGGATAGTAAAGGTCATCAAAAACCCAATAAATATAATAATCGAGATTTTTTTCATATTAAGTTTCATTTTCACTTTTCTCCGATAAATGAAGTATTCTTCATTCAAAACTTGAGAATAGCACAAATCATCAGAGGAAATATATACACTTTTTAGGAACACTTTTTTTGAGAATTTCCAAGAAATCACTTTAGAATTGGTACTTCAGAAGAGAATATTCTGAACTCCGAGTAACAATTCACCTGCTAATTTTGCCTAAACAATAATCTATATATTCAAAAGATTGGAAAATAGACCATTATCAAAACTACACATGTTTTTCCGTATTTTAATTCACTAGACAGGATATAGGGCTTATGGAAATTCGAACATATAATCATTTACCTGAAAAAGCAACAGTTAATATAGATTTGATTAAAAGGCTTTTAGAGCTTTCGGAAGCTTTAGATAACTTTCTAAATTATCTTAAGAAACAAAAATTAGAGATTTATGATGACTACTTGGTAAACTTAGAAAGGAAAATTGATTCATTCCAAGTTAAACCTGATAAACATAATCAAGAATTACTTATGCCAATCCTGAATAAGAAAATACCTTCTTTTACGAATCTACACAAAAAATATCTCACATATGCTATACATCTCCTAAATCTCAAATCTGAAATTTTAACAAAGGATAATATAAGCGATTATGAAGTTTTCTGGAGTAATCAAGATAAATCTGGATTATACTTAGCATATAACAGAGCTCTAACCTTATGTGATATGCTTGGGAGAGCAGAGGCAATCAATTTTTTGAAACAATATGTTGAACATCAAAACTATAACCAACCAAAACCAAATTTAGAGGCAGAGGATTTAGATATTTTTTGGGAGACTTGGAAACAGGATCCCACAGCGAAAGATGCCCGTCCTTCACAATTTCTGGAATTTCGAATGCACAAAGGAAAATGGGGAGGAAAAACTCTGAATTGTCACCTACATGAAGTTTCAAAATCTCTTAATGATCCAGAGCTAAGTCACCTCCTTGCTTGTTATGGAGATAAATCATATGTTGAAGCACAGAATCCAAATATTGTGTTTACAAGAACTAAAACCCTGATACAAGGAGATCCATATTGTGACGCATGTTTACATGATAAAAGACATGTCGAAAGTATTGACCATCCAAATGAGGCGTTTTTTCAAAACCTGTCATTAGAGTCATGAAACTGTAGGCATTTTTACCATTGTAATAATAGAAATAAATGGTATAAATTTAGAGAGATTTGGGAATTTTATGCTGAGTGGTATTCATTTCTTACTAACTATGAGTTGTAATCTTGAATGTGCCCATTGTTTTTTATATTGTAGCCCTCGTTTTGAAGGAACATTTACATTGAACCAATTGAGATCTGTTCATGACGAAATGAAGAAAATAGGGACAATTAAAATGGTATATTATGAAGGAGGAGAGCCATTTCTTTTTTACCCTCTTATGTTGGAAGGGATTAAAATGTCTCGTGAAATGGGAGCGAATACTGGAATTGTGACAAATTCTTATTGGGCGATATCGGATGAAGATGCAGAACTCTGGTTGAAACCGATCCTGGATCTAGGAATTTCAGATGTTAGTGTAAGTAACGATGCATTTCATCATGGAGATTCAAAAATTAATCCTGCTACAAGAGCTTCAGCTGCAGTAAATCGATTAAAAGCGAGTGGAGGAGAGATATGTATACAAAAACCAGCTTTGGATTTAGAAAAAACACAGGAAAAAGGTGAACCTGTAATTGGAGGGGGTGCGATGTTCAGAGGAAGAGCAGTTGATGAGCTAATAACTGATGAACTACCTAGAAGACATTGGACAGAATTTACTGAATGTCCTCATGAAGAACTTGTATTTCCTGCAAGAGTTCATCTCGACCCATTTGGAGGAGTTCATATCTGTCAAGGACTCAGTATGGGGAATATGTGGAAGACTCCTCTCTCAGAACTTGTAAAATCTTATGACGCTAGTAAACATCCTATTTGTGGCCCACTAGTACAAGGAGGGCCTGCTGAATTGGCCAGAAAATATGACGTTGAGCATGAGGAGGAGTATGTTGATGCCTGTCATTTTTGTTACACGATAAGGAAGGAACTTATTGACAGATTCCCAGAATATTTGACTCCAAAAGAAGTATATGGATTCAATCAATGAACCTTCCAATTTTCACAAAATAGTAGATATTATATAATTGAAGCAAAGTAAATGAATTAACAATCTACAAATGATTGTTACTTCAAAGTTTCATCTGAACTCTTTCTCTATTTGTATGAGACCTAGAGTGGATTAAACTGGAATTAATACAAGATCAAATTGAATCGTATATTCATCAGGAGAGGTATGAGGAAGCATTACATCAAATTCCCGATAAAAAAACACTAGGGAAATTGGTAGAACCAATTTTGTTAGATATTCTTCATTTCGAAAGTATCTGTTTTCTTAATTTAGGAGAATTAGTAAAAGCAAGAGAAACAGCAACTAAATTACTAAAGATATGTCAGAAATCTAAGAATATCCTGAAAGGATTGGATGCTATTTGTATTTTACTTAAAGTTTCTTTATTGGTTGAATCACGAGATGAAAGTAGGAAATTAATAAGCAAAGGAGAAAGTTTCCTGAAACAAAAGATAGACCTTGAGTCAAAAGAATATTTACAAAGGAAAGCAGCTTTTCTCTATCTGAAGGCAATAACATTCAACCCTAATGCAGAATCAGACAGAATTGTGAACCTAATTAAGGAAAGTTTGTCCCTTAGAGAAACAATTGAAGATAAAATTGGTATTAGTGAATCACTTTACGGATTGGGGAATTTTCATCTATATAAAGGAAATTGTAAATTCGCT
>JAEOTC010000243.1 GCA_016840035.1 Candidatus Hodarchaeota archaeon | reverse complement strand
TGAGAAAGTGGTATATCTTGATATCTTCCATCAGGGAGCGTTCTTCTAACTAATATCGGTAGGAGACGTTTCTTAATCTCCTGTTCTGCGATGAGGAGTGGATCACCCTGCTCTTGAACCTCTTCTACTGTCCGTTCCAATTTTGTTTCTTCTGCTTCGGCTAATACAGGAGCTCCCATTGAAATTTGTAAAGCTCTGGCCCCTAAAATACGCGCATATTCAAACCTCGTCAGCATTTGAGGTCCGATCTCTATTTTATATTCCACATTCGCCTCTAACAAGAAGTAACCAGCCCGACATTCCATTAAGAATTAAAAACGGTTTGGAAAGCTCTATACCAAACAAGAACTGACGGATTTACATGAGATATAAGTGAGTTCTTCTTATTTATCCCGAAGGTAGATTCTGGAAACGAACATATCAGGGAGGAAAAAAAGAAAGAGGGGAGAGTATGGGGGGGGGGTTAAAAGAAAAAAAGGGAAGAAGGCGTAGATTGTTCTTAATCGAAGTCGTCTCCACCCATGCCTCCAGGACCACCTGGACCGCCAGGAGGACCACCTTCACCTGCTTTAGCGGAAATTATATCATCAATTCTCAAAATCATTTGAGCATTCTCACTAGCAGCTGAAATAGCATGAGTTTTCACACGTAGGGGTTCAGTAACACCATCCATGTTTTTCACTTTGCCTTCAAAAACATCTACACCAGCTTTGAAATTACCAGTTTCATGTTCATTACGAAGAGCTACAATGATGTCAATGGGATCAAGACCTGCATTTTCTGCAAGAGTCCTGGGAATAACTTCCAATGCATTGGCGAATGCCTGAACAGCAAGTTGTTCGCGTCCGACAAGGGATTCGGCAAATTTATGTAGTTTACGACTGACATATGCTTCAGGAGCACCACCACCAGCCACTACTTTTTTGTCTTCAAGAACATTACGCACGACACAGACAGCATCGTGAATAGATCTCTCAGCTTCGTCAACAACCAATTCAGTACCCCCACGAATTAGAATAGTGACAGATTTTGCTTCAGGGCAATCTTCGACAAAAACCATATCGTCATCGCCGATCTTGGTTTCGTAGACTTTACCAGCAGCACCTAAATCGTCAGCAGATAAATCACTTAAATTATTGACAATAGATGCGCCAGTAGCTTTGCTTAGTTTCTCAATATCGGATTTCTTCACCCGACGAATTGCCATAATATCCTGCTTTGCTAAGAGGTGTTGAGCAACATCATCAATTCCCTTCTGGGCAATCACGACATTGGCTCCAGCAGCAACAACTTTATCAACCATTTTTTGAAGCATTGAGGCTTCACGATCCAAAAACTCTTGAATTTTAGTGGGATCGGTGATACTGAGTTCAGAATCAAATTCTGTCTTAGAAACTTCAAAAGCTTCGGTAATCAATGCAATCTTAGGGTTTTCGAGACTTTTAGGCATTCCAGCATGAACAACTTCTTTGTCAAGAACGATTCCTTTGACAAGGACAGTTGCTTCAATATCTTCGCCTTCTTTCTTCTCAACCTTAATATCATCGATGTCAATTCTACCAGAACCAGTATCAATGCTTTTTACAGCATCAATTACTATGGAGGAAAGCAGACCACTTGAGCGAGAGACAATTTTAGAACCCATAGAAGTAGTGACAATTTCTTTGAGGAGAACATCATCGTCAGCAGAGACCTCAGTTGCAATTTCATCTAGAAATTCAATTGCTTTTTCAGTTGCTAAGCGATATCCTTCAACTAGAATTGTGGGATGAATTTTATCGCCAGAAATCAACTCTGCAGCTTGTGAGAGTAATTCACCTGCTAAAATCACAACACTTGTTGTCCCATCACCAACTTCCTGATCTTGAATCTTGGAAAGCTCAACCATCATCTTACCAATAGGATGGGCAATATCAATCTCTTTGAGAATGGTTGCACCATCGTTAGTGATAACTACATCACCAAAATTATCTAGGAGCATTTTGTCCATCCCTTTAGGTCCAAGGGCTGAACGAATTGCTTCAGAAATTACACGAGCTGCAGCAATATTGCTACTAACTGCATCTTTCCCAGTTGTGCGCTGGGTATCGTCTTTTAATATAAATACGGGTGTTCCTTGTAAACTCATCTTTATTTCCTCCTACATCATTGGGGGCATACCACCCATGCCACCCATTCCGCCCATGCCACCCATACCTGGGGGCATACCGCCTGGTGGACCTCCAGCACCACCCATACTCTTACTCTGAATAACATCATCAATTCGAAGTATTAATTCTGCTGCTTCACGAGCAGATCGAAGTGCTTGGCGTTTCACACGGAGTGGTTCAATAATGCCAGCTTTGAAAGCATCAACTTTCTTTCCTGTATCAACATTGATACCAATGTTGGTCTTGCCCTTTTCATGAGCAGCACGAAGCTCAACTAAAACATCAATGGGGTCAAGCCCTGCGTTCTCAGCTAGGGTTCGGGGAATAATTTCAACTGCATCCGCAAAAGCATCAACAGCCATTTGCTCACGACCCTTTACAGTTCCAGCAAACTCTTTGAGACCTTTATGGAGTTCAATTTCAGGGCTACCTGCACCAGCAACGGCCCAACCATCTTCAAGAACATCACGAACGACACATAAAGCATCGTGTAAAGCCCGTTCTGCTTCATCAGTGACGTATTTGGTACCCCCACGAAGAACAATGGAGACAGATTTAGGATTGGGGCAATTTCTCACGTAAATGAGTTTTTCATCACCAATCTGAACTTCTTCAATGACTCCAGCGGAACCTAAGTCAGCTTTAGAAAGATCTTTAAGATTGGTAACCACTTTAGCACCAGTAGCACGAGCAAGTTTCTCCATATCGGATTTCTTCACTCGACGAACAGCTAAAATACCCTCCTTTGCAAGGAAGTGTTGAGCTAGATCATCTATTCCTTTCTGACAGAGAACGGTAGTTGCACCAGATGCTTTGATCTTATCAGTCATCTCTTGAATCATGGTTTGTTCTTGATCAAGGAAAGCATCCATCATAGAAGCTTCAGTAATCCGGATTTTTGCATCAAATTCTGTTTTCTTGATTTCTAATGCCACATCAATCAGCGCGATTTTGGGATTCTCAACAGATGAAGGCATACGATTGTTAACAACTTCTTTGTCAATAACAATGCCTTGAATGAGTTCAGAATCGGTTAAGCTCTTGCCTTGTTTTTGGATGATAGAGATCATATCTAAGTCGACCTTTTCATCCTCCATAACTGCTTTTGTAGCAGTAACAGCCATATCAGAGAGAAGAGCTTTGGCACCACCAATTGATTTAGAGTTGAGAGAGGTTCTTGCAATTGAAGTTAGACTCTCGATATCATCAACTTCTACTTTATTAGCAATGTCCATCAAGATCTCAGTACATTTGTCAGAGGCAAGTTTGAAACCACCAATGATAACCGTAGGATGAATTTTCTGATCAAGCAATTTTTCAGCTCGTTTAAGTAATTCTCCAGCAACGATTACTGATGTGGTCGTTCCATCGCCTACTTCTTGATCCTGTACTTTTGCGACTTGTACAAGCATCTTAGCTGCAGGATGTTGAACATCAATCTCGTCAAGAATCGTAGCGCCATCATTAGTGATAACAACATCGCCTAACGAATCAACGAGTAGCTTATCCATACCCCGAGGACCTAATGCACTGCGTACGGCATCAGCCACGGCTATGGCGGCCTGAATATTATTTCGCTGAGCATCACGGCCGCGTGATCGCTCAGTTCCTTCTTTAAGAATTATAACGGGTTGTCCACCTAGTTGCATAGGAAATAACCTCATTTATTGAATCATGCAACAAACTGTTGGTCATCTTCAGTAGAATGAAATTTTACTTGTGACTGAACAGTTCTTGGGGAGTTTAACACTCAAGGAAACAAAGATTTTTTTCGCTTAAGTGTAAATCGCAACCGGCTACGAATATTGCTAATTTCTACTTCTTCGAATATTCCATTACTTTTTCCAATATTTTAGGGTTATTCTAGTTCTACCTTAATCTACTTCGGATTTTTCTTTATTGGCAGGTAATTTCACCAATGTAAACCTTTATTATAATCCCAAGAGATTTTAATCCGAATTAAACAAAAGAGTTATTCTCTAACTTTCAGGTGATCTATAGCAATGAAGAAAGGTAAATTCTCACTGACTTTTTTTTATGGTCATAGTATTTAGTATTGTGTCTCCATCAATAAAGGTGGAAGAAGCTTTGGTCGTACTTATATTAGAACATCCAGGAATAGGAAATACTAACACTCATGACTGAATTTGTCGGACAACAAAAACTAAGAAGCTTCTATAGTCACGACGGGATGAGTCACACATCCCCTATCCGGCTGATCAGAACCAGTAAAACTGTACTGACCTTTAGGACTACTTGAACCAGCTTTTCATCTAATATCATCAACACCAAAACCTCTCCCTTCTAAGGGATCTTTCTTCTCTTGCCTTTGACGGGTAACTCGTCTAACATAGTTACAAGTGAATTAGACCAATGCTTCGTGGAAATATTTGTTTTATCACCTCTTTTTGATCTGAATGATGAGGGAGGTTATTTAAGGTTATAACAGAGAGAGAGGTCTGTGAATACGAGCATTATACCCTTGTCTGACAAAAATGATCATATTCGGGCCGACTATTCATCATATTTCACTCCTTCTGAACTAGTCTATTATTCCACAACTCCGTTCAATTTGACCTCTACCACAGATTATACTTCTTCTACAGATGATACAGATGATTTAATGACGAGTTTTGATGCAATTGGTTGGATAACTCTAATACTCCTGGCCTATAGAAGAAAAGTAAGAACGTGTGCCAAAAAATAATTCCAGAAAGAGGAATCATTAGAGAGTAAACCAATATATAGCTGAATGTGCTAGATTCGAATTATTACATCAAACGATGTCGAGTATGAGGAGTGAAGAATTTGGTACAGATTAATTTCGAAGTCACCTCAAATGAGGTAGAATCCAAATTAAATAAATTTTTTAACCGATTTAAGAAGGTAAAAGTTAATTTTACACCTAAAGAGGTATACTTCTCGATTGGGACGATTTGGAGTTTGATTTTTGACCTGAATCCCGACAATGAAATTGTAGAGGGCACAATTAAACTCAAACCAATGGGTGAAGAAAGGACTTTATTGGATATTTCATTCTCAAGAACAAAAGTCTTACTGTTTACTTTTGGCCAGAATATTATTGCATTAATACTTAGTTGGTTTCTTTTACAGTGGCTTTCAAGTATTAGAAATATCGAAGATCCAAATTATGTTTTCTTAATACTTATTTTCCTAATTGTTTTAGTTACATTGGCTCAACTCTTAATTACGTTTTCATCAGAACGTCGAGTGGTAAATGCACTAAAAAAGCTGACGGATGAAGAATGGTTTCCGATTGTGACAAGTACAAAGTTTAGGATTGTTTACTACAGCCTATTGGGTTTTTTCTTCATTAGCGGGATATATTTAGGAGCGTTGATCTTTTGGTGACTGGTTGTTAAAAATCAGGATCGTTGAGAAAATAAAGTGAAAAGTCATATTTTGATTAATTTCGTGGTATAGAAATAAGTTGGAATAAAACATGAATCGAAAAATTAAAGGATTATCTACTTGTATTATCGTTTTTTTGCTTATTCCAGTGATTTTTTTAGGTATAAAGGTCTTTAGGACTGAAAAAGTTGATGGAAACCAACTTCTTTCCAAAATCTCGAATGAGGGGGAGTGGAGTACCACTTTTGGAGGTTTTGATTTTGATTTTGGTTCTGCAATAATCCAGACTCTAGATGGAGGATACGCTCTTGCAGGGGCTACAAATTCATTTGGAACTGGGACACAGGATATGTGGTTGGTGAAAACCGATATCAATGGCCAAGCGGAATGGAATCAGTCGTACGGGGGCGATTCGATGGATTATGGGACAGATTTACTCCAAACAGATGATGGTGGATTTCTACTGGCAGGTTATACCGAGTCTTATTCAAATAGCTCATGGAATACTGCAATTTGGTTAATAAAAACCGATGAATATGGAAAAATCGAATGGAATCAATTTTATGGTGGAATTGATTGGACTTTCTACTCTCCCCTTTTCAGTCTTTCAATTATCCAAACCTCAACTGGAGAAATTGTCATTGGTAGCTCGGTTATTATACTCAAGAATGCTGGTTCTTTGTGTTCAAGTATGTTGTTAATAAAAACCAATATAAATGGCACTGCTATTTGGAAGCAAACCTTTGGAGAAGAAAGACTTAATATGGCATATGACCTTCTCCAAACTCCAGATGGGGGATTCGTACTAGCAGGATGGACTACTTTCTACGGTGCTGGTTCAGGAGACATGTGGTTAGTGAAAACGGATGAAAATGGCACTGTACAATGGAACCAGACGTACGGAGGAGAAGCAAATGAAATTGCATTTGATTGTCTTCAAACAATTGATGGCGGATTTGCCCTCGGAGGAATAACAAACTCCTCTGGGGATGAGGATTTCTGGTTAGTGAAAACCGATGAATATGGTGCCTACCAATGGAGTCAAGCCTATGGGGGTTCACGAGATGAATATATACGATCTCTCTTACAAACTGTCGATGGCGAGTTTATCCTAGGTGGAAGAACATACACTACTAATGATATTGATATATATTTGGTAAAAGCAGACCCAAAAGGTAATTTTCAAGGGAGTAAAACCTATGGGGGCTCTAAAGAAGAGAGTTTAGGTGGCTTAATTCAAACATCGAATAATTCTTTTTTGTTACTTGGCTCGACGTATTCATACGGTGCAGGTCAGTCTGATATGTGGCTGGTAAATACAGGAAATATCATCTTTTCCAAACCTAGTGCTTCAGGATTGAATATCATTCCACTTCTCGCTGCATTGCCAATCATGGCAAGCTTTCGGAGGAAAAGAGGAGGTAGAATTATCTACCTCTTTTTTTGAAAATTGGGAGAGCAATCACTACAAGCAGGGACAGTACTACTGTGTATCCAGGTGTTAACCCAGGTCTTGGAGTGGTTTCTTTGTCTGATGTAGTTGAATGTTCTGGAGAATCTGTTGTAGTAGTCGTTGTAGTCTGTTGAATAAAGTCATGGGAGTAATAGGTCTGTGTTGTATTGATATGATGAACTTCATAGATAACCTGCATGTTGTTGTCATATACTCGCACAGAAATATCGAATGAGGTTTGCCAAGTAGGCTCTGTAATGCTACTCGGATCGATTCCAAAATCGATTCTTGTTGTACCAGCAGCAAAACTTCCATAAATCCCCATTCCAAATCCATAACTAATTGAATTCGCTTCAGCAGTCATTTCCACTGTATAGTCACTCACGGGCTGGTTAAACGTAATATCAAATTCTACTATAATGAAATTAAATGCAGTACTGCCTGACTCTGCGTAGCCATAATCTTTGACATACTCCATAGATACCATTGGACGTTCAAAGTCATTATAGTAGTAAAATGCCGTATCATAGGGATCATAAACTTCATTTATGAGCTGGTAGCCTTCATCTCGGACATATGCGTAGTTAAGGTGATAAGAGCAATCTAGCTGTCGCGCATGTAAATCAGTAAAGATAAGAGAGATGTTATGTATCCCTATGTCTAAGTATTCTTGATGATTAGTATAAAAGTAGTATGTGACTGGAGAAGTCACTGAATGAATATCACCACCGAAATTGAAAACCCCTCCTTCGAATACTTCCACTTCAGCATCTATTACTAACAGATCATAGAGACTATTATTATTGATGTCAACTGCATAATCCCAGAATCTATTTGTGAAAAGAATATTTGGTCGATCAAATTCATTAAAATAGTAGATTCTTGTAGTATATACGTCAGTGGCAGAGTGAATCTGCTGATACATTCCCGAAGTATCCACTGAAATGTATAAATGTTCTACAACAAACGAGGTGTTGATCTGTTTCTGATAATGATTATTCATAGGGAAAGAGAAGGATACGTTCTGCAAACCTGGATCTAAGTAGATTCCGTCATATTCCCAAATTCCTACAGGTTCAGCTAATGAGATATCGAAATAATAGGTGTCATTCTTCGTTACATTTACCTCTACCGAAATTTGAAGTTCATTGAAGTACGAATCATTATCAGTATCTACACCCTGATCGAAGTATCTCTCCGTGAGTAATAATCCTGGGGGGTTGAAATCAGTATATGTATAATTTTGTGAGCGATAATTTGGGTTTAAAGTGTGAATTATTTGGTAGCTGGAGTCAGTGAGAGCTAGTCTATCAATGCGTATAGATTCATTTAATTTATTGGCATATACCGTTGTGTCAGAAATAAATAATGAAACATTGTGTAAACCAGCAGAGTAAATTGAATCATTTTCCATATATCTCGTTAATGTGCCAATTTGATAGTATATCTCTGTTGTATAACGTCCAGGATCTGTCACGTTTAATTCTACTAGGATCTCTACTCCTTCAAACTTAGAGTCTCCCATTGTATCTAGTGGATGATCATGTAATCCCCCTGTGAAGTAAGCAGAGGCTAGATCAAATTGGGAATAGTTATATGCCTGTGTATATCCAAAGTCTTGCTTAAATTGTTGAAAAGCCATTTCATAGTCAGGAGTCTGTTTCATAAGGTAAACAAAACCATATGAATAAGGACCATTCAATTTATTCACAAAGAAAGGCATTGTAGGAACGATAGCAGTAATTACCTGATTATCTCCAGGGGATAACTCTGCCATACCCATTCCTATATAATCCATTGATGACTCATTAAATGGATCATTGCTATTAAGCATTAGTGCAGCAAGATATGTTCCTGTCTCACTAACGTTGACAAGAAAATCAATATGAATTTCATTATAAAGTGTATCATTATCAGTATCAACACCATAATCGGTTGCCCCATTAAAAATTGCTGAGGGGCGTTCAAACTGAATGTAAGTGTAACTATTCGTTGAATATACAAACCGTGCGTCTACCTCATTTGGAGAGCTCGAAGAATCTAAAAACATCAAAAACAGTTGATAAACTCCACTATACCCTGATGCATAGATAGATCCTCCATAAAAAGACAGGGTTATTTCTTGTTCAACAGTTGATTCTATTGTTGCGTTTACGGTGTAACCTATCCAATTCCCCATAGGGTCTTTTAATATTCCATATACATCAAGATATTCTGTCGTTGTTATACCTAACTTAATAGTTAGATAGTCTATCTGTCCATCACTATCATTATCAATAGTAGCTTCAATCCAAGTATCATTAGGTGACAAAGAATCAAAATATTCATCACTTTCTACTGAATAATTTACATTTTGCGCTACTGTTCCATTATTTTGTGCGTTAAAATTCTCTAATATGATTACATTTGAAAATAATAAAATTGAAGCAATTATAAATAATCTAAATTTCTTCATAAAATTACCTACCAAAGCATTGAGTTGCATGAAATTTATTGTTGGTATTAATAAGAGTCATGATATCCGAAGCTCTGAAATATATAAAATTACCATGTTTAATGATAAAATAATAGTCTCTACTCATAAATTGGTTACAACGATTCTCATCTTTATTTTTATATTTTTCACATAAATTTTGAAAGAAAAACGAGAAAAAAAATGTTTCAGTATCTTATTGGCAAAATTATATCTTCTCTACATTTTGATGAGGTTATTGAACGAATTAAACTGAGATTTTGATAATATCCTTTAATTAAATACGTCTTTTCAAAGAATTAGGTTCAAATGATGAGAGATACCTATGGTGGTCATCAATTCAAAATGATGAGCTAGGATTGATAGCATATGTCAAGTGGTACTTATATCAAGCTGGAATAGTGAAGCTTGAATTGTGGTTATGATAGAATCTAGAGTGGGAATTATATCACGTGGTATCTGAGCAACGAAAGAGAAACATATTTATAAGTGAGTTTTTGGAAGCTTCTTGTTCTAGAACTTTTAGAACAAGAACTTTTTATTGAGAAAAGGTGAAAATAAAATGGCAGGATTTGCTAGCGCAAGAATTGAAAAATTAATTCGAACAGCCGGTGCTCATCGCGTTTCCGCAGGAGCTATCAGCAGACTAAACGAAGTCCTTACTGATTACAGTATGGATCTGGCCAAATACGCAGTCGAAGTTGCTCGACACTCTGGTCGTAAAACTGTAAAAGAAAACGACGTTAAATTAGCAGCCGCCAAATAGGCTCCTAATTATAACAGTTTTCCTTTATTTTTTCTTTTTTCTTTTTCCTTGCTACTCTCTGAAGGGTTACTCTTCTTGTGAGTATTTCTTCTGTAATTGTTCCACCATTTCCTTGATATGAGAGTCAACATTTTTAGCTGTAATTAAAGCAAATCCTCTATCATCTGGAAAAAATGTGACTTTTCCTCCTGGAATTAGAATGACTTGCTTAGCATCACGTGTTTCGATTTTAAGATCTAAAGACGAGGCTACGTCCTTCATAAACAATTCTCCTTTTTCCCAAGAAGAGAGCTTAAATTTCATTTTTGTGATCGTCGAGTCCTCCTAACAACAAGTAGAATCAATAAACTAAGTAAGAAAGGATTCCAGAAAAAGAAGACCTCCTCTGTTGTCACAGTTGTGGTAGGTATCCATTCTGTATTTGTAATCCAAGAAAAAGCAACTGCAACATCAGCATCCCATAAATTCTTGAAATAAGTCGCGATATCTGGAGCTTCGTGAACTGCAATTCCCATATCACGATTAGCTTCACCTGAAGCATATTCATCATCACCAGGCTCAAGTTGAGGGGTTGCACTTCTTGGACTCCAGTTACCAGTATAAATAAACACATGAGTTCCATCGATAATCCAGTATTTATTATGATAGAACTTTAAATCATAGGTTGAGTTGTAAACAGGAATAGAATTCGCAGTTAACGAACGAGCAGCTGCAAAAGTGTCCTCATTCTCCGTAGAACCGACTCTTCGATTAGAAATTAAAACCTGAATATCAATATTCGGATTGGCATTCTTCAGATCGATTAAAGTATTATTAAAATCTGGACGACTGATAGTATACATAGAGACATAAATTGAGGTTTGAGCAGATTTAAGATAGCGGAATATAACTTCATCAGCATTATCAGGATTAGCAAAAAGAGTTACATTATAAGAACCTGTAAAATTAACTGGAACTAAGTCCGTTGGACTTGTATAGGTTAATTTGTAGTTTATTGGATTTCTTATATCATTTGAGTCTAATAGAATACTTAGGTCTGTTTTTATTGAAGAGGTTGGGATTTCTCCATCTTCCCAATCTGAGTCAAAGATTGATTTATAATATGCAGCTACTGCAGTATTTTGAATTACAATACCAGCTTCCCGATTGTTAGTAAACGCATTTTCACTAAAATTGATGGATGATACTATTACCACTTCTTCATCTATTATGAGCAATTTATTATGAGTATCGGAAATCCATTCACCATCAGGATTACTTGCGGAGTTTCCCATCCATCTAATAGGTATACCAAGACTCATAAAATATGTTGTAATATCATCTGAATCACTATCTTCATTTATTTGTACACGCAGAATTACACCTCTACTATGCGCTGCGACAAGACTTTGTACGATTGGTGAAGGATCCGCTGACCAAGGTTGGTTATCATCAAATTGAGTGATATATTGGTTTTGTAGATCAATTGAATCATTAGCTCGATCAATCCACGCGGCGCAAACATCAAGAGCATTATCTGGGGTGACAATTGGTGTTAAGGTCATTGATTCTTTAAGATTTAAGGAATCAAACTTTGGAGTATACAACTCAATCCCCTCTATTGATTCAAGGGCTATAGAGAAAGACCTTGTATGACTCATGCTATTTAGAATAAGTAATGTCAAAAAGACTAATGTAAAAACTGTTAAGGATTTGCGAGAATAATTTTTCATAGAAACTCCTCTGATGGATGGAGATGAATACGATCTAGTGTTTATATTTCTTTACCTATCAAAAATGTAAATCATGAAGCAACTGATTCCAATAGATAAAACCTGAAATCAACAATTTTCTTATCTCAGTAGTATTTTTAATTCCAATATTGAGAGAAGAACCCGAATGATTTGTTGAATGTAATCCTTGTAAGCAATTAATCAACCCTTTAGAAATTAACACATGCGAGGTAACTCTAATGGAAAGCCTATTACTAAAAAATGGTTTAGTTGTAACCATGAATGCCGAGAATGAAGTGAAAGAACCAGTGGATATACTGGTTGAGGGAGGAAAAATCACTAGAGTAGATAAAGAGATTAACGAAAAAGCTGAAGAAACATTAGATTGCGAAAATCAAGTAATATTTCCAGGATTTATCTGTGCTCATACACACTTATATTCTGCGCTACTACGTGGAGCTCCCATGGATATTACACCCCCTACTGATTTTACTCAGAATCTACAACGAATTTGGTGGCCCATGGATGAAGCTCTCACATTAGAGGATGCTTATACGTCCACACTCTATGCAGTTTATGAATTAGCATTAAATGGGGTAACTGCTTATCTTGATACCTACTCTGGCCCAAATGCTATTGAAGGATCACTTGATCGGATTTGTAAAGCAACACAAGAAGTAGGAACACGGGGTGCTATCTGTTTTGAAGCAACTGAACGACGATCTCCAGAGGAAGGGGTACGTGGATTGGAAGAAAATCGAAGATTTATTGCTCAGAATGATCCTGAAAAAACGCTCGTCCACGGAGTTTACTGTTTACATGCATCTTTTACCGTTTCAGATGAGTTGATTCATAAGACAGTCGAATATGCAGATAAAACAAACTCGTTTAGGACAGTTCATACTTCGGAAGGATTAGTAGACCTTCAGCATAATCTCGAAAGATACGGCAAGCGAACCGTAGAAAGACTGTATGATGAGGGATTTCTTGGCCCAAGAACAGCCTTGGCTCATGCTGTACATATCAATCAACGTGAAATAGACTTGATTGCGGAAACAAACACTAATATTGCCCATAATCCGAAAAGTAATGAATTAAATGCTGTGGGTGTAGCCCAGCTTCCCGAAATGCTAGCTAAAGGGATAAATATTGGTGTAGGTAATGACGGGTTTATCTACGATGCGATAGAAAATATGCGTACTGCATACCTTATGCATAAATTAAATCATCGGAATCCTAGTCAGGTCCCTACTCCATTACAAGTCATTCAAATGATCACAATTAACGCTGCACAGGCAATTGGATTGAAGGATCAAATTGGTTCAATTGAAGTAGGCAAAAAAGGGGACTTTGTGATTCTAGATACATCAGCACTTCCTACTCCGATTCATGAAGGAAATGTCTATGGTCATATGGTCTATGGGTCCTTTTCTCGGAGAGATATCAAGCGAGTAATAGTGAATGGAAAAACGGTTGTCAAGAATGGTATTCACACATCTCTCGATGCAAGTGAAGTGAGTCAGCAATCAAAAGAATCCGCCATCAAGCTTTGGGACAGATTAGATTTGACTCCCCGCGTTGTTCCTCTCTAAAAGAAAAAGAGAAGGAAGTTAGTTCTGCAGCTTTTCTAGAGCTGCGAAAATTTTCCCTTCATCAGGGGGTCCTTCATTTAATTCGTGAGGAATATCAATGTACTGGATAATTCCTTCTTTATCTACAATGAAGATAGCCCTTTTACCAAAACCAATTCTAGGAATAAATGCATCATATTTTTTACTAACTTCTCCGAAAGGTACCCAATCAGCTAATAGTGGATACTCTAATCCCCCTAATGAATCAATCCAAGCGATATGTACTGGAATTGAAGCAATACCAATTGCTAATACTTGAGTATTTAATTCCTCAAACTTATTAACTTGCTTGCTGTACGAAGGAAGTTGGTGAGAGCACACAGGAGTAAAATCTTGAGGATAAAATGCTAACATCACATTCTTTTTTCCGCGATAATCTGATAAACGAATTTTTTTCCCATCTTGTGCACGAAGAGCAAAATCTGGTGCTTCATCGCCCACTTTAAGTTTACTGTCTCCTTGAATAACTTTTTCAGGCATGTCTAACCACCGTCAGGTTTAAGTTAACTATAGTGAAAATCTCTCTTAAGCCTTCCTCTACTGAATTCCCAATAAAAAAACCTCTTTAGGAGAGTATATCAAGAAAAAAAGAAAAAGATGGAGGGAAAGAATGTTATTTCTTTCTCCGAAGGAATGCAGTCGCAACAGTTACAAATAAGAGACTTGAAAATTCAAACCCGGGGATTGGAGCAGGCCCATCGGAAGTTTCTTGAGAGGATAAAGCTGCTACGGCACTAAAAGTCGGATCATGTTGAATAGCAGATCCACCCCATTTGGGGTAAGAAGTAATTACCAGATATCTGTCGTAGATGTAATCAAAACTATCATTCTGATAACTATTTGCTAGAAAGACCCCAATTCTGTCCGAGGTCTCCGAGAAGAGCGTTTTATTTGTATCTCCTCGAATATGTACCATATTCATGTAATTTACTGCAATGGAATTCGTTTGATCCCCTCCAGAAGTTGATAAAACATAGTTACTCTTATCACCACTGAAGTCGATAGCTGCTACAGCTCCTTCATCCATTTGGAAATTAAGAAGGTTTGTGGATTGAGATTGTCTGAAGGATTGCTGAGTGTTAATTTCTGAAGTTGAAATTACTTCTGAAGTTTGGACGACTCCTAACCCGAGGCCACTAAAGACTCCTTCTGATCCAGATTGGGCCCCAATGGAGGTCGTAGTACTTAATTCTGAATATCCAGTGTCGGGGAATACTACCATAGTATAATCATATGAAAGGTCAGCATAGGTTGTAAAAGATTCATACCATCCATCATCAACCCACCAAATTGGAAAATCATTGTAAGTAACTGTCCAATCGAGGGTGATCGAATTTTCACCATAAACAGGAGGATTAGAGCTAAAATCAACCGAATATTC
>JAEOTC010000047.1 GCA_016840035.1 Candidatus Hodarchaeota archaeon | reverse complement strand
GTTGAAACACCAAAATATGTCAAATTCTGTTAATAAACTCGAAATAAAATCCAAATTATCTCTAATACTGTAAATAAGGAAGAGAAGTCGAATCAATATTTTTGGTTATGAGACTTAGATAGGTTCGAATAGAATCCAGAAATGAATAGCAAAACCGGTCAAGATACACATAATAATCAGTCTTATTGTTGTACCAATAATTCTCTCTCTAATAGTTCTATCTTTACTTGTCTCAACAAAAAATATCAGCCAAAACACAGAGAAGATGCCACCAAAGGAGAATAATAATGCTAGTGGATAGTAAAGACCTTCCTCAATGAATGGAGTCCAACCAGAGAATTCATCATCAGTCGTTTCTGAAGTTTCTGATGTCTCGGTAGTATCAGTTGTCTCGGTAGTATCAGTTGTATCTGTAGTATCATTGGTTTCTTGGAGAATTTTATAAGATATGGAGAATAGAGAAGATTCCGTTCCTTGAACAGTTGATTCTTGCTCATTGATACCAATCTCCTGTTGATAAGTAGATACAGGGGTTATGACAAACATTGTGAACAGAGTTAGTGCAAAAAGACATATAGCGACATGTCGAATACCCTTAGAAACCATTGTTTTTCCTTACTCCAAGAATCAGGCTAAAGAAATCGCCCTTTTCATCGAATCTTGCTTAAAAGCAGTTGTTTAAAAAAACTTACTTAATATTGAAGCTTTGTTAAATTTCGTGGAAGATCGAGAAAATGAGGGGAAAAGAATAAAGAAAAATAAATAAATCTCTCATATCACCTTATCTATCAATTTGAGCAAACTAAAGATAAAAAAAGCGCTGATAGTCTAGTCTGGTAGGACTCCAGCCTTCCAAGCTGGCTGCCCGGGTTCAAATCCCGGTCGGCGCATATTCTAATTTTCAGATTAAGATACAACATATCTAAGGATAACGCAGATTCCACCAAAACTTTCTATCTGCCGTCCTTCTTCTGTTCGTGAGCTAATAATCTCCACTTGAGTGTTCGATTTTTCTGCAAGGTCACCCAGATCCATTATTAGGTCTCTTGATTCGATATCCCAATTCACATTATTACATTCAGGGCATTGATTCTTTTGTAAGGTAGAAATATAATTATCAACTTTATCTGGATCTAGAGTCTTTTCTACTAGTTTACTACAATTCTTACATGTGGCAATGACTCTTGTTTTCTTGACACTCTCAGAAATTAGCAATACTTCAACTGCTCCCATGATCAGATTTTCTCTAACTTGTTGTTCCCCATAATTTGCTTTTCCTTCTAGAAGCGCTTCTTTAAATCTCCGAACGAGTTGTTTTTCTTCCATTATCGCGATTCCCTCTAAAACATCCTCTGAATTTTCAACCAGTTCGTTGATACCTCCCTCATCTCCACCATACCCTAAATCCTTAATACCAGCCACTTTCGCTTTCAATCTATTATCGAAGTGTTCAACTATCTGATCCTTGGTTTGACCTGGACCTCCTATTATGACTCCTTTTAACTCATATTTAGCATCTTCAAGGAAGTACTGCTTCATTTCATCAGAAACACGCTTCAAATAACGCTGAATCGCTTCTACGCGTAATCGGGCATACCTAACGCTGCTTTGTCCCCCTTTTCTGTGTTTTTTAGCAGCTCCACTCCGTGTGCTTTTAATAATCTGAATATGATCTCCTTTTAAAGTAGCAATGGTAGCTTTAGCACTATCAATAGCTAAAAGAGCATATATGTCTTTTTCTCCTAGTTTTTCTATCAAGTGTTCAACATGGAATCGATTATCACAAACATATAGCTTTCTTGAGATTGGATCCTTGGGTTCAAAAACATAAGATTCTAATTTAAAATCCTTATGTCCAGAATCTGCAGTAGCACCAGCAAATATAGCCAGCCCTGATTCTGGTGCTTTATGTCCATATAGTCTAAGCTTTCCAATAACATTTCTTAGAGCAGATACTACGTTTTTCTGGGTAAATTTACTTCTGATATTAGTTGCAGTACCAATTTCATCTGATAATTCTTGTACGAAATCTGCGATAGCACGGTTCGGAGGAACATAGAGTGAAATTAAACATGTACTCCCATCAGGAGATTCTTTTGATTTTAAGGCATTTAATTCCTGCTCGTATTTATAAGCCCTATAGGAAATAATAAACTTCTCCTGTGATATTACTAGACACTTTGTATTCTCCCCTTGCTCCGTATTTCCTTCTTTCAAATCACTAATAAAAGTATTATCACTGATAATTACGAAAGAACGGGAGAACACCTTTTCTGATTATCTTCAAACAACTTTGATTTTCCATTATTTCGTTTTACTTTTCTTGAAAGGGTTTTAATTTCTTCTCAAATCGGCCAAAATTTTTAACTAGTGCGTTGATCGTGATTTGTTCCCAATCACATATTGCAGAATATTCGACTAAATCCAATCCTAAAAGTGAAGAGTTATTAGCTTGAAGTAGCAAGGATATTTCATCAATCAATCTGATTAATTCTTGTATCTGAAATTCAATACTCTTTAATTTAAGATTCCTGAACGACTGTAGATCCCTTAGAATATTGATTTCTTTGCCAAGAAGAGTAGGAACGGATAGGTCTATGGGATTAGGTAACAATTGAATTTGTTGATTTAAGTTTAAACTATGCCCAATAAATAAGTTACGATGCCAAAAGCTACATAATCCTAGAAATTTAGCTTTAGGTCGGAAAAAATCTAAATCTATCGTTATATAAACATTCTTTCCTTTGATCCAATTTTGAAAACTTGTATCATTTTTCAAAGATTCATGGGTAGAATGGAGATATCGAATAGCTTTGGTTCCTCTGGTAAGTTCTTCTTCTAGTTCTGCCCAACCTCCTACCATTGCTACTCTTTTAGCAAGACTATCTGAAATCCACGCCCCATGAATTCCATTATAGTTTCCCAAATCTAGGTGGGCATCAAAAGTGAGAATTCTAAAATTATCTTTGTACTCTTGTAAGAAATTTTCTGCTTTATAACGTGAGGGGGCGTGTGATGTTGCTAAAGTGATCATTTTGTTACTGATTTCCCAGGAATTTTCTGGGATGTCATCAAAAGAGGATGTATTCAAAATGTTAGCATGTGGTGTTGTATTAAGAATTTTTTGTAGGTAATTTTCGAAAGTAGAGTTTACTAGCCCTCGGAAATCGGTCCCAGGATAATTTTCACGTAGCTTTTGAATCTGACACCAAGCCCAATATTCCTCAGCCCAAAATTGTGTAATTCCATAAGTTTTATCAGGAATACATAATGGATAGGGGCCCTCTAAAGGAGTAATTATTGGCCTTCGTTCTCTTGTGTTCATCAATTCTACTCAAGTATTCTGAATAACAGTACCCACATTAACTCCTTCAATTGCTTGTTTAATTTTGTCTATTTCTTTAGGACAAATTGTTATCTGCATGTTGGTGCGTTCACATATTTTTGCTGCAATTAAAGTGAAAGGAGCATTTGACCCTGCTCCTAAAGATAGAGGGAAAATAACTTCGTAAAACTCTCTATAAGACAATTCAGAGTATTTTTTTGCATCCTGATGTTTCCGAGGATCTTTATCATAAATGCCATCTACATTTGTGACATTTATTAAAATGGGGGATGCAAAAAGATCAGCTACGATAGCAGCATCTTCATCCGTTTTTACTGCAGGTAAAAAACCTCCAGATAACCCAACATCAAAATGTTGCATCTGTTGCATTAACTCTTCAACAGTTTTAGGAAGTACTGGAGAAGTAAAACCTTTAAAATAATAGGATAACAATTCAGCATTCAACCACGTTGCCGCAATTCCCATATAATCCCGTTCACCTTCAGTAAGCCCCTGTGGAAGAGCATGAATATAATCTCGAGCCACTTTACCACCTCCACAGACAATCATAAATTTATATCTCGGGATAAGTCCCTGTATTACCTTAGCGAACTCTCCTAGAAAAGTGACGTCAATTTCTCCTGGATTTATGATTGAACCGCCTAAAGATAATGTAATTACTGGTTTCATGAATAAAATTTCCTTTTATTTCGTATTAATTCTTATCAATTAGTGAATTTTTTACTTTAAGACAATTCCTCATAGTTTAATAGACTTCTGGCTTTGTGAACTACTTCCCATAAGTAAAGAAAATTAGAATTCAGCAATATAAAACAAAGCTAGCCATAAAAAACATCATAATTTCGTTTGGCGAGTCTTAATGATTCATAAAATTAACAAAAGAAGAAGAAAGTAGTGCCTAGGGTGCGAGTTTCAGTCAGGGACACCTGTTCCCTATTAACACCTTTTGAACGCACGGCAACTGGATTTCTGACGGTTTATTAGACCTTCAGACTTCAGTCCAGCGCTTACGGGATTCATCTCCTATTATGGAGATAATCCTCCCGGGTTACTCGTTTACTCATCAGAGTAAACTCTAAGCTACCTAGGCTGAGTATTTAGGTTATCCTTCGACGGTGGTTAAAATTCTTTCGTTGCCAAGCATACCGTCTTAGCTTGGGACTTGGATATCCACAGGATGCACATCGACCTTTTCGCTTGTGAAAACTACGATTCCCACAGCGTCTACATTGCATATGAGTTCTGTGCGATGTTCGTTTTCCTCGTGAGGTTGTTCCTTTTGTCATTTTATTACAACTCTATAAATTCTTATTGATTGTAGACACAAGTCTATGATGGAGGCGAGATGAGGATTACATTGTCACCCCTAAGTATGATATTACCAAGGGTTTCTGTGTGTTCTTCTTCACCTGTTTCTTCACTGCCTGGATGAATCATTTCAGCGCTCTCTAAGTAAAGATTGAGATGGGGGTCATAACTTCGTAGTGTGCCACGAATTTCACGTCTGCCTCTTACTTTAAGAATTACGGTTTGATTCAAGGCATTTGATAAGACATCTAAAGGTCGACTCATTTCTAATCACTCTAAAAAGAAAGGAATGCTTATACTGAGGATATGCTCCGACCGGGATTTGAACCCGGGTCCTCTCGCAGGAGACTTCTGGTGTAATCCTATATCGAGGCGAAAGCCCGATATGATTAGCCGTAGGTATCGCATTGATGCCCTCTTGGGCCGAGCTACACTATCGGAGCCGAATTCCTCACACTATAGCCCTTTCTTGGCAGTACTTCCCCCCTTACATTACACTTATTTCATTTCCCGAAAGTAGATAGAATTTAGGATTTTAGCTTTAAATAAAAAATCTAAATAGTATTCAGTCTAGAAGAAATAAAGACGTAGAAAGGTTAATAGATACTTGGACGGCTTAATAAATGGCTCCCTCGAAGCAAAGGAAAAAACGAAGATCGAGATCTGAAAAGCAGACAAAAAGAATCCTCTTTTCGGAAGCAATTCATCACCTCCTCCAAAAAAGTCTTGATCTTCGATCCATAGATCCTGCATTATCCAAGGAGTACTTTCAAGCAGCCAAAAAAATGGGAATGAGGGGTAGATTTCACCTGCCTAAACCGTATCGACAGTTTTACTGTCAAAAATGTCTTTCTCCACTCACAACTGAGAATGCAAGAATACGATTAAATAGTAAAAAGAAGCAAATCCACTATCAATGCTTATTATGTCGATCCGAGCATCGGTTTGGTTATCAAAAACAAAAACAGAAGATGCAATGATTATGTTTGTAGCCATTTATACTACATTCGCTGATATTGAGAATGCAAAATTATTTGGTAGAGAAGTCATTGAAAAGAGACTAGGGGCTTGCGTAAACATTATTCCTAATGTGATTTCAATTTATCGTTGGAATGAGGAAATTGAGGTTGAACCAGAAATAATAGTCTGGTTAAAAACTCGTGAGAAATTGGTTACAAAAGTTGAATCTCTACTCAAAGAGATACATTCGTACGAAACACCTGCATTTGCAGTATATAAAATCCATACAGGGAGCGAAGAATATCTTAAATGGCTTGGTGAAGAAACTAGTTGATTATACATCAACTGATAGGTTGAATTTATTATCCAATTTTTCGATAGATACTTTAGCGTTAGTAAAAGATTCAATAAGATTGATATTTGTTTGAGTGTGTTTTGTCAGGGAAGGTGTTGTGAAAGAACTTGAAGAAGACGCTAAAGCCATCACAGGAAGAATTTGATCGGCTAAAAATGTGTCCACGCAGCAATCATTGGATAGGGTTGAATAATAATTTCGGAAAGCAGTATGACCGACTTTTTCAGCCGATTTTCGTTTTTCTCCCACAGCATCACCTGCAATTATTGTGTTTCCTGTAGGAGAATAAACAAGAACTCCTGATCCTGGATTATCTGCATTTACAATGTCTATATTGCACGTGGTATCAATATCAATTTTTGCCAATTCACGCTGAATCTCTTCAGCCTGTCTTTCAGCTACTCTTCCTTTTTTAAGATGAAATGTTGCTACAGAATCAATATTAGCAGAATTTACCGGACTTTCCCTTCTTAAATGGATTCCATTTAATTTTGAAGGAGATTTCATTGAGACCTTCACCTCAGCTCCACCTCTTGGAAAAAATCCATGTTTTAGTACTGATAAATTCAACTCATAATTCATCTCCTTGAAAATTTTCCAGGTTACTTTTTGGATATAGGTTGTAGTAGGTGCCCATTTTCCATACGTTCCACCACCCTGAAAAAATAGATTAAGACGATGACTCGTAGCGGCGATCATCCCTATTTGTAAAATTTGAAGAACAAGACCAATACTGCCTGCTGTAGGAATAGTGATAGAAAGATCAGATTTCCAATCAGAATCTGGATGAAAAGTTATTTCTTCACTCCCAATTGCACCACCGATTAATTCTCCACCACATAAATCCGACAAGGCCTGCAAACCAAATAAATGTTGAGGTCTGAGTCCAGGAACCGGTCTTTTCTTCCGAATATTATCGATTTTTATTGATTCTTGATTAATTAAGGCCAGAGCTGTAGCAACGCGTAAAACTGAACCTCCACCCTCACCTTGACTGCCATCAATGCAACGCATAGAGGATACCTCAAGATTAAGCGTCAAACTTAATAGAAAAGATACAGTAAGTATCTAAGAAAACATGGAAACGGAAATGAATCTATCCCGCTCGCTCTTTTCGTTTGGGACGAAGCCTAGTTGAACGACATCGACGACATTTGGTAGCATTAGGAGGATTTCTAGCATAGCACTTACGACAAATCATCATATCAAGGAGGGCACTACGCACAATATCTCGTTTATCTGGATCGGTGATAGGCAATGAATACAAGTCTCCATTTCTTGATTTTTTTGATTAATCATTAAATAACAGGATAAAATCCAATTAAATAATAATTTATGACCGTTTTAAGGGATTTTTTTGAGTGTTAAAATCTTATTTGTCAAATTTATTCATTTATACAAAAGGGGTTTCGAATCCTCTTCACTCTCAAACCGATATAACTTGGTTTTTAGCCTCTCATTATTATGAGGATTTGACCTCAAAGAAAATTCTGATTCCTAGATAGTGATGATTAAAAAGAAAGAAAATTCATGTAAGTACGTAAAAAAACCATTACTTATTAGTGAAACACGATGGAATTGAGAGCAGTTACTGATTTGGCACGTCTTAAAGCTTCTATCATAGCAGGGTTAATTGTAATTCTAGGGATGATAGTTTCGTCCTCTCAGACACCTATGAACATAAATTTAGTAATTGCTTTCCTTGTAGGTCTATTCCTCTCTGCGAGTACGAATACAATAAATGATATTATGGATCGAGAAATTGATAAATTTGAGAAACCAAATCGACCTATACCCCGAAATGGTATCTCCGTTAAAGAGGCATATTTGATATTTTCTTTAGAAACAGTGATTGGCTTATTACTCGCTTTTTATCTCAGTTTCTATTCATTTCTTCTTTCTGTTACTGTAGCTGTCTTATCCTTGGTTTATTCTTGGCGATTAAAGAATATTCTATTAGTAAAAAATTTAATTACCTCATTTGGAATATCATCAGCGTTGATAGTGGGTGTATTTGCCACATCTCCCGAAATAATATCTACAGACATTTTATTCTTTTTTTTGCTAATTTTCACAGTTGTGGTGACATTTGAGATCCACAAAGATATGGCTGATGTTGAATGGGATGGGATAAACCAGAAAAATACCGTTCCTGTTAAATTTGGAACCAAAAATACAGCAATAGTAGTGATTTGTCTTTATCTACTAGGTATCCTCTTTTACCAAGGAATTTTATTCGTTACAGGTTCAATTTTTGAACCAATCTTTTTAGGAGTAGATATAGTTATCATTTTTGCTTTATTTCCCGTATTTAAGTTACTGAACCATCATTCTAATGTTAAATATGTACATAAAACAAGAAAGATTACGATGGGCGTATTGTTCTTAGTCACTAGTTCACTGATTTTTAATTTTCTTACACGAACATAGATTTACCAGTGTCTAAATGATTAAATACCCTACAATCTGTTTAGTCGCGGGTCGCAAATGAATAGGAAAATAATAATTTTAATCCCTCTTGTTTTTGTTACAATTTTTACTTTCCAATCAGGTCTAGGATGTACGATATTCACAATCGCACATGGAGACACAGTATATTTTGGCAATAACGAAGATTGGAGTAACCCAGAAACATATATCTGGTTTAAAACCTCTACTGCTGAGCAATATGGGGGAGTATACTTAGGGTTTGATGATTTTTTTCCTCAGGGTGGAATGAATGAAAAAGGGTTGTGTTATGATGCAAATGCCCTCGCTAACGGTGTCTTAAACGACCATCCTGAGCTACCCACTCTGAGAAAGTGGGTAGGGATACATATTATAGAAACATGTGCAAATATATCAGAAACTATTGAAACAGCTTTATCCTATAACTGGGGAGTGAGTATGAAATATCAAATTCATTATGCTGATGCTACTGGGGATGCTGTAGTACTGGCTCCTGGATTAGATAAAGAAATCTCATTCACTAGAAAGAAAAACAATAGCTATTTAGTTTCTACTAATTTCAATGTCAATCAAACCAATCATTCTTATTCCTGTCAACGGTATGAAACTGCATCAAACATGCTAGCTATTCTCGAAAGTGAGGAAAATCTTACTATAGATGCCGTGCGAAATGTTTTAGACGCTACTCATCAACTAGGAACTTATGGTACGAAATATAGTAATTTATTTGATCCTGTAAATTTAAAAATCTATTTATGGTACAATCATGACTTTACCACTCTAATTGAATTTGATCTCTTAGAAGAACTTGCATTGGGGGATCATCAGTATAAAATCAGTGAGTTATTCACGAAAGGGACCAGTCAAGGAACAACTACATCCGAAAATCAATCAACTACTTCTTCCACAAATGGATTCACGGTGTTTATGCTAATACTAGTATATATATCCTTGAAGAGGTCTAAAAGAAAGAATTAGCCTCTTAGACACCACAATCAAAGAGGAAAGGTTATTCAGAAGAAGTGACGTAAAACATTACATATTCAGAAGTAGATCATTAGAATCCTTAGTCTGGAAGTGAAGTCCAATCTTGAGAAGAAACCAAAATCTCC
>JAEOTC010000242.1 GCA_016840035.1 Candidatus Hodarchaeota archaeon | reverse complement strand
GTTGTCGCAATCATCACTATCCTTATCGTATTAAGAATTCTTCTTTTCCTAGCTGAATTTACTTACGATGTGATGTTTAAAATAAGCAAACAGACAGAACTTCCAAAGGAGGTTCATGAATACGAATATATACAAGCTTATTCGGTGTTCGCCCTTGGGAATTTGGCTTTCATATTTGTGTACTTCAATGAATTAGTCTATATCCTCTCTTCGACATACATCGAAATCTGGGAGGAAAGACATCAAACTGAATTTCTACGAACTCTGCCTGCCAGCGAGTTCTGGTTAATTTTTGCATTTCTAATTCTCACTATTCATAGCCTTTGGAAAGTAGGTTCGTATTATTATCCAATGATTCTAAAGAAAATTAAAGATCGAAATGAGTCAGCTAATCAGTTAGATGAACAAAGCTAGATTTTTAACGCGAAAAGTGGTACCATTCGTGCTACAATTTCTCCTAAACCTAGCTCTACTGTGTGAATCACTACACTTCGACCACGATAAGTGAACTGCAAATCACGAGGGGATTCAAACATCAGACTTCCAATACCAGTTCCCAAGTCAACAGAGAAATATCTTCGCTTTTCAACGGTTTCAAAAATCTCGGGGATAGCAATGATATGCGGAAATGCATACCCTCCGCCATGAGGAAGGATATTAGCATGTTGAATTCGATCGTGAAGATTAAATTTTTCCATTCGTTCTTTGAAGTTCAGTGCATCAACTGCTTCATCTGAAAAATTAGGAATACCTTTCATGAGGTAACAAGGTAAATCTGCTCTTAAGGTAATAGGATAAAAGTCTTGTCGAGTAGATTGGGAAAATGTATATGCCCCTAATACTACTTCATTTAAGTTCATCATGCCCTGATGACAAGTATTTGATATAACATTAAATCCTTTTCCAAAGATCGTTTCGGCAGCAATTATACGTCTTTTTGCTCCTATCATATCCGCCCATTGAAAGAAGTCGTAATATCTTTTAGCATTATTCCCGATTAAATAATGGATGTCCCCAAAAGGTGTTTCCATCGTCTCTGAGAAATATTGTAAGGCTTCACTTTCCTGGTAGTATAATCCCATATTTTTGGGATTGTCGTCAGTTCGAAGTTCCGAGGGGGAAGAGTGAGTAATGAATGTGTACTCTGGTAAATCAGAAGATTCGGTTACAGCAGGATTAGGATGAACTTCAAATACATTAATAAAATGATTACCTCGTCCAAAATTCCAATGAATGGGAATCCCTTCAATCTGAATCTCTCCACTACTATCATTCAATTCATGTACTTTCTGAATTAATTCTATTGGGTCAGGTATCTCATTTAACGAACCAACGAGCATACCACAGGCATTTGGCATAGTATCAACAAATACTAAGGGTTCTGTTCCATCCCCCCATGTAATTTTCCCTCCATACCCGATTCCATTTCTCCAACGCTCGATATTACGAGTAATGGTACAATCTGGAGCAGCAATGAATGTTGCGGTAGGTTCCATCCCTAGATGAGCCTGTACTAAATGCATCTTAGCTAATCCATAACGAAAATTGATCCGAGATAATTTAGAAGCACTATCTTCTATTGCTGTTGAGAAAATAAACTGTTTCGATCGGGAGAGTAATTTTCCTCTACTCATATTTCTATTAATTTCCATAGAAACAACCCTCAATTAGATTCAGGCAGTTGAAACTATCATAAATAATCGAATATCTCCTGCCCGTTCAAGACCACCATTGTATTTATTATTATTCTTTGTTTATTTGAAATAACTTCAAATAACAAACCCAAGGAAATTTTATCATGCATGGAAGTATAAAGATATCTAACACTCTTAAACTCGTTATGACTGGCCTTGGAACAACGGGAGTCCTACTAATAATTGCGATGGCTCTTTATCCCAACTACAATCAACTTGAACAGACTATTTCTAAACTTGGGAACATTTGGCCATCCTCCCTTTTCTTCTCGCTTGCACTTCTGGTTGAAGTAGTAACCCTTTCATATCTGCTTTCAAAGCTTAAACGTAATATGCCGATTCTATTAAATGAGTATAAAACACATCTCACGTTAATTTACCTTTTATATAGTGCCATGAATCTCTGCATCATTGGAGTTGTCATATTTCCCAGTAAAGGAGTAACTTCTGATATTCACGACATTATTGCGGTCACCTTATTTCTACTGATGGCCATTGCCACTTCTTGGGTTTCTTCGATATTAAAGTCAGGATTAAATGATTGGAACAGGAATGTTACGTATTTAGGTTATGCATGTACAATTTTGGTGATTATTCTAGGATATTTAATGGCTTTTGGAGAATTTGGTCCTGTAATCCAAAAGATTACAGTTTTTCTATTCAGTTGTTGGGTATTTCTAATGGTATATGAATTTCAGAAGTACCCAGTTTTGAAAATTTAATGAGAGAGAAACTTTGGTCAAGCAAGAAAAAAATCCAAAAGGAGACCATGATGGATATTGGGGTATATACCAGTCAAAAAAACTCTTACCTATAGAGAGATACGATCCATTCAGTACATATATGGAAAAATCAGGTTCTATCATTGGTCACAAAACAATCTTCAGTCCAATCCGTAGAAAAAGACCACTTGAATTTGAAACCGCATATATTGACACTCCTCCTACAGGAGAAACGCATTCCTCAATTTTAGATACATTTTGTCGCTTGATAAAAGGAAATATCCCATCAATCGTCATTTCTAAGGATCAGGACATTGAAAGTGACCCCTTTTCTGTAGAACCAACTGAAAATGACCTGAGTTCAGCTACAACAATCAGTACGATAAATTTGTACCCTCCTATTGCTCGTGTACTAAATTCAAGTGAACAGAGTGTTTATAATGATCATCAAATTCCTGTTGGACTATCATTTGTACACATTCTTACCCAACACTACATGTTTCCAGAAGAGGTTCCAACCAAAAGCTGGCAAATTTTTCTAAAAAACTACTGTTTAACCATTGAATCATGTATTAATCATCCGAAAATTAAACATGAAAAAAATATAATCCTTCAGACAGCTTTTAATATAGGACAACGCGCTGGGGCGAGCATTCCACACCTACACGGACAATCAATCCTTTACATCAATAATTCAGGATCAGGAAGTAAGTACAATTCGTATTTACGCTCTTCTCAAAATCAGAAAGAGTGCCTGAAATGTACATACTGGACAGACAGGGAAGAAACAGTGAATTCCTCTCCGATTACAATCCACGATCGAATCCTATGGAAAAACGAGAATTGGATGGCATTCCTAGCATTTGCTCCTGAAAAAGATGCTCATATCAGATTGTTACCCCGACGACATGTTCCTGCACTTTGGCTATTATCGGAGGAAGAAATTAATTCACTAGCTTCCATCTTGATCAAAAGTAATGCTATGCTTACCAGGTTCATTGAGGAGGAGGGGGAGAAATTCAATCTTGTTAAAGACAGAAACATCATCTTTCGGCAATTGATCGATTCTTCCAATAGTCACTTCCATATGTTTATTGATATACTCCCAGTTCAACAATTAGGAGGATTAGAACTATTTGATAATCAAAAAATCTCTAGTGAACTTCCTGAAACGATTTCTCTCAAGATAAAGTCTTTATTTACAAATGATAGTCTTAGTTGATCGACTTTTTTCTACAACCTGTAGAGCAGAAACCCTATTTCACCAAATCCCAAAACTTCATTCCTCACCTGTATCCACCATAGGGGTCTTTATTAAGATGAAGATGAGATAATTTCTATAACAAATAATGGTTCTTTTGTATTGGAAATAAGTGATGGAAATGGTAGAAGTAAACGAAGACCAATTAAAGGTTATAAATTCATTGAAAAAGAAATCCACATATGTTTCCGATGTTGACAATGGATTCAAAGGTCTCCCCTATAAACAAATAATGAAAGAAACTGATTTAACAGTAGAAAAAACATTGTTATCTTTAGGGGCTCTTGAAGCTAAGGACCTTGTTAAACACACCTGCGCTATTCAAAGGCAAATGGTTGATTATCTCGGCCACTCTAGTGTTGAGATCGCTGGTCAAAAGGTGGTTCGTGTATTTTCATTGACACCTAAGGGGAAAAATGCCTAGTTTAGTATGATTTCTGCAGAAGTGTTTGGTATCTTTCTGGTTCAACGGAGGCTATTCTCTTTCCTTAAAGTATTTTTACACAGCTTTTATCATAAGATAGAAATATTCCACCCATTTCGAGAATACATACGAAATTGTGTTAAATAAAGGTTAATTCGCGTTATTTAGCCCCTCATGATTAATAATGAAGGCGTTTAACCATGGTGGATATTAACGATTTAAATCAAGATCAAAAAAAAGTTATCCTTGCACTCGGAGATCCTGCGGAATTCTTTCGCGGTTTTCATACAACTGCTGGGGTTCGGGGAGTCCCCTATAAGAAAATCCAGGAAAAAAGCGGTTTAACTTTAGAAAAGGTTCTCTTGTCATTAGGGTGGCTAGAAGCAACTGATTATGTCGATCATGACATGGCTGTTGTTAGAAAGACCTTAGATTACCTCGGACAGACAAATATTGAAGTTGTAGGACAATCAGTTTTGAGGATGTTTTATTTAACGGAGAAGGGTAAGGAAGTTCTCTCATCTCTTAAACAAGCTGGAGAGGTTCTTTAAATGGCAAAAACTAAAGCAAATGTCGGAGTAGTAGGCTATGGGGTCATTGGAAAGCGAGTAGCAGATGCAGTAGCTGCTCAATCTGATATGAACTTAATTGGTGTTGCTGATATTATCTCCGATGTTAGATTACGAATTGCTGTAGAAAGGAAATACCCAATTTATTGTAGTGTTCCTGATTTTGAACCGAAAATGCGGGAGGCAGGGTATGAAACAGTCGGCTATCTTGATGATATGGTGAAAAAGTGTGATATTGTGGTTGATTGTACGCCCTCTGGAGTTCCCCAACAAAATTTTCCTCTTTATGAACGTGAGAACGTAAAGAGTATCGTTCAAGGAGGAGAAAAGCATGGATTGACTAATCGTAGCTTTAGTACTTTCGGAAATTATTATACTCACATTGGTGTTGACAAAACTCGAGTTGTTTCGTGTAATACCACTGCTTTAACTAGAATCATTTCAACATTAGAAAATGCATATGGAGTTTCCGATGCATTTGTTGCTCTTGCACGAAGAGCAGGAGATCCTGCACGAACAAACCGAGGTCCTATTAATGCAATAACTCCCGTATTAGGCGTTTCCCATCATGGCCCAGATCTAGTTACAGTTATGCCCCAATTCAATGATAAAGTTCATTCACTTGCGATAGCAGGTTCTTGGACACTCTCTCATGTTCATATGCTCAAAGTTACTTTAGAAAGTGACCCATCTAAAGAAGATGTCGTTGCATTATTCAAACGAACCCCCCGAATACTCATTGAACGTGGAAAACAGGGTCTATTCGATTCCGCCCAACTTGTGGAATATTTCCGTGATTT
>JAEOTC010000046.1 GCA_016840035.1 Candidatus Hodarchaeota archaeon | reverse complement strand
GATGGCTGCTGCTGAATCAGGTTCTCTCCATTTACCATTATAAACAGGGTTGGATGTACTGAAATCAAATGCAGTGTAATCGAAATCGGGAAGAGTCCAAGGATCTTTATCCCCACCCATTCCAGTACAGGCTTTATACCATCTGTCCGCTACTCCCCGCAATTCATTTTGAAAATCAGCAGTATCAGGATAATAATATGCTAATTGGTAGAATATCAGATTTGGAAATAGAACATACCAAAAACTAGTAGACGAACTAGCAAATCGATTATTCAAGTAGATTAGTTCCCCTGAATCAACATTATACCAGTTTTCACACATTTCAACCCAGTTGTAACCACTTTGGTTGCTTTTATCTATTCCTACAAGTGTAGCGCTCAATACCGCAGCCATACAGTTGATTGCTTCGTCAGCTACTGATGTACCAACATAAGATGGTAAGTTGAAAGTATCTCGATTAAAATTCACATGGTTTGAATCCCAATGAATTAATGGTAAGAAATCTCCTGTCTTGCTGAAGTTAAAGATAAATGCGTCATAATCTTGAGCTACTTGTTTCCAGTCTCTCATCTGAAAGGGTAAAGGAAGATTTGGCATCTGTTTTACCCTATCAATTTGACCTAATTCATCTGACGTATCTAGGAGTTCGTTATTTATTCCCAATACTGCTCGTGACAAAGCTCTTGAATTTGGAACAATAATCGTCCATAGACAAACTGCTGCAACTATTACTACCCTCATGCCTTTCCTGCTTACTTTTAGCATTGTTTTCCATCTTTGAAATAAATTTGTCAATAATAGGATGTTTGAATTAATAATATCTCTCTTGCTATCCAAAGTTTCTGAGGAAATTTCTATAAAACAATAGTTGTCTCATCCTTCCCATTTTTCCCCTCCCTGTTGAAATAGTTCCAAAATATACATTTGATATTGAATTAATGCAGGATTTGTTACTAATAAACTATCAGAAGTTTGTTTATAGAACGATAATATTGAGTTCAATTGATCAGAAATAATCATTGATGGTCTAACATCTTTAAATACAGATAGTATAGGAATGTTTTTCAAAGTAGTTAATTGTAGAACATAAACTTCATTTCCTTTTAATATATCAATAATCTTTTCGTTTTGCAGATCAATATCTGAAATAAGATAAGTAGATCTTATCTTTCGTTTTTTAAGATTTAAAAAAGCATTCTTATATTCAATTAGTAACGGAGCAGTGAAATTTGTTACAAGATGTTTCTTAGTTTCGTTAATAATCTTTTTTATGTAATAATTATTGGCTTTCCTCCCCTTTATAACCATAAAATCTTCTGATGTTAACCCTTCCTCATATTCTTCTCTCTGAAGAGTCTTTAACTCTTGTTTTATTTCCTCAAATTGTTTCTCAAGATCAGTTATCAGCTCCCTTTTTAGTCGCTCAAGACATTCAGGAAAGTCTGCAACTTGGTATAAACTTGAAGTACTTGGATGTTTTGCAACTGGAACTTCAATCACTAAGAGGTTTCTTTCTAATTTCCTCAATACGTCATATATCCTCCCTCGTGATACACCTGTATTCCCTACTAAAGAAGATGCGCTTTGTGGAGATCTTTGATATAATTCAGTGAAAATTTTTGCTTCATATTCACTTAAACCAATTTTCTTAAAGTTATCAATTGTTTTAGAACTCATACTAAAACCATTTCCCTGATAACTGCATCTTACATTCTAAAGTACAATGTAATGGAGCTTCCTCATTTCTTTCTTCAATACAAATGTTTTTAAATGTCAAATCATTAAATCAACCAGATTGTTATGCAACACCTGTCAGGTGATTCATGTGAGAATTGTGATAAAATTGTCTTATAAAAGTTTCTAATTTGAGATGATAATCTTGGTCATAATTATTGAAGATTTAACGCAATCTTATGATGGTAAACGGAATGCAATCGATAATTTATCATTAAAGATAGATCAAAATCAAGTCTTCTCGTTTCTAGGACCCAATGGTAGTGGAAAAACCACCCTAATCAATATTCTATGTGGATTATTAAAACGAAATAGTGGGAAGGTAGACGTGGGAGGATTTGATCCGGAGAAAGAACCTAATCAAATCCGCAAAATGGTAGGACTAGTCCCTCAAGAAACAGCCTTATACGACTATTTAACAGCCAAAGAAAATTTAGAATTTCATGCTCGATTTTATGGTGTCCCTCGATCTAACAGAAATACTAGAATTGATGATGCATTGGAACTAGCTCAATTGACTGATCGAGCAAATGATAGAGTGAATACTTTTTCAGGTGGAATGAAAAGACGGTTGGCATTAGTCCGTGCGCTAATACATGATCCTAATATCCTTATTTTAGATGAACCAACATTAGGAGTAGACGTTCAAAGTAGAAATGAGATTTGGAATCGTATAAATGAGCTGAAACAGGATAAAACGATTATTTTATGCACAAACTATATGGATGAAGCGGATAGATTAGCAGATCAATGTGCAATAATTGATCATGGTAAATTAATCGTTCTTGACCGCCCTGAAAACCTCAAAATTAAATATGCGGGGGGAGTTTTGTTAGAAGCTCAGATTGCTGTTTCAAAGGATATGCAAAATCAACTCTATAATCAATTATATGAGAAGTATACTTCTATTAAAATAACACAATTAGAAATAGATGATCATTACCTCGTATCTCTCCCTGCTAATGTTGAAGCCAATCAATTATTGACGGAATTTTCTCAAACCATCCAAACTTTTAGCGATTTATCATTAATTAACTTGAATGTCAGAACTCCTACATTAGATGATGTTTTTCTGGAATTAACAGGTACAAAACTGAGGGAATAGACGAGGTATGATTTTAAAATGATATTCCTTGATAAAATCCTTAGCATTGTTAGTAAAGATTTGAAGGAATGGCGAAGACAACCTTTCCTAATTCTAATTGCCATCATTCCTTTGATAATAATTAGTCTATTTGTAGGTGTATTTCTAAAACAAGCAGAGATTCTCCCTGCTGGTATAATTTTAGTTGATGATGACCCACTAGCAAAGGAATTACGTGATTACATGATTTCAATGAAAAGCGGAACTGGAGTTCCTTGGTTTGAAATTGAAAACAACTCATCAGCAACCTATGTTCTATCTAAATTCGATTCAGGAGATATTTTGGGTTATATAATTATTCCTTATAATTTAAGTTCTCGACTTCAATCAGGAGAAATTGTTGAGTTAGAAGTTCATATTCATAATATAAATGATGATGTAACTAAGAATGTGCTTCAACGAGTAGAATTGGCCTGTAATCACATTAATAGAAACTTAGAAATAGGGGGGGTAGTTTATCGGTCAGTATCATTTGATTTTAACCCTTCAACACCACGTGATGTGACTTTTACCAATTATACAATTGCTGCTATCCTAGCATTAACAGTAATTCTATCTGGGTCGGTTAATATGGTCACAGCTACAGCTAATGAATTTGAAAAAGCAACAATGAAGGAATTAATCATGGGATCATCTTCAAGTGAACTTCTTGTTGGAAAATTGGTTACAACCCTAGTCCAAACAGCAATCTGTTTCATTTTGATCCTAATTTTTGAATTCATGTTTTTTCAATTTATTCCTCAAGGTAATCCTTTATTGTTAATTTTTTTGTTTATATGGGGTGTTCTTTGTTTTTCTCCAATTGGTTTCCTCTTTGCTGCCAGAATCAAATTAGTGATTCCAGCTGCTATTGCAGTTCTTATTTTAAGTGTCACAGGATGGTGGATTGGGGGTGGATTGGTACCAGCTGAAATTTGGCAAGGTTGGTTATCAATATTAGCAATGATTTGGCCAGGAACATACTTTTTTCGATCCTTCATTACTGTAATTGTCACAGGTGAGATCGAGTTAAGTTTACTAGTCTTTGATGTTATTATTACTGGATTATATGGGATTATTATTTTCCTAATAGCAACACGAGTGTTTCTAAAGGAGGCACGTTCGTAAATGTATGTCCAAATATATGCTGAGTTCATAAAATCAGTCAGATTCATGTTTAGAAATAGAATTCTATTTGTGATGGCTTTACTTCCTCCCATAGCATTATCAATTATATTCATACAGGCTTTTAATCCTACAGGTGAAGGATTTCCTCTTGCCATTGTGAATGACGATGATGATAATGTAAATAATTGGACAACTAAGTTTATTAAGATTCTAGAATCTCATGAGGGTACTATTCCATACTTTAATGCGATTGAAACAGATAATGAATCCGCAATAACATTGTTTAATCAAAGACAGACATTCGCAATTCTCTATATACCTTCTACTTTTAGTAAAGATATTTCAGAGGGGAATGTATCAGTCCTTATGACAGCACAGATCAATACAATACATGAAGATATTTCAAAAAATCTACGTTTAGGATTAGAGGGAAGATTATATCTCTTTATCCAAAAATATCAACTCGAAGAAACTGTTCGCCCAGGAATTACCATAGACCCCAGATTGGTCTATGGACAAGAGTTGCGCAGAATTGATTATATGGTCAGTGGAATCCTTGTAATGGCTATTATGTGGTTTAATCTGTTGATTGGAGGAGTGTTAGGTACAACAGAGAAGGATTATAACACTTGGACGGAGATAATAATGGCTGATAAGGGAGAGAAATTCTCTAGAGTAGGAAAAATACTAGCTACTACTGTCATTTCATTTATAATGATATTATTAATTACTATATTAGCAACATTACTATATGGATCTTATTTCACCGATTTATTTGAGATTTTAGTGTTTTCAGGTATTTTTGTATGTTTTTCGTTAACCTTCAGCATTCTCGGGGTATCCTATGGTATGATAACAGGTGATTTACGGGCGGTTCCTGCACCAACTATTATTGTAACGCTCACTTTTTGGATGGTGGGTGGGGCAATTAATCCATTAGAATTCTCAGCAGGATCAGAATTATTTAAATTGTTACCAAGCGCAGCTGCAATCCGAATATTGACTGCAATAATCTTTGAACGAGGAGTTCAGTACTTATTTGAATCATGGATTATATTGTTAAGTTGGACTGTATTATCAATATTCATTCTTGGAATTTTTCTGGTAAAAAAAGGATAAAAAGAGTAGATAAGATTCTAAGATAGACATCAACCTTCAATTAATGGTTCGCTAGCTTTCACGTCTTTGACTTTTTTTTGAGAATCTTATCTCTGAACGTACAAAAGATGAATTAGCTCAAGAAAAAAAATAACCATAGGGAAAGTATTGACTGAAAATTCAATGAGAGTCTCATTAGAATATCTCTCTGACAAACACAAGGTATCAAAGTACAAAAAACCCCTCATTTATAGTATAGCAATAGGTAAGGAAATTGGGAATTTCATTGGAGCAGCATATGCTCAAATATATGCTGTTTTTATTCAATCGACCCCATTTTTAGTGTCAATCATTACAAGCATGCGGAATTTAATACAATTAGCGGTTCAATCTCCTTTCGGCCGATTAAGTGACAAATTCGGAAGAAAACCGTTTCTTGTTTTAGGACTGTTTGCTTCCGCATTCATGAGCTTTTTATATCCTCTCATAACGAATCCGATAATATTTCTAGGGGCAATGATACTTTATTCCCTTGCATTTAGTATATTCACCCCATCATGGATCGCAGTTTTAGGTGATACTTCAAAAGAAAGTAAGAGAGGGTCATATATTGGAAGGATCACAACTGTGAGTGTAATTTTTACAATGTGTGTATTTCTAATAACTGGATGGGTAGTCCCATTTATTAGCGTTGATTATGCACAACAATATGGCATAATTTTTCGTATTGGAGCTTTCGGTTTTTTACTTGCTGGAGTTCTAGCACTTTTCATGAAAGAAACTGCTCCAAACAGCGCAGAGAAATATCCTACATCAAACAAATTTAATCTAAAACACAGTTTTATTAATACTTTCAAACCACTTAAAGAAAATCCTACTTTTAGACGATTTGTTCTGGTATGTGCATTAATGGATTTCAGTATGTCAACAGGATGGCCTATTTTCATTTTTGTTAGAGAAAGATATGCGTCTCCTACGGAATATTCCCTCATGTGGGCGGCCTTTATGGTATGTCAGGTCTGTTCCTTAGTGATTGGTGGATATTTAATTGATAAACGGGGAAAGAGGATTGGCTTTTGGGGGAGAAGGGTGATGTTTCTTATCCCTATCGTCCTCTTTTTTGCCAGGAATTGGATAGAATTAACAATAGGAAATTTAATTGGTGGACTTGGATATGGACTTTATTTTGTTACAATAAACGCCTATATCATAGATTCCGCTCCCGAGGAATCCAAAGGGAATTATGTGGGTGCGTATCAATTAATTATGGGGGTAGTAACCTTTATTGGTTCCATTTCTATGGGAATTGCAACAGAATTATTAATAGGTTTTATAGGGAAATGGTCAGCAATATACACAATGCTCTTAGTAGTTGTAGTACTACGTTTTATTGGTGGAGTGGCTTTCTTTTTCGTCGAAGAACCGAAAAAACCTAATCTACCAATTTCTCTAAACGTTGGATTGTAAAATGTTTAGAGAATTTTCAAAAGGATAAACTTGAAAATCTCTTCCCAACTAATTCGACGAGGAAATAATAATGGTTATGGTTCTTTCAACACTCGCTGCGGGAGTTGCAATTGTAATTTTCGCAGGTCTGAGTATTTTTCAACTCTTATTGGCCCTTGGAAAACCTTATGGCAAAATGGCTTATGGAGGACGCCAAGAAGCGGTTCTTCCCACCAATTATAGGATTATGAGTGGAGTAGCCATCATTATCTTTATCTTAGCTATGGTGTTTGTTGCATTCAAGTTGGAATGGCTCACTGGATTTCCAATTCCCGATCTTATGAACTTAGCCATATGGTTTTTTGCTTTTTATTTAGCGTTGAACACACTGACTAATGTTACTTCTAGAAGTAGACAAGAGAAGATGTACATGACTCCAATTTCATTAATTGCAAGTCTTTGCCTTTTTATTATTGCCCTTGGGTTATAATCCATTAGCTAGGAACATCCTATATTCTCATAAGAATTTAAGGAGCGTTCTTGGATATTTAGCTTGGCAGGTCAGTATCATTCCTTGGATCGAAAAGCCGTTAAATTACGTCTATTAGATTAAGACGAAGCAATTTAGATGATATCCCTCGTTGGGGTCCAGAATTTGATGATAGAAACGAAGAATACGATAATTATTACTCCATAAACGACAGTTTCTGGAATTACCAATAGGAGATTGATGTCATTCAACAGGATGCCTGCGACATCAAAATAATAAAATGGTGAAAGGTACAGAAGCCATGATAAATCTAGCTGCTCTAACCATGACATCTCTTGATTCATGAACCAAATTAATGGTATGAGAACTGCTATTAGAAAAGCCACTATCAGTGTAATTAAGAGAAATTTTGGATGGGGAATGGAAGCTAAAGCAACGAAAAGAATGAGAAAAAGACTATAACCAATTCCTAAATAGATAAATGTTAAACTAGTTGCACCAAAGTCTGTCAGCACAATATCTGCATATGTTCCAAGGAGAATTTCACAAGCGTACAGTACCACAAAATTTGCAATTATAATTATCCAGAGATACACAAGAGCGGCAATCGTCCTTTCTATGATGACCCAGGTGCGAGTACGAGGCATTGACCAAGTGATTTCGTCGTATCCAGCATTATCATCGCGCATAATTATACTGTAGGTCGCAATGAAAAGAAATGGACCGTAGTAAACCCAATGAAACGCCATGATTTTGTAGAGTAAGAATCCTTCAAGAGTCGCAGTCAACCCATGTCCAAACAGAAAAGCTGCTATGATAGGAGATTCAAATATTATATCCAATCCTATAAACAACTCTGCCATAGCTGCATCTCCAGGATAAACTAAAACTACCAACGCTAGTAGAGCGCACGTTACAACTGAATAAATCAGGAATAATCCAGCTGAAGATTGGAGTTGATCTCGAAATGCAGGATATTTCCAACCTATTCGTGAAAGTACCGACTCTACAGGAGTTCGAATGAAAGAAAATCTAACCTTTATCCCACGCTTATCTTCTTTTCCAATCGTTTCTTGGTAGGTTGACCGTGTTTCGATGTAATCTGTTCGATATAAGAAGAAAATTGTTAAGATAATGAGAAATAGGCTTAGAAAGAGACATTTGAGGATGAATTCTTCATTCCAAGTTCCCTCTATGGCGTGTAAAAAGGCTTTACTTTGAGTCATCAGGTTGATATCTTTCACGAAGTCGATTTCTTGTTGTAAGATGTCCAAAGTAAACGACACTATGAAAAAGATGCCGCCAAAGACATAACCAGTCCTTGTGGATGACCAAATCGCACATCCCAAACTCGTTACCATTGTTACAACGAATGCAAAAAAAAGTGGAAGAATAAAAGCGATAGTAAAAGATGACACACCACCTCCGCCTGTTAACAGAAATCCTACTCCTACGAGATACGCAGGTAACACGACAAGCAGAATTAAGACAATAATAAGCAATAAATTCTCCAAAAAATACGTGAGAGGTGATTTCTCAGTACTAAAAATTAATTCTTTACCATCTTTTTCATTAAACGGTAAAATTCTACTACCAAAAAATATTCCCATCACTGAGTAAAGGAGGTTTAAGATTATAGAAAGCACCATTAGAATCCAAAAGAGTAATTCGGGATTTTCAACATCAACTATTTCTCCAACAAGAAGTTGAAAGATAGGTATACCATAAAAAGCATCAAAGAATTCAGGACCTGGGTAGATAATGCAAAGAAAAGTAATTCCTATTGCAAAAATAATAGCTATTAAAAAAGAAAAAGTCCTATACCTTCTAAAATTTAGCCAATAGCGCTGAACTGTGAATTGAAGTGTCATCCCATACTCACCTATTTTTTCCCCTCATAGAACTGCAGGAAGAACTCTTCAAGGCTCGCAGGAGGATAAATCAGCTCTTCAGGATCCATAGCGAGGAGACTTCCGATGTTGTCTTTAATCGAATCCTCCATCCGAATTAACAATCTAACGAAATTATCGTGTTTTCGAAACTCAAGAAGCCGATCACCAAATTCAGTAAGACGTGCTTCATCTGGATTTCGAAGACGTGCCTCCAAGATACGGGGGACATCCTTATTAAGGTCATCAATTTCCTCGATACTAATTAGAAAGCCGTCATTAACTATCCCAACTCGATCACATACCCGTTGAACTTCTTCGAGATTGTGAGAACTCATAAAGAGTGTCTTTCCTTCTTTCTTCGATTCTAAAAGGAGTTTGAACACTACCTGTTGGAGTAACGGATCTAATCCCGCTGTCGGTTCATCCATGATTAATACGTCGGGATCATTCATAAAACCCGCGACAATACCTACTTTCTGCTTATTTCCTTTAGATAAAGCACCAATTTTCTTCCTGAGGTTCGAATTAAGATCGAATCTGTCGATAATTTCTTGTCGTCTCGTCGCTGTCTTGCCACGCATTGCTTCTATATAATTTAAGAATTCATTAACAGTGTAATATTCGGGTAACGCTAATTCGCCAGGGATATAACCTATCTTCTCTCGTAACCTTGGATTTCCCCGCGTAACTAACTCACCTGAAATTTTAATTTCTCCTTTAGTAGGTAAGAGAGTATTTATCATGCAGCGGATCGTAGTCGTTTTCCCCGCTCCATTTGGACCTAGAAAGCCAAATATTTCGCCACTTTGTACTTCCAAATCCAAATTCTCTATTCCTCTAGTTTTACCATAATATTTTGTTAATCCTTTAATTTCTATCTTAATCTCTTGCGTCAATTCTTTCACTTGTTTCTAACGGTGTATAATCACATTGTGTGCGCTTTATCCAGTTAATATAAGTTATTAACTCTTGAATCAGGAATCAAGGAGCCACTGTGGGAGCCACTGTGACTGTTTCTTAGTAAAGAATAGATTTCCTATCTACTAGATTTAACTATTGCTTGCCTGAGCAGGTAGTATTTAAAGACACGAGTTGATTCAAGTTTTTTTGGTTAGAATATTGCGTAAAATTACTTTAGAAATTGATTTTTCCACTGTTGGAAATTTATTTCCGCTTGATTTTTTCTCATCCGTTCTTTCCTTGATTGATCGAGTCGAGGCCAAATCTTTTTTGAACATTGATATGCAGAAAGGAGTAAAAATAGCCATTGTCGAATTTACTATGAAATCTGGACATGTATTAGAAGATATTCCTTTTCCTCCTTTTGCCAAAATCCTAAATGTATTAGCTCATCATGAGAATAAATTCCTTGTCCTAATCCACATCCAATACGACCCCTCATTAATGTCACAATTATCACCTTTTGGTTTGGATCATATTTTTTACGAAACTCCTGCTTACTTAAACAATGATCGTTTGGTTTTTTCGATTTTAGGTGAACATGATGAGTTATCATCTTTTTTGACATTGGTGAAAAAGTTTATAGGAGATCTAACCATCCTGAGGATTCAGAATCATACATATAATGATGAGAGCTTATTATCAGGTTTAACTGAACGACAGAAAGAAATTCTAATAAAAGCAAAACAATCGGGATATTATGAGATCCCTCGTAAGATTTCCACACAGGCACTTGCGGAGGAATTTAGAATTTCTAAAGCTGCAGTCTTGGAACATCTTCGGAAAGCTGAAGGAAAAATAATGATGAAAGTAATTCAATAAGATGCGTAGATTTGTAAGGAGATTATTTGAAGTAAAACCCTAGTAAGAAGGAATTACACATGATTAGTCGCATTTGGCATGGTTGGACCTCGCTTGAGAACGCTGAGGCATATGAATCACTTCTCAAGAGCGAAATTTTCAACGGTATAGAGAACCGTCAGATTGTTGGTTATAAAGGAATTCATCTCTTTCGTCGTACAACAACTGGGGATGAGGTGGAATTCATTACTATTATGTGGTTTGATTCATTAGAAGCCATTCGCGCTTTTGCAGGAGAGGACTATGAGCTGGCAGTTGTTCCTCCTAAAGCAAGAGCATTACTTTCTCGGTTTGATGCACGCTCTCAGCATTATGAAGTTAGGGCCGAACTAAAAGTTTAACATTGTATTATAACCTTAGATGCGAGATGAATAATTTTATGAAAGTTATCGCAATTAATAGTAGTCCCCGTAAAAATGAAGGACTGACTGCTAATATCTTGAGACCGTTCCTTGAAGGGATTCGTGAAAGTAAAGCAGACTTAGATCTATTTTATACTAAAGATCTTACGATCAATTTCTGCCGCTCATGTTACCAATGTTGGACCACTACACCTGGTAAATGTAGCCAGAAGGATGATATGGAGGTTCTCCTTCCCAAGTTTCGAGATTCAGACATATGGATTTTCGCTTCTCCAATCTATTGTGATGGAATAAATGGATCAATGAAAACATTAATAGATCGATTGATTGCTTTGTTGAAACCTTTTACTGAGTTACGCGCTGGTCGTTGTCGGCACCCACTAAGAGAAGATGTGAAACTTGGAAAAGTAGTTTTTGTTTCTAGCGCTGCCTGGTGGAAGATTGAGAATTTTGACCCAATGATTACTTATTTCAAAGCGTTTTGTAATAATTTTAACAGGGAGTTTGCTGGCGCGTTACTAAGGCCTCATTCAGTCGCATTAGTACCATTGCGTAAAGAGAGTGTCATTGATGATATAAACGCTGCTGCCAAAAAAGCAGGAAATCAACTTATTAAGCAAGGAAAAATATCTCAAAAATACTTTTCAACGATAAGCCAAGAATTAATACCTCAAGATGTTTATATAGACGTTCTGAACAAAGGTTGGGAAACAAAATCATAAAAAAAAGGGAGAAATTAATTTCTTTTCACTCAAATTGAGGAAGCCATTGTTTTTCTACTTCAAATAGTTCATCGACCATCGCACGTATCTCTGAGGGTGAGCAGACACTTGCAGTGTTTGGATCGAGCAGTACAGCCTGGTAAATCTTCTCACGATTGAGAGAAAGGGCTCCTTCGACAGCCAGCTTCTGAACCATGATATTTGACATACAAAGAGCTTGACAAATTGTCGGGAGCTTGATTCCCCCTTGAGGATGGGGCCCCAACCGATCAAAAAAGATCGGAACTTCAACACAACAGTTGGGTGGGAGATTAGTAATGTAATCTTTATTTAATACATTACCATTTATTCGGACTGGGGTTGTACTCTCCATGGTATTAATAATTAGTGGAGCATATTCCCCTGAAGGAACTTCTTTGAGTGAGAGTCTATCTTGATTTAATTTTTCATTGAATTCGTCTTCTAGATTCTTTTGGGCCTCTCTCTGCTCTTTATAATCTAAAGCATGATCGAGCTCTGAAAAGAATCCGTCTCCTCGATACTTCTCTAATAAATCAGGACGCTTTCGATAATACGGAAGGTATTCACTTAAATGACCTGATGATTCAGTCATAAAAAACCCTGTTGCATTCATCATATCTACACGAAGTTTCTCGACTTCTGTCAAAAAATATTGAGTTTTACTTGCTTCTTGAATTAAAGGATAGGCATCATGCCATTCTGAATTTAAATCCATATACTGGATTTTTAGAAACCAAGCGAGGTGGTTTATTCCCGCACACAAGTAATCGAAGGCTTGTGGATTCACATCCATAAGATGCACGGCTGCTTCAAGAACAGCAGCTGTTCCAAAGACCCCATGACATAATCCAATAGTCGAATCTGGGGATAAGGTGTTGCAGTACCAAGTATTCATTGCCATGGGGTTTGTATAGTTTAAGAGTAGTGGTTTTGACCCTTCATAGTCGTCGGAATTATATCCATGATCTTTGATATCCTCTAATAGACTTTCAAAAAACGAAGTGGTTCTTAAAAAGCGGAAAACCCCACCAGGGCCAATAGTATCGCCTACACATTGTGTAACACCATATTTTAGGGGGATTTCTAAATCATGCTTCACTACCTCAAGGCCACCAATAAGAACTGCATTTATAATATATTTAGCATCAGTAATAGCTTCTTTTTGACTAGTAGTCTTCTCAATCATTACATTTTCAAGGACAGGGAGATTATCTTCACGATATTTCTGCATGTATCTATACATTAGATCTAATCTTTTTGGATCTAAATCCTCAAGACATAAGATAGTCTCATCCCGAAGGGTAGGAAAAGTAAGAATATCTGTAAGGAGGGTTTCACCAAACACCAGTGAACCAGCACCTATAAATGCAATTTTTTTCATAAGTACACACTATCTTAATAGCATATCTTTGAATTTGGTAGCAAATTCCGTAATTTTTCCCCAATCCCGAAAATCATTCTTTCCATTCGGATCATATTGAAATTTACCTTCTGAATCTTTTTCCATACCCATTGCGGCCATTTGAAGTGCTCTTTTATCAAATAATCTCAGATTTGTTTCTTTGCTAAAGTCCATAACCCCTCCAAATGCATCATAAACTATATGGTTTTTATCGTCTGGAATATTGTATTTTTCAAGTGTTTTTTGAAGATAATCTTCTTTGGCTTGTTCATAATCTTGAACAGCAAGTATCGAACAGACAAACATTCCAAAAATCTTATTTGGGTTTTTTAACATTTCACTATACTTTTTAATGTATTTTTTAGGTTCTTTGGTCCATTTACTTATCTTCATTCCAGACGCAATGATCACTCCGTCAAATTCTTGAGGAGAAGGCGGATTTTTACTTTTTCGTAAATTCTCCACCTGCGTTGTAATCCCACTATTTTCAAGCAGTTCAGCAATTCTATGAGAAATTTCCTCAGTTGCACCGAAACGAGTTCCAAAACCGATAAATACTTTTTTTTCAGACATTATTCTATTATCTCCAGAATAAAAACTAGTAGTGTTTAAGAAAAACTTATACGGTTGATTAGAGGTGAAAACTGTTTTCTTTCAAAAAATTCTCCATCAGTCTTAGTTTTTCTGGTAGGTGATTTAGTTTTATAAGAATTTAAATTCAATAATATCAAATTTGATGTATATTGTTAAACAGCAATTGTACTCAAAAAATGTTAAACAAAGACTCTTGTATTGCATAGTATAAAACCCTATCAGTTCTGAAAAACGTCTGTAATGCAACATTTTAATCAAACGTCTTCAAACATACATTATAATTGTTAAAGCTAGCTTCTGTGAAATTTCGATATGGAACATCCTTGAATATTGTTTGATGACATTTATCAGTTCATAATCAATGAGATCTGCTCTGAAT
>JAEOTC010000241.1 GCA_016840035.1 Candidatus Hodarchaeota archaeon | reverse complement strand
GTCGGAACACCTATTTACAAGAGATTGCCGATTTAATTATTTTTGCAGTTCAAAAAAAACCTGGTAAGTATTTTGCTTTCTTTCCTTCATTTAAATTTGCATCTGATGTAGTTTCACGATTTTCACCCGTGAAAGGATTAACAATAATCAAACAACTCGGTCCAATGCATGATGAAGAGCGAAAAAACTTCATTTCGGAGCTTGAATCGAAATCTTTTGTATTAGCAGTTGCAGTCACAGCCGGTATTTTTGCTGAAGGTCTTGATTTTCCCGGAATGTTAAATGGCGTATTTGTAGTAAGTCCAAGTCTTCCTTCATTATCCTTTGAAAGAGAAATAATTCGTGAATATTATGAAGAAAGATATAGTGATGGATTTGCTTATGCGTACAAGTTTCCCGGACTAACTCGCACTTTCCAAGCAGCAGGGCGGTTAATTAGAACAATTGAAGATAAAGGAGTAATAATATTTGTTGGACAACGATTTGCAACTCCTGGATATGCGGATTTCTTTCCCTCCTATTACTATGAACGTTCACCTCAGGAATTAGTATCAAAGAATATTTTGAAAGATATCGACGATTTTTGGAACAAATTTTCGTAATGATAACTCAGATTGAATTTATTGCAGTTTAATTTCAGCTTTAGTAATTTGAAGCGGTTCAGAATTAGAATTTTCTTTTGTATGATTTAGAGAGATTACGGGATTCTTTTGAATAGTTTTAAAGATTAAAGGGATCAGTTCTAGCGGTTTTCTTGGTAGAGAGGTGAATATTAGCGGGACGAGTTCTGCAGTCAGAGCATAATCTTCTGGACTAACTAGACATGTTTTTTCATTAATTTGCTGCTGGAGTTCAAATATTTTTGTAAAATAATTCGTAAATTCAGCTAATTTTGTCTTTAAAATCTTCACGAATTTGGTTGTGATTAACACACTAATTACGTTTTTACGTTCTTCCAACAAAACCTTTTTTTGACCTAAATCAATCATCCGGAGTTGACATTTCGAGTCAACAACTTCTTGCATCATATTTGCAATTGCTATGAACCCCATTCCCACAAGTTGGTTTTCAATATTGGAAATATAGCCCAAATTAAAATGATGGGAGAATAAGCAAATTCCATCGGTTTTTCGAATGATATAAAGAGAAACTAAGTATTGTTGCCAATAATCAATATTTTCTATCCTCTTTTGCTTTAGATCTTTGATAATTTTGTTCTTAAGTGCGTGAATAGTTGACGACATGTCATTCATTCATATTCACAGGCCAAGAGGTTTTAAACTCCGAAGTATTTTCTCTAATTCGAGAGATGAAGATCAGTTTTTCCTTACCCCATTCATCCTAAAAAAATGAAAAATGGAAGTTAAACTATTGCTATCAGAAGAAGAGAAACTCTATTATTCCCGTCAGATTGTTCTTCCCAATATTGGTATAACAGGTCAAGTAAAAATAAAACAGGCAAAAGTTTTGGTTGTAGGTATAGGTGGTTTAGGAACTTTCTCCACACTGTTACTAGCCGAAATGGGGGTAGGTTATCTTCGGATTGTTGACCGAGATATAATTGAAAAGACAAATTTACATAGAACGCCGTTGTATTCTGAAGAGGATTTAGACCACGCTAAAGTAGAAATCGCAGCCAAGCATTTGAAAAAATTAAATCCTTCAATGGAAATAGATACACACGCGTGTCATATTAATAACAGTAATATTTCTGATTTACTTGAGGGAATAGATTTAGTTATCGATGGATTAGATAATTTTGACACACGACGCATTGTTAGCCGTGAATGTGTTAAAAGGGGAGTTCCCTTCATTTTTTGTGGAGTGAGTGGAAGAATTGGCAATGTAGCAATTTTCAATTCATCTAAGGATGCTCCTTGTCTTGCTTGTCTTTATCATGAAGTAAATGATGATGATCTTGAAAGCTGTGATGTAACTGGCATACACCCAGCACTTCTGGCAATAATAACTGGACTCCAAGTTCATGAAGCAATAAACTTTCTTCTCCATCGTCACACAACTCTTAATAATTCTCTACTATTTGTTGATCTTCAGAATATAAGCTTTAATAGGATTCCAATTCAAAAATCATCTAATTGTAAAGTATGCTCAACTTCAGAAGACCTATTGGTAGAAGAACCGAAAACAGGGTATTCTTCTTTAGCGCTCTGTGGACCTGATTCGTTTATGGTTGTACCAGAGCATAAACAAGCTATCGCACTACAACACGCAATTAATCGGTTAGAAAAGGACTTTGATATCATAAAACAGGGTGAACTTGCGTTCTCTTTCAAGTTTGATAAAGATATCGTTGTCACGATATTTCGTGGGGGAAATGCTTTAATTAGGGGCACAAAAACTAAAGATAAAGCTCTTAAAATATGGGAAAAACTCAAAGATGATTATATATAATATGAAAACAATCTTATCGAATTAATATCGCTTCTTTTAATACCAAATATCAAGATTTCCTCCTAATTTATCTTTTGTTGAGCCTGTTGTCAGATGAAATATATCAAAAACAATAGAGTGTTAGCGAATATTAATATAAAGTAGTCAATAGATAATCTATAGATGAAAATCTAGATGATATATTAAGAAAACTTTCATGTCTGGATGAGCACTACAAATGGCTGATGTAATATTATCCGCTTTTGATGAGAAAGTGGGACCTGTTGCAGTATTCACAACAATAAAGGATCCTGTACTGACAAAGAAAATCGCTGTCAAATCGGTTGTCTCTACTCTCACGAATGTTCGGACTAGTTCTTCGGAAAATTTAGAAGGCGAAGCTATTATTCCTTTTCCAGATGAAAATATCATCTCATTTATCTATTACACCACATTGAATCAACGCACAGAAACTGGGGAGCTCCGTGTCATTACTTTAAGTGCAGTGGTTCAAAAGGAAAATAATTCTTCCCTCTATGCGAATGCGTCCCTTCTCTCACAAAAAGCACATCGGATTCGAGGTCTTTTAGAGACAAAGTACCAGTATGGACAAACTCTCTCTCCTGAGTTAATTGCAGAGCTAGAGGGCTGGGGAATGTTTAAAGAAACTCCAAGTTCGGAAGTAATCGCTGAGAAAGAAGTAGAGTTTGGATTAACTGGGCTTTTTAAGCTATTCCCAGAAAAAAAAGAAAAATCAAGGTATTCAGACCCCCTTACTCCATTATTTTTTGGTCTTATGAGCAATATCCCTATAATATTGATTGGACCTCAAATAGAGTTTCTATTAGAAATTACGGATATGATCAGAGAATTTCTTCCCGATGAGGAGCTTGATGTCAGAATATCCATTGATTTAAAAGACCCATCAAATGCAGCAACATTCAAGATTCCCAGAGCTGACATTATATTATTAGATGAACAACAAAACCAGAAGAAACACTTCTATAGCGATCCTGTAGTTGTCGTTGGTGTTGGAAGGGATTCCAAATATATCAATTATAGTGGTTCTAAGAGTGCAATTATAACCTTTAACAATATTCTGAAGAAAGCTCGCGAGATTTCTGACGATTCAGTAGCTTTTCTGTATTTAAAAGGGGAACTTTTATCGTTTACAGCAAAATTGACAAATCTAAAGGCCTATTGCCTTTCAGGAAAACAAGGGAAAGCGAAAGATATTGCGAAAATTATTAATGTCAATGAGGAGTATATTTTTGCCCTTGCGGAAGTGATGCGACTGAGAAATATCGTCCCAGTAGGTCAACTCAATCTCATGTTTAAAAAAACCACAAAGTATGAAGAACTAGAACTTCGTGGTAAGAACTTTATCGGTTTCATAAGATAAATCAGTGTTCCAGAAAAAACATTTGGATTGTCATTCAATGTCACAGCGAGAGAAAGAAATTTCTGACAAAATTTCGATATTGGAAAAAGAAAAGAAGATTTTGGAGGGAACTCGGGCATATTATGAACAGGAATTGTCGTATGCGGATCTAGAGGAGCTTACAGGAATCTCAATTCGTGAATTCAAGCGATTTCAGAGTGACAATGAATTTCCCTACCGTGTCGGATCCTATAATCGTCAAGCAATCTTTGATAAGATTGATACTCGTACAAAAGAGATTAACAATGAGATTGGAAAACTTCGTGGTTCAGTTTTTGGGGCACTAGACCAACTTCTTTTTGTTCCCTCTTGGCGCAAGTTAATCGATTCATCATTCAATGGCTTTTATCTTAATCAGCCAGTACAAAAAGTATTACAAGATACGATCATTTTTTTACCAGAACTAGCGATGACTGGTTTTGAAGAAACGACAGGAGAACCCTTTTTTCTAATAACAGGACTGGGAATGTACTGGGTAAAATTCGAATTAGGTGTAGGATCACTAGTAACTGATTATAGGGAACTCACTGGATTAGTTTTACCTTTCGATGTATACCACAGAGCTCAAGATGAAGCAGAACAGGTATTGAAAAGTGAGAAGATGCGTATGACCGAATATATGACTTCAATTCCCTTCTCACTAATCCTAGAGAAGTCAACAACTCAGATGTATCTCCGAGGAGTTATATCGAGAAATATATTCCATCCATATAAGGAAAGTTTTGATCAATTTCTTAAATTGTGTAAAGATCCAAATAGCTTCAATCCAGGCGAAGGCCATAAGATCCTTTCTGGTGGTCTTACTGCTGATCGGACTTTATACGGGAATGAACTCCTTACTGAAAAACCATTAGGTGAATATTCCAGATTAATTGCCGGAATCAAGAACACTCAACCTAAGCTTAACAAGATTTTAGAAACGCTCCAGCTTGATACAATGAGTGAAGCATTTTTTCAAAAGCTCGAAGGAATGAAGAGGGAGTTTAGTGAGATTGGAAGTAAATATCTTGTTGATTGGATGCCTGGCCATATTAGTTAGGTATTAACCAAATATTTCTTCTAAGGCGTTCTGTATTAATTCGATTTCTGAAGGGGTTACTCCTGGATGGATGGGGATTTCGAAATGATTTTCGGAGATTCGTTCCGTATTTGGAAGACTCACCTTGCTATAATCAGGATATTTAACAAATTGGCTCCATCGCCACTCCTTTAATCCCTGAAGGTATGTTGGTTGTTTATGACATCCTAATGCATAAATTCGACGTGAAGCAATGTTTCTATTTTTTAATTGCTGAATAACATTATCAACCGAAAATTTATCGGCATCTACAACAGGAGCACATACATAATGACTATGAGTGTACCCCTTAGGAATTTTTTGAATTTCTATATGATTAAAATTGGATAATGTGCGTCTTATTTCCTCTGCGTTTCTTTTACGTTTTTCCAGCATTGGAGGTAACTTCCTCAGCTGAATTAGTCCAATAGCTGCTAATGGATCTGGAAGACGCATGTTATAGCCTATTCTATGATGTTCATATCCACCACTTGGTCCTCGACCATGATTTTTGAGACTAATCATGCGTTCAGCTAGATCATCATTATCCGTTACAATCATCCCTCCTTCCCCACTTATCATATTTTTTGTTGCATAAAACGAGAAACATCCAATTTCACCAAACGTGCCTACATGTTGACCATCAATTCTTGCTCCATGAGCTTGACAGGCATCCTCAATGACAACTAGATCATTATCCTCCGCTAAATCATTAATTGATTTCATATCACAAGGTAAACCAAAAATATGAACAGGGAGAATGGCTTTTGTCTGAGGGGTGATTTGATTTTTAATACTTTCAGCATCTATGGTATAAGTCTCTGGATTAATTTCAGTAAAAATTGGAATACCTCCAACGAATGCAATAGAATTTGCAGATGCAATGAAAGTGAAAGCGGGAGTAATTATCTCTGCTCCAGGTGATATGTTAACTGCTTCCATGGCAAGATGTAATGCTGCAGTTCCATTAACGGCACAAATTGCATGCTTTGCTCCTACAAACTCAGCAAATTCCTTTTCCAATGCTCTCGCATTTTTTCCTTCAACAAATTGGCCATTTCGAATGGTTGATGAAACTAAGGATATCTCCTCTTCCGAGATTTGGGGTTGTGCAATATATTTCATAGAATCAGATCTCTAAATTTATTTCGTTGTTAAACATGAAAATGATGAAAAATTCGTTACTAACAGTGTTATTATTCGGTTTGTAACCATTTTAGGACTGAAACAAATACTCTTATTTCATTTTTCAACTGAGTGCAATCAAATAATGACAAAGAGAAATCTCAAATACGAAAAGATGCAACGCATATAGTTGGGATAATTAGTGAACATGAACATAGATATCAAACAGATTGTTACAAGATATCAAAACCTACGTTCACAGATTTCTCACTATACACATGATGGAAAACAACCTGAAATCGTGATTGTTACCAAGAATAGACCCGCTAGTTTAATAATAGGGCTTTTAAATTTTCTAAAATGCCCCATATATGGAGAAAATCGTGTTTCAGAAGCACTTTCAAAAATTGAAGTGTGTAACAATCCAAATGTTGATTGGCATTTTATCGGTCACTTACAACGAAATAAGGTTAAACGCTCTCTAGGTAAATTTTCCTTAATTCATTCTCTAGCAGATTTAAAATTGGCGAATGAAATTCAAAAACGAGCTGCCTCTTCTGATATTATCGCGAACTGCTTGATGCAAATTGATATCTCGGAAGATGGAACGAAATACGGGTTCTCCCCTGATAAGGAATATCTAGTTGAGGTAATTACTGAATTATCTAAGATGTCACATTTACAGATCAAAGGCTTAATGACTATAGCGCCTTTTGTATCCCCGGAAGAGACACGACCGTACTTTAAAAAGATGTATGAGTTATTTAATTCGCTTGATATCCAATCCAATCATCTAAATAACATTAAAATGGAAAAATTATCCATGGGGATGAGTAATGATTATATAATTGCACTCGAGGAGGGTTCGAATATGATTAGAATTGGAAGTGCAATTTTTGAAGATTTCTCCTCAAAATAAATCAAAAAATCGTAAAAGTAGTTGATATGAATGACAACTCCAGAAATAAGGTTTACATTAAAGAAAAGTGAAACAAAGATCTTAAACACATTAATATCATTTGGTAGTCAGACCAAACACGACCTAATTATTATGTCCGAAGTACAAGAAGAAAAAGCGGAACAAGCAATAACTGAACTACTGAAAAAAGGATTTATTAAGTTAGATCAAGAAACCGAGCTTGTTTTTGCTACTTTGCCAGTATCCACATTAAAAGATATGCTTACTACAAATGTTAATTTGATAGAAAATACACGAGAAAAATACAAGGAGGAGTTTCAAAACTCTAAAAGTTCTGTTGAGGATTCATTGAGTAAATTTCAAACGACCGTGGAGGATGGATTCAAAAGTCTACAAACTCAAAATGAAGAGATTGATAGGGCATTAAAGTCCGCATTTGAAGAAAATAAAACAATGACCCGTTCTCAATTAGATGGAATAGTAGATCAAGTCATTACTAATATGAATACCAAAATAGCTGAAAATCAAAATTCTGTTCAAACAACCGTATCTGAAGGAGTAAACCAACTAGATAAACATTGGACGAAAGCTATTGATGAATTTCAGAACTTACCAGACTCTGGAACACGAACTCTTAAAGATTCGATAGGAAGATATGAACAGGAATTAAATGAAGTTATAAAGTCTTCCATGAATAAAATCAACAGTATTCAAACCCAATTTAATGATTTAATTGGAGTAACTGAAACAGAGTCCATCTCAAGAATTCAAGATTTCTTTAAAAATACTGATACTGTCACTAGCGATCTTAAATCAAATTTGAGTACTGGCTTACAGGAATCACGAAAACAGGAAAAGGAGTTCGTAGATGAAGTTCGTCAACATGTTCGATCATCTCTTGAAAATGATGTACTTAATGCTCTTAAGGTGGTCATCTCAGATTTATCAAAAGAAATTGATAAAGATATCAATAAAGCACTAAAACAAGTTGTGCGACAAACCGACGAAGCTATCAAAACAAGCTCTGAACAAATGAAGACCGAGTTTATTGAATTTACAGAAAGTGCCAAGGAATTGATCCAAGAACAAAAAGTTTCTCTGAACGTGCTTGAAAGCGAAATATCTGAACTTACTACCGAACAAAAGCTCGAATCAGTAAAAGATTTATTCTTAAGCCAATTACAGGCAGCACAGACTGCAGAACTGAGCCAATTAGAAGCTAGTTTTCGTCATACTCAAAAAACAGTAATTGATCTTGTTGAATCGTTGAGAACCTCTGCAAAAACAAAATTAACTCAACAGGGAGTAGAATTTGAGGGATTGATTAAAGGTTTTTCTGATATAATCGATCAGACGGTAAGTCGAAAAGAACTCGATATTACTAGATTACAAAAACTTTCACAATCTATTGAGCAATTATTGAGAAATCTATTAGTTTCAATTCCAATGAGAACAAATCAATTCAGAATTTCTTTAAAAGAATCATTAGAGGGAACGAATAAAGGACTACAAGAGGAATATATGGATTCAACGGAAAGTTCATTGAATAAAATCTATAGTACCCTCAATGATACTCAACAAAGAATTGAAACTCTCTCAACAGAAACCTTGGAAGAAAGTAAAAGTGAGATAGAGAAAGTAATTTCTTCATCAGACCAATTTCAACAAGGCATTGCGGCACTCCAAGAAGGTTATATAAGTAAAGTAGAGAATCGATTTGATCAGAGAGCTAAAGTTATGAATACAGAACTAGATGCAATTACTCGTAATTTTCAACAATTACTTGAGGGGATTGAATCAGGGGTTGGCGGAATACATTCACGTTTAACATCTGAAGGAGTTACGAATATTTCAGCAGTTGAAACCTCTCTCCAAAGTAAATTAACTCAATTAAGAAGTGAAATAAATACAGTTTTTTCTCAAAGTCAATTAGAGGCGCAAGAATTCGTTAATTCGTTGAATGAGAACTTACAGACTCATTTAGATCGTACATTGGATGTTATTAAAGAGGGATTCAGCCAAATTAAATCTGAATATAATTTAGAGCTTTCAGATCAACTAGAACAGCTAAGCACTAAAAACAAGAATCAACAAGAGGCATTAATTGAAACAATTGAAACTTTTTCACAGAAAGCATCATTTAGTAATTTCAAATCAAATCTCGAAAAAACTTTGGAAGAGAATCAGACGAGTTTGAATGAGTTTATTGTAGAAAATCGAAATTATTTAGATGAAGTGTTTTCACTACAGAAGGAAAATATTACCAAATATCAAGAAAAAGGACCCACAGATATTCTAGGGTTTATCAACCAGATACAGGCTGATGCTACCAATCAGAATAAGAATATTAAGGATACAATGGAAGAACTCCTCTCTTATCATACCAGTTTTTCTGATTCAACAAATAATGAGGTTTCAACTTTACTTCGTCAGGTTCATGAGAGCGGTGATAAGCTTAAGTCAATTTTAAATGAATCTTTACAAGCAATGCTAACAAATCTTAACCGCACAAGCGAGAATATTGATTTATATTACTCTGATACTTTAACAGAACTAGAAAATCAACTTGGAGTTGCATCAGGGTTTGTCTCATCCGAAATTGAAACCTCATTCCAATCAATTCGTGCGGAAATTGATGCAGTGAGGGAAGGTATGGAAAACACTGTAGAAAAGCTTAATTCTGATTTAAAAGAAGTAGTAACTGAATCAGATCAAGAATTCAAAAGTAGTGCTCCTGAAATTACTGATCAGTTTTCTAGTGCATTCGATAAGCTTATAGAGGAGAAAACAGCTTCTAATACGGAATTACAATCAAATCTTTCTGAGAATATGTCAAATTTAATGAGTTCTTACAGTACTCAAGTATCCACTATTAGATCGAAATTACAAGATTTATTAGCACAGTTTAATAAAGCAATTGAATCTAATATTGAAAATTTAGATGTTATTGTGGAAACGAATTTTAACCAAGCGTTGAAAAGGATCGAATCAGTATATCATATTGACTCAAGTAAAGAGGATCCATTTAATCTGAAAGAAATTCATTCCAAAGTTTCAGTAGCAAATAAAAGGTTAAAATCAGTTGTATCAGAAATTATCAGAGCACAATTGGAGGAGTTTGAGAGTAATATACCAGATTTACAAACCTCATTTGACGCGATTCATACTCAATCTGAAGAAGATTTGACAAAAGCAACCGATGAATTGATTGATATTATTTCTAGCACTCAAATGACTCTTACAACAGACCTCCATAATTATCTTAATGAAGAAAAGGAACAATTAGATTTTTCAGAGTTGAGAGATAGTTTAAAGGATGTCACAGAAGGTTTTAACAAGGAATCCACTCAATATGTGGAACAGATCTCTTTAGATTTTACTGATAGCATTCAGCGAGCTATAAATGAGGTTACTAAGTCAAGAGAAGAGATACAATCAATTCTAGATGATCTATCAAGTGCTATGACAGAAAGTGGTGCAGCTACTACAAATCTGTTAGGAATTATGAAGTCTGATATGGGAAGTAAAGTTGATGGAATGAGCAGTGATTTATCAAAAAATATATCTACAGACTTAGAATCGTACAATAATGATATTGAAAAGGTAATATTAGAAAACAAAGGAAATATGACAAAGTTTATTCAGACCTTAAATTCTGAAATAGAATCTTACCTTTCAGAGTTTTTAAACAGAACTAATGAAGTACTAAGTGGAATAAACGAATCTCACACCAAGCAAGCCGAAGTTCTAGGATCATTAGAGACAGAATTATCTGATCGTGATCCTATTTCATATATACGGTTGTTAAAACTATCAACTAGTCATGCAATTAATGAGTATTTGATCAAATTCATAAGTAGTGCATCAAAACAAGTTACATTATATATGTCTGATCCAACAATTTTATCAACATCAGATCTTAAGTCAGTACCATCTGGAAAACGGATTTGGATTTTTACAAGTTATGACTTCAGTAAAAAAGGAAAAAAATGGTTTAATGAAATAGGAAACCAAGTAAATATAAACTTACGTAAATCAAAAGGCGCTGGTAATATCAAAGGAGTATTAGCGGTAAAAGATAGTGATCAAGCGGTTGTTTTACCTGATGATGTGGGATTCATGACATTTGATGAAAAATTTATCTCTTATCTATTAAATATGCTGAATTTATTGAAAGGTCCGTCTCTTAGACCAGGTAAAGGCTCGAGTTAACTAGATATTGAGTAATCCCAGAAGTTTAGCTTTCTTCAATGTTTTTAATGTGACCAACCCTTCGGAATTGAGCCCTTTTAGCTTATAGTAAGAAGCAAGGAGCTCATTCTGTTGTTTATAGAATTCATTGTAACCTTCAAGATACCGTGGAATTAAATCACTTGAAGGTGATAATCCAGTCCGTGTGTTGAAAAGTCGCTCAAGTAGAGTGATTCTATCTCCAATCTCAAGAATATTTCCATTAGAATTTTTTAATTGAATAGATTTACGAATTAATGGGCCTATTAACGAGTCTCGAAATATTATGTTTTCATTCACTCTCTTTGGAAGATAGTTTAGAAGTAGGCCCCTTAATCTTGAAGGAAGCGCTGTAAAAGGAATACTTGATTTAAGAAAAGTAGGTATAAACCGTGAACACAAAACTAAAGAATCAGAGACCGCGGTTAAATTTTCTAGCAGGATTTTCAACTGAATTTTACCTTTAACAGATCGACGGGAGAGTTGGAAGGGGAAACCAAGAACTTCTGGAATAAAGAGACCGCCTGTTCTTAAATCAGATGCCCCATAGGGGGCAGAACAAAGATCCATACTCAATACTGGACAATTTGGAAAGAAATACATTCCAGGAATTTGGTTCTTAACCATCGGGGAGGGTTCACTTGTTTGTTTATACAAATATCCCTCCCCTCGAGCTAACTGGTCACCCAGCCCTTTTTTCTTGATAATATCATCAATTAGTCTATAGATTTGTGGATTTCCCCAATTATATCCTAGATTGATATTCAGTAACTTTCTTTTGTCTTCTTGAATCTGAAATAATGATGCTAAAGCCGCCCCTGTTGATAT
>JAEOTC010000045.1 GCA_016840035.1 Candidatus Hodarchaeota archaeon | reverse complement strand
CATTTTATCACCCTTTAGGAAAATAATCTCTGTGGAATCAACATTTCCATATTTTATTATTCGAGTAAATCAAATTTGATTTGATGAATCCACAAATGATACCTTATATTCAAGTACAAAAAATCAAAGACTCATTTATAGAATCCTCCACTTAAAATTTAAGGTGCAAATAGAAAAAAAAAGAAAACCTTATTGGTGATATTGCGTTGTAAAAGGAGAGGAGGATGTTTCTACAAAATCCAAGGTAAAAGCTACAGGATTATGGTCTAGTTTCTTATTAAAATTTTAACTTCTTACTTGTCTAAAAATCCTGCATTTTCCTTTAATAGTGAGGCAACATCTGTTTTTTCCCAAGTGAAATCAGGATCATTTCTCCCAAAGTGACCATAAGCTGCTGTTTTTGCATAAATTGGTCTCTTGAGATTTAATCTTTGAATAATCATCCCAGGTCGGAAATCGAAATGAGATTTAATGAGATCAAGTATTATTTTTTCAGGTATTTTATTTGTCCCTTTAGTCTCTAAGTATATAGATAGGGGTTTTGCGACCCCTATTGCATATGCTATCTGGATCTCACACTTTTCAGCTAATCCTGCGGCTACAACATTTTTTGCTGCCCAGCGTGCAGCATATGATCCAGATCGGTCTACTTTTGAAGGATCTTTCCCCGAAAAACATCCACCACCATGAGAACCCACTCCGCCATAGGTATCTACAATTATTTTTCTACCTGTGAGTCCAGTATCTCCGTGTGGTCCTCCGATAACAAATCTACCAGTCTCATTGACGAAGAATTCTGTTTCATCGTTAAGAAAAACTGAGGGAATTACTGGTTTGATTACTGTTTCAATAAGTTCTTCTTTTATTTGAGCATGGGTTACCTCTTCGGTATGTTGCGCTGCAAGAACAACAGATCTTACTGAAATAGGTGTTCTCCCTTTATATTCGACTGTAACTTGAGATTTTCCATCAGGACGTAGCCATGAAATTTTTCCAGTCTTTCGAACTTCAGCTAATCTGCTAGTCAAGTTGTGGGCTAATGTAATAGGTAAAGGCATAAATTCCTCAGTTTCTGCACATGCATACCCAAACATCATCCCCTGATCTCCAGCACCTTGTTCTTCAGGCGTGGATTTTTTGACACCTTGAGCAATATCAGAACTTTGTTCATGTATGGCATTTAAAACCGCCACACTCTTATAATCAAATCCCATATCGGAATTCAAATACCCAATATCCTTTATCTTCTGACGGACGACCTTTTGAATATCTACATAAGTATTAGTAGAAATCTCTCCCCCAACAAGTGCCATACCAGTTGTTAAATAAGTTTCACAGGCAACATGTGCTTCTGGGTCTTTTGCTAAGATGGCATCTAGGATACTATCCGAGATTGCATCAGCCATTTTATCAGGATGTCCTTCAGTAACTGATTCGGAGGTGAATAGATGTTCTGTTTGAACCATTGAATTAACCTTCCATATTTCAACACTTCCAGAATTCTACTTCTGGAAAGTGGATTTATCTCTTGAAAAATTCATTCTGAGATTGTTACTTAAGAGTAGTGTTCTTTATCTCGATAACCTAACAAAATTCAATCTGTTCTTGGGGAAGAAAAATAATATCACTTCTATGGAAGAGATTCAAATCATAATCAATTATCAGCTCAACCCCTATTTTGAGATATGGCTTTTGCACGAACAGGTTTTAATGCCAGGAAGGATTTCTATTATATCATTCAATATCGTTTTTAATTCAGAAGCGCGTTTGTTAAATAACTCGACAACCTCCTGATGATTCACTTCTTTTTGAAGTCCTGCAGCGAAATTAGTAACTACTGCTATTGAACTGTAACAAATACCTAGTTCACGACATAGAATTGCCTCTGAAGAGTTGGTCATACCCACCACATCTGCACCCATTGCTTGTAAAGCCTTAATTTCTGCGGGAGTCTCGAATCGTGGACCTGCAGCACAAAAATATGTTCCCTCGGATTGAAAATGGGAGAATTTTGATAAGACTTTTGAGATATGAGAACGGAGATCAGGACAGTAGGGATGAGTCATATCAGTATGAATTACCCCTGATAGCATATTTCCATCAGGGAAATCGACCTTAAAATCACCTTCAAAAAATGTAATAGGTCGAATAAAGTCGATAAATTGATCTAGAAGAACATATTTTCCAGGTTTTATCTTAGTTCGGACACTACCAACTGCACTGGTAGATAAAACTCTTGAAACGGAAAGGAGATGAAGAGCATAGATATTTGCTTTGAAATTTATGCGATGGGGTGGAATTGAATGGCCTTTTCCATGACGGGGTAAAAAATATAGATCTTTCTCATTTACTCTCGAATGATATAATACTACAGGTTCAGAGCAAAATGGAGTTTCCACTAATTTCTCAGAGGGAGAGGATAAGAAGTCATAGAAACCCGAACCACCGATAATACAAATAGATTCGTTCATGAAGTTACTTTCCAACCTTAAAACTTAGATAGCTGTCATCTTCTCTTTTTTCTTAAAGATAAGAGAGGTAGAATTGCTAGAATTATCAAAACTATCGATATACTTGGTGTATTTGAAGCATACTTTATATCTGTAGGTACAACAAGATCACCAGAGGCAATTTCGTCCTGTATTCCAACTAAAGTCTTATTTGCACTCACAGGATCAGACCATCCATTAGAATAGAAGATCTGATCAGTTATTCCAAATGATGCAGATACACCTCCAAAAAACCCTTCGCTTGTATTGAAAGTTTTAAACACACTTGTTAGCACACGAGTATTATTTTTCATTACACTCTTTGATTGATTTAAATCAATACTCACTACATCCCCTCCAGTGAATGATTCAAGCATTACAAGTGTATTATTTGCTTGAAGTGCTGTAAAAACAAGTTCTATTCCTTGAGTAGTAAAATCAGAACTAATCTCTTTTACTTTTTCTTGGTCAATCCAAGTATCAACATAAGCGATCGAAATATCTACATTCGTAGTATTTCGGAAGAGGGCACTCTGGAAACCAGCAATTAGGTAACGAGTTCTTGAATCTCCGTTCCAAGTACCTACAATCCCAATTTTTGTGGGTAAAGGATAAAATTCCATCACAGCTAAAGAACCAGCGAGAAATGCCTGCTCATTATCTTTGAAGTTAACTATGAAAAGATTTTCCGGAATATTACCTCCTTCAAATGCAGGAAATTCCCCCGACAAATCATAAAATAGAAAATCGGTTTCAGGAAATTCAGATACATCAAATCCCCGTCTCAATTCATATCCTATAAATACTATTAAATCATACTGGTTTCTTTGAATTAACATCTCAACAAGTTGTGTTTGATTCGTGGATGATCCATTGTAAGTGTATGTAATCTCATACGGAGCCCTATTGACAAGTGTGTAGTTTGTAAGTTGGATGATATCCACATCTATTGAATACGTTTGATTTATGTAGTTAAATCCGTTAAGGATATCATCAGTATAGGAAGCGTGATAGAATTCAGGAGAATCTATTATAACCGCAATTTTTCCTAATTGTTGATTCACTCCCGTGTTTTTTGCTGATAAAGGATGAATACTAATGATGAAGAGTATAAACATGAATATGACTACAACTTGTTTTTTCATAGAAACACCTCATTGTGAGTATTGACAGATTTTCAATTTTTAATCATTTATGCCTTTCGATTTATTTGGGAGGGTAAAGTGTACTTTTTCTCAACCTTCAGAAAGTACCGAAAAACAACAACCATAAGGGGGGATTAAGATTTCTTGTTCAAAATATGATTTGTGACCTTTTGCGTACCGAAAGCTACTCCTTCAGTCATGAACCAACCAGTATTACCTTTGAAACCGTCACCAACAAAACTTAAGTTAGAATATACATCAGAAAAATTCTTATTATCTAAACCCTGCATTGTATTATTAACTGGCCAATCTCGATGGAATGTATGAATGCATAATTCATCCTCCTCATGAAGAGACGGAAATAATTCAAGAATTTCATCTCTCGCACATTTTGTAGCGGTTTCAACATCCTTGGATCCGAAGACTTGATGGGTTAGAAAAAGATGACTCCCTTTAGGTGCTAACTCGGGGGAAATAAGTGAAGGTTCTACTGCTCCTTTAACATACTCGCAATCAGGAAATTGTGCAACAGTAGATTTTTTTAACAGAGAGGATTTTGATTTAAAAGCAAAGCCTCCACCTATCGCATCGGGGAGTGAAGGTAGACGAAAATTTACCTTACTTCTTTCTAAGATCGAATTGATCTGATTAATCCCCAAATTCAAGATAAATTCCTCAGCCTGTATTTCTAATTCCTCATTTGTTCGTGTATGACGAAGAATGATGGTTTTGATTCTATCCCCATCGGTTTCAAGCTTGATAAGTTGCGTATTCTTTTTAAGAACGGACTTATGAGTCTGGGAAAAATTTACCAGGTTCTCGATCACTCGTTTACAGCCTCCAATTGGAACCCCTGCTTTACCACTTTTATACAATCGATCTAAGAACTGGTAAGTTGTTTTAGCTGTCATTTCTGAGATATCCAAGCTCAGGGCGAAACCAGTAATTGCATTGAAAAATTTAAAGATTTGGGGATCGTCTGTCTTAGAGCTTAGCAAATCATGAAATGTTAACGAATTATTATGAATCTCACTTCGATCTAACAGCAATCTTCGAAAAGTGAAAAACCGCTGTTTCCATTTTGGTATCGCACGAAAAAAACCCCAAAATCTTTTGTGACTTATTGGTTGTCGGTTTTTCCAGTACCAAGTTGTAAAATTATGTGTATCCACTATTTTAAGAGGAAGTGATAAATTCTTCAACAGCATTTGTCCTAGAATTCCTCTTTGAGAATGAGGGATCATATGAACTGCTCCAGTAGGAATCTCATAGCCATCGAGACTATGAGTGGAAAAACGTCCCCCAAAAAATGGTAATCTTTCGGCTAAGAAAACTGATTTTCCCTGTTGAGACAATAGTGATGCAGTTAACAATCCTCCAAGACCACCCCCACCAATAAATACATCATAATTCTGTACCATTATTATTCCTCCCAAGTAGCTCGTATAGCACCCACAGGACAATTATAGATACACTGAGTACATTTGTTGCATTTGTTCTGAAAACGTGATATTCCTTCGACTTTAAAACCCTTTACAGGACAAACCATGAAGCAATAGGCGCAACCTACGCAAGATTTAGCATCAATTTGGATGATCTTTATCACCTGAATTAATTATGCATTTAAAAGCCCGAATTTCAAATAAAATTATTGATTTATAGTAGCTTCTTCAATATTCCTAATATTCGACAGTTTATTTTCAAATAGATTTGTGATAATAGGTTAACTACCCTACAAAATTGACAGTCTGATTTTTACTCGTTTTTAATCATGAATTAAACAAAAGAATCTGCTGAATTAGAAATATTTATTTAACTTCTAAGCGAAAACCCATTAGTAAGTATTTAAGTTATACAATTTTTGAGATTAAACTGAGTTTGAGTGATAAAAATGGTGTCGAAAGTTACTATTGGCGGAATTGGAATAGCAATCATTGGTATTCTATTGTTTTCTTTGTTTAATGTCATGTGGATCGTCGTTCCACCTTTCGGAGGACGTACAGCGGACGAAGTAACCCCGATTGCAATTTCCGGAGGAACTAGTGACGGGGAAGCATTTGTAGGCCGGGTACCAGCCTCACCTTTGATGTTAAATATTAAAGTCTACTTCATCTTTTCCGCTGACGATGCTTATTCATGTGATTTTCAGTTATACCTTAAAAATGATAATTACCCTCACCCTGGTGCTGCCTTGGATGGCACATTTAGGAGTTATGATAAACCCGAGGGAACAGCCCAAAAACAAATCTCTTTGTCATTCTTTGACCCATTTTCGATTAATGAAGCTTTCGATTTATACATTAGGGTCAACAACAGAGGATCATCTACAATACGGATATTAACTCGACGTATTGTAGTAGTTCAATTCTTAGGTGTTCTCACACCTGTTTTACTTGCATTACTTGGGGCTATAGTTGCTGTAGTTGGTTTAAGAACAGGTGCAGCTCCTAAACCGAAACGTAGAAAAGCAGCTCCAGCAGGTGGTTGGGAACCTACACTCCAATGGGGTGGCGGTTCGGGTACTGAACAATCTAGCTCTGCAAAGAAAAGGCCTAAAATGGCAATTTCCTCCACTAAAGGAAAACCAAAGCAAAAAAGAACGGTGGTTAAAAAAGCTGTTCCGAAAGGAGGAGCTCAGGCCGGATGTAAGTTTTGTGGCAAGCAAGTCCCGCAAAATGCTTTCTTCTGTCCACATTGCTATGGAAAATTGAGATAACCTAATTTCAATCCATTCTCTCTTCTTTTTTCACTCTTGGGTTTTTAATTGAACATATCAATATAGAGTGAAGTATTAATTTCTTATCATTTAATTCTTATTACGTGTTGAAAACACTCAGTAGGTTGATAAATGATGTCCAAAACTATAGGAATTCTAACTGGAGGAGGGGATTGTCCAGGATTAAATAGTGTAATTTATGGTGTTCTTTTAAAAGCTGCAGATGCAGGTTATAAAGTCATAGGTATTGAAAAGGGGTGGAAGGGGTTTTTAGAAGGTACAATACGTGAATTAGATGTTGAAAAGTTAGATGATTTACACACAGTAGGTGGGACTCTCTTATATACTTCCAGAACAAATCCATATAAGCAAGCTAAGAATATCCAAGAATCAGTCAAACGAGAAAAGGCCATTAAAGAAACTGCTGAAAAAATGGCTTCTCAAATTGAAAAACTAGGATTAGATGCACTCATTGCGATAGGAGGAGATGATACATTGGGAGTGGCCTCTGCGATGTATAAATACGCTGGAGCAAAGGTAATTGGGGTTCCAAAAACTATTGATAATGACCTTTCAAGTACAGATTACACTTTCGGTTTTTGGTCAGCAATCCAACTTGCATCGAATACAATGGATAACATTACTACAACTGCCCGTTCTCATCAGCGAATATTTATTGTTGAAGTAATGGGGAGAGATGCAGGTTGGCTAACTTTGGTTAGTGGAATTTCTACGGGAGCAGATATCATTTTAATCCCAGAAAAGCCATTTGACTTACAAAATGACATTGTTAACATTTTGAGGGACCGAATTGACTCTGGACGGAAATATCATATCATTGCATGTAGTGAAGGAGCAATCCCAACAAAAAAATCATTTGAACGTGATTTTACAACAATTTCGCAGAAGGATATTGAAAAATTACCTAGAGATGACTTCGGGAATCCAATTCTGTCGAAGTTAAATATGTCCAAAGTTCTGGTAAAGGAGCTAAATACTAAGGAGGAACTTCGCAAATACTTCAATGACAATGATGTCGAATATGACATTCGTGAAGTTACTCTTGGACATACAATGCGAGCAGGAACGCCTAGTTCATTTGATAGAATTTTAGGCCTTCGATTAGGAGTACAAGCAATTAAACTCATTTTAAAAGAGAATTATGGTCAAATGGCCTGCCTTAATGGTACAGAAATTCTTTCGGTTCCTTTAAGTGAAGGTGCACAGAAAAAATTAGTACCTAAAGACTCCGATCTAATAGAGGTTGCGGATTTAATCACTAAGGTAAAATGTGGGAAAGCTTAAGATATTGAAAATTAGGAGTTCTGTTGGTCTGACATTCGGAAGATAATAATGATAGCAAATAGCAAAGAAAACGCTATACCCAATATAAAAAAATCAGATATCGACCCATCTTCGGGAGAAGTTGTTATTGAATGTGTAGACGTACTGGGGACAGTTGATGAAGTATTATCTATTTTTTCTAAAGCGGAAGTAATATTCAATAACCCATAACCATAAACATCGTCTTTACCCTTATCTCCTAAATCTATACATGATTCGTGTAATATTTCACGAATTTCTTCGTTAGTTAAGCTAGGATTCAAGGATAACATTAAAGCTATTGCTCCAGATACCAATGGAGCCGCAAAGGAAGTTCCAGATCCAGGAACAACTGATGTATTGTACCCTGTGATAGAATAAACTTCCTCCCCTGGGGCACAGATTTCGTTTTCCTCTCCAGTTAGAGAGGTCTCAGAGACTTCCAAGGTGGATTTTACCGAGGAAACGGCAATTACTTCGCTATAATTTCCAGGATATGTTAAAGTGACGCTACTTGGACCACGATTGCCTGTTACACTAACTATAATAACTCCGGCTAGGTATGCATTTCGAATTGCTTCATAAATTTCGACTGGAGGAGAGCCATAAGCTTGCAGGGATAAATTAATGATTTTGGCGCCATTAGTAACAGAATAGTTAATTGCATCAACCAATTTTGGCCATTCAAGGCCAGTAAAACCTAGATTGGCATCAAGAAAGCGCAAATTCATAATTTTCACATTAGGAGCAACACCAACAAAAATGTCATCATCATCGTCAGCAGCGATTAGTCCTGCGATAAAAGTACCATGTTTAGTTCCTGATGTTGAAGGGAGAGGAGGTAGGGGATTATTGTCGTTCCCGCGAAAGTCCCATCCTACGAGATCATCGATATACCCATTTCCGTCATCATCCCATCCATTATTTGGTACTTCATCTGAGTTTTCCCACATTTGGTTTTCTAAGTCAGGGTGATTAAAATCAATTCCAGAATCAATAACGGCTACAATTATTTCTGGAGAACCTTGAGTGAATTCCCAAGCAGCAGGAATTCCAACCTGCTCTATATTCCAATAAAAATTTGATTGCGATACGCATAGAATTGGGAGAAGTATAGATAAACTCAAGAGAAGAAATAACAGACTTAAGAAGGAAATTTCTCTCGATTGTTTCACTTCCATCTCGACTTTAAACCTCTCGAACTTCGAACGTGACATTAAGGGCTTCCCCCTTTCGTTTTATAGCTTCGAGACCATAAGTTGGCTTCCTGATGGAAAAAGTCATTGACCATTGGCCTTCGAATGATTCCTCTTCAACAGTGGTAAATTCATGACAGAAAGATCTAAAAACATGATTTGGGTTATACTTGAGCAAATACTTCTTCGGGGGACGAAATTTCTCAATAGCACGAATAACTGGTTGAACATTCTTCTCTGCAGAGACAGAGACAACTTCATATTCTGGGAAATGCTTCTTAAGAAGATTTTCTCGTTTATCAAGCTGTTCAGAGGAGAGGAGATCTATTTTGTTTAATACTAAAATCCGATTATTCTGCGGCATAATTTCATTGACTGTATTGACGGTAACATTCAACTTTTGTACAATCAAATCTAACGACGACTCACTTCCATCAATTACGATTAGTATAATATCCGCAGCTATACTCTCTTCAAGCGTCGAACGGAAGGAGTCTATCAAGAAGGTTGGTAGATCTTCAATAAATCCTACAGTGTCCGTAACAAAAATTTTCAAATCCTCTAACTTGAAACTCCTAATTCGGGTATCTAAAGTCTCAAAGAGTCGAGGGCTAACGCTCGAAGCATCGGTATTTGTTAAGGCATTAAGTAATGTTGATTTTCCTGCAGAGGTATAACCAACTATACTAACATAGACACTATCATGATGATGCCGCTTTCGATTTAATCTCCGATCTATTCGTTTTTGCTTTAAGTCCGCTAGCTTCCCTTTTAAATGAGCTTCACGTTTTTTGGCTCCAGCATCAAATTCATGGAGAGGGTTTTCACCTGTACCCCAAAATCCAGCACGTTCGGTGTGCCAAGCTCCCTCAACGCTCAAACGATCCATCAACCTTAATCTTTCTCTTGGACCTTCATATTTAAGTTGGGCGAGCTGTATTTGTATCTTTGCCTCTTCCGTCATTGCTCTAAGGGCAAATATTTCAAGCACAAGCTCAAATTTGTCAATTATAAGACATTCTAGCTTCTTTTCCAAATTTATATGTTGTTTTGCTGATAAATGGGCCCCAACAATAATGAAAACATCCGCAAGCTTCTCAACTATCGATTTTAATTCAATTAATCGACTAGGGGAAAGAAGATATTTTGGATTATTGATTCTCAATCGAAATTCTTCAACCACCCTATAATTGGAAGACTTTACAAGCATTCGCATTTCCTTATTGAGAAATAAATCATGCTTTGTATCTGGATATGGAAGTATGAGAATACACTCCCCTCTTGGTTCCGCTAATTCTGCTTCCATTTGCTGTAAAATTTTCACTTCCGATATTAAGTAGTCAAGCAAAGAAGAATTTCTAATGTTCTGAGATTCTATTACTCAGCATCTGAGTAATGTCTTATTTTAGTCTATTTTCGACGGCCTTCTTCTAAAAAGGTTTTTAAATCTGATCTTGTTCAGACTAACATGGAATAACGATTGTTAATCTTTCTTTGAAATCCCTTTTGAATTGAATAGATATGTCGGGTACCCAAACGAATACCAAAACTGGCCCTAAACGGTTGAAAAAGCTTGTACAACCTCAAGAGGTAATTGTATGGTATATTCTTCCGGCTATCCGTCGTGTATTGACGAATACACTCATAAATGAACATAGTATGCCCCAAACAGAAATTGCTAAAAGGTTTAAACTTACAGAACCTGCTATTTCACAATATAAGGACAAAGCGGGAAAGAAAAATACACGGGGTAATAAAGTTGAATTCGATCCCGAGATAATGACTGAAATTCTAGAATCAGCTCGTCGTATAGCGGAGGAAGATAGTTATGCCCCACGTGAGGTACAGCGAATTCTCAGATTCATTGAAAATGGAAAATTTCTATGCAAATTCCATCGACAATATGGAATTACTCATGAAAATTGTAAAATCTGTTTAGATGACGAGGAATAGGATAAATCAGTAAATTCTTCGACCTTAATGGTACAATTACATTCATTCTAAAGGATATTTTGTTTATTTTTACTGAGATTGGATTGACATAATCTCAGTGCGTGGTTTTATCATACTTCCATTTCAATGAAAAAATCATTAAACTTCAGGGAAGTTTCAACAAAAACAATGATCTTAATTGGAGAAATCACAATTTCTACTTGGTAATCAGTCGAAGCAACAATTGAATCTTGAGAATTTACTTATTACTCAATTTATATACTAGCATAAAAAACATATTACTTTCATATATTATGGATAGATTCTCTAGGTATTTTTTTATAAGCGATTAATCATCTATCGCTCACCGAGAAATGTGGTACGAACGAGAATTATTGTATCAATTTTTTCCTTTGGAGAGTCTTAACATGGCTTACGAGAGCTGTAATGAATGTAACAGTCCTGCAATGGTTTACGACGATCAGCGCGGGGAAATTATATGCGCAGAATGTGGATTAGTAGCAAACAGCGCAATATTCAGTCATGAACCTGAATGGCGAGCTTATAATGCACAAGAAGAGAAATCAAGAGTAAGGGTTGGTTTACCTACAACATTACTAAATAATAATGAACTTCGAACAGTTATTGGTGGAAAATCCAAGGATTCTTACGGGAAGTCCCTAAATACTGAAGCACAAGCAAAATTTGCACGTTTAACAGTCATGGATGAACGAATCCAAGATCGAACCACACGTAACTTGAAGAATGCACTGATGGAATTAAAACGCATCAGATCTCATTTGAATTTATCGGATGATACATGTGAGACGGCTGTTCATATCTACAAATTAGCTCTCAAAAAAGACCTAATCAAAGGGCGATCTGTAATAGGAATGATGAGTGCTGCAATCTATTTAGCTTGTCGTAAGAAAGGGACTGCAATCACATTAAAAGATACTTCAGAGGTTGCAAATATTTCTTCCAAAGAATTAGGTAGATGTATTCGAATTTTCCTTCAGAATGTTAACATGAATAAAACATCCACTGATCCAATCACTCTAGTAAATCGTCTTGGAGAGAATTTGGGTCTAACAATGTATACCCGTAAAATTGCTATCGACATTCTAGTGGAAGCTAGAGAGAAAAAATTGACCATCGGCAAAATTCCAATGTCACTCGCAGCTGCAGCAATCTATATTGCCTCTATTCAGACAGGTGAACGTCGCACCCAACAACAAATTGCTGTTCCAGCAAGAACTACTCCTGTAACAATTAGAAATCGATTCAAAGAATTAGCTCGTGGTTTAGGTATGGAAAAGTTCGAAGTGAAAAGGGGAGCTGCAGCAAAACCAGTAGTTATCAAAGATCCTACTGCTTGGGTTCGCAAAAAACGAAGTTCAGCTAACGCTTAAAATTCTTCATTTATTTACCCTTTTGGTGGGGATTAAGTCTCCACCAATTCTTTTACCTCTAAAATAAAAAATAATGCATTATTGATGAACTCTTTTATGTTCAAGGATAATAATGATCGAAAGCCATGTTTCCCATATACAAATTTCAGTGTGTCAATTGAGTTTTGCAGTCTAACCGATAAAGAGAGTTCCTTTACTTGAGAATTGCTTTCCTCAAGTGATTGTAACTCTACAACTCGTTGTTCGTATGCGGCCATAGGTAAAAAGAAATTTGAATCTTCAAGATGACTTTGAAAGGTAATATTTCCACTCGTTCCAATTTTTTCAACTAAAGCATCAACAGCGATGATCATACTTAAAACCACAAGTTTAATGGCAAATAACTTGTCAAGTGTTGAAGTGGCATTCACATAAACCCTAATGGAGCTATTTAAGTATCCATGGGCATCCTCAAACACGGTCACTTAGTTTTCAATCCTTAAACACGATTCAATTCTATTTTAGACTAGATTTTCTCAGTATAGAAAAGAGAATATTTCCTGCTTATTTTGGGTATTCTGGGCTACTTTTAAGGCTGTTGATTTTGATAAAACTCTTGGGAAAGGATTCATTCGCCAATTATCGTGACAACTAAACGTCTAGTACGGGGTTTATCATCCAATTCAAGAAAGGCGATTTGCTGCCAAGTTCCATGGATTAATTTTCCTTTATGGATTGGTACGGTTAATGAAGGCCCCATTAAAGATGCCCTAACATGACTATGGCCATTATTATCATGCCATGTTTGTTGATGTTGGTAGGTCATTGATTTAGGAATTATTCTTTCAAGAAAATCAGGAATATCTTTCAGTAATCCTGGTTCATACTCCAAAGTAATGATTGCACCGGTGGATCCCGCATTAAAAATGTTTACAATTCCTTCTTTGATTTTAGACTCATAAACAGCCGATTCCACTTTATCAGTAATATTTATAATATCTGTCTCGTACGTCCTAGGTAAATCAAATTCTAAATGTAAAACTGTCATCTTTTTTCCCATTAAATTACATTTCTTCTTGGTTTATATTTTCATTCTCTCTTCAGCTAAATTCGAGGATTATTTTCCTTTACCATCTAATATAATTCATTGTAAATCAATTTTAATCGTCTTGTGGGATACATTCCCAAGAATATCAACAACATTCACCCATATCGTATGTTTACGATTATCAACATAGTTGTGAGAAACCGAGAGTGAAACACCTTCTACAACCTCTTTTCCTCTTAGCTTCCTGGAAGAGTTCCAATGGATTCTTGCAATAGAGTTATTATAGTACCAATCGATTTCCCAGTAATCGATTAGATCTGTAAAGGCATGGTGTTCCAAATCGTGTAATGGAGTTTGGTATTTCAAGTTAATTAACGATATAATAATTTTTGTACCGTGTGTAATGATTTGTTTTTTAATCTTCGTTTCAATTTTGAAATTACTTTCCTTCTCTGATCCAAATGTTGGAGATTCATCATAAACTTCAAAAGAGGTTCTATTATCAATCCTTAATATTCTCTTACGAATTTCATTTATTGAGAGGGGACCAATATCAACACCAAGCCACTTTCTATTTAGCTGTTCCGCAACGGCAAGCGTGGTTCCCGATCCAGCAAAAAAATCAGCCACTAGATCTCCTTCTTCCGTGGCGATATCAATAACTCTTCGTAATAATGTTTCTGAATTCTCTGTGGGATAAATCGTTCGTTTGACCTTCTGATAACCTGCAATATCAATCCAAAGGTTATCGTTTGAATATTCAATCTCTGCTACATTCTGATTCTTCCTAGTTGATTTCTTTATCATTTCCTTCTTAAATTTGGCGCGGTTACTCCCGCGATAAACAAAAAGAGAATCAGCATGAACTATAAGGCGTGTCTGTTGATTTAGCTGTTTTTCTGACAAATTTTTCTTCATTCTTCGAATAATAAATTCGATTATAAAATTAGATTCTCCAAAGATTTCATCTAAGACTTCTTGTGCATAATGACCAAAATGATAATCAAACCTGACAAAAATAAACCCATCTAGACTTAATAACGGCTTCATTAGGACCACACGATTCCTTAACCAGTGTTTGAAGACTTCTATTGGGTTATCAGATGATAAAACATTTTTATATGCAATGGTTTTGAGGAATGTCTCTGATCCTTTAATTTTATCATGGTTCCCCTCTTTTCCTCTTTGAAGAGGGATAGATATTGCTTCGTCGTATCCAGTATAGAAAGGAGGATCAATATATATTAATTTAATAGCCTGATGAAATTGTGTTCTCAGTAAAGGTAGAACACTAGTGCAATCTGCTCTAATTAATAAATTTGAAAAAACTAAACCACTTTCGGATTTTGAATTCAAATCTGGAGGATACGCTGATCTTGCAGACAGATCTTCCAATTCTTCTGGGGTCTGTGGGATTTCTCCTTCATTGATCCCAGAAAATTTAACACTAGAACTTGGTACAGGAAAATTTGCTTTTTTAGCAAGTCGTTCTTGAAACCTAATATTATCCTCAGTAAGTGATGATTTCAACAGGTCCAAGGCTTTTTTTCTCTTAATGGTACAGATCCAATATATTCCATACTTAGAAGCATCCTTTAACATAGTAGAATTTCTAGGGTTGATTATCAGCGCAGACTGATCTGGTTTCAGCAAAAGTTTGTATAAGCGTGAATAGTAGGATTCTTGAAGATTATTCACGTTTGTTAATTTTAAATCAAGCCAATTTGTATCAACTATTTGTCCGATTTTAGGAGGTACCCAATATTCGGGATTTCCCTTCCTGTTTAATCTGATTTTTCCTTCTTTACACAGTTTTAGAATCGTTTCCTGTTTCAATTTCCAATGAGTTCCCCTGGGAGGTTCCAATGAGATAATTTTCCCATCAATTAGAAAATCCTTAACTGAACCTTGCCCTTTTGAGACGAATGAGTGCCAATATCCTCCGCTTTCTTTTTTATCGTAGACAGGATTAATTTTTCGAGTAAGTGTGGCACTATATAGCAAAATATACTCCGTTCTCTCAAAAAACGATGTTTCATCATTATATTTTACTTTTACAGGGGAATCAATGATAATCTCGTTCATAAAGTGCTTTTGTGAGAATATTGAGTCCAAAATTCTCTTCACAGGAACTTTAATTGTCCCATTAACTTGTACTGCAAGAAATCCGTTCGAATTCAGTAGTATTCGGGATGCGGTAACAGTTTTTGACACTACTCGTAAGAATGTCTTAAAGGATTCCTTAGAATGCATTTTAAAGGAAGAATCTAAGTCATATATTTCTTCCATATCCACCCTAGGGAATACTTGTTTCGTACTTGAGTAGAAATATTTAGAAACATCATAAACAATCAAAAGTGGATGTGACACCTTTATTTTAACTAAAGAGTCCGCGAGATCAAAATGATCTGGAAAACAGATAATTTTATTCTCATTGAAACTCATCAGTGGTGCCTTGCCCATTCCTTTTCTCTCAAATATTCTATCATTTAAGCTAGTGATTCTTTCAAAATACTTCAGAGGTCAGTTTTTCCCAATATGAATACGAGAATTATCGTCCAGTTTATAGTTTAAGGCTGCAATGTAGTTGAATACAAGGCGTAAATTTCCAGAAGTTCTGAAAAGTAATTCTAATTCATAAACTGTAACTTCTAGATCAGGATCTCTGATTTTTTCTATTAAACTGCCAATTTGTGGTAGATTCACCTCAAATTTATCTTTAAGCTGTTTTGGGAGGGCAGTTTCATGTAAGGATGAGTCAAGAGTTTCTATTCCTCCAGAAAGAGAATCAATCTGTCTTAAAATACTAATTACACGTTGTTTTTCAGTTCCATCTTCGATTCGATGATGAGTACCTCTCCATTTAGTTCTATTCCCAATCCCTCGTTCACCCCCATCTGGTAGCATGACCATATTTGACGCAGTAATCCTCCAGCGAGAAGAATCACAACCATCAACTTCAGATAAGACTTCGAGTATAATACTCGGAGCACCGACTCCTAAAGCCCAAATTTTAGTCTTTTGAGTAGATGATAAACTCTCTAATTTACTCTTAAACGTGTATAAAGCCTCGAATAATCTTTCTTTATAACCACTTCCTCCTCTCATTAAAGGTACTAAGCGTCCAATAAAATTCCACGCAGGAAATCCGACTTCTGAAACAATTTGGTCCAAAATTTGTAATTGATCATATGGTATAACGGGTTGTATTTCATAAGGCTGTAATTCTAAATAATTCGAGACAATCTTATCATCTGGATAATCAAGAGTAATTTTGATTATCTCAGGATCTTGATTTATTAGTTCACGATAATAATCTTTTAGTAAGTCAATACTTGGTGTGATTTTCTTTTTTCGATTAATGGCGGAAAATGCCCCTGAATCACAGACCAAAGATCCATCCCATTCTAAATATTCATGAATTCCAGTTCTTTTTATTGTTGTGAATAATTTCGGATTCTGCATAAAATCTATAGCTGAAATCATCAAGAAATCAGGTTTTACTATCCAATCGTATTTCCATGGCCTTATTCGAGCACTGATAGGAGTTCCCAAAGCGAAACTCATTTTATCCAATCCTCACTTCTTCGACCTCGTGTTATTTATTGAATTGATAAAATTTACAAGTTTTCTTTGACCTATCCCCAAACCCCCCATATTCTCGATTTCTACATTGGTTTGAACGTAATCTTCCACTCCTCGTACAGTCTCTAGATAATCCTTGCCCATAAGAATATAAATGAAGGAAAAATATTCTTCTTCTGTCCACTTCTGTAATTTTTTAATTACTCTGAGATTCTGTTGTTTTGCAATCGATTTAGTCATCCTCAAATCATAATTTTCGATTTTGTCATCAGATCGTAAAAGTCCGTATTTTGCAGATATTATACCAAGTTCTAGATTCGTAGGCCATTTATCCTCCCTTTTAGCTTTATTTATAACTTGAAACATCGGTCCCTGATATGCTTCCTTGGCCTTCAAGGCACGAAATTTGAGTACCTCTGACTTTTTCTTCCCACATGAGATAATAAGAAGAATTTTTGATGAAAGCATAATGCTAAACCTTGAACTAACCATTAATGACCTTACAGGAAAATTAAATATTTAAAGAAACCTTTGTTTACACAAGACTAACGTTCAGTAATAAATATTTGGGGAGAACTTTCTCTTGAAATTATTCCTCGGTGTGATACAAGGATTTTTTCCTTGGGTTTATGAAAATCAAATCAATCAATTCATGCGTAAACACAGATATGGAATATTATTCTCATATTGGCAATTTAGAAAGTCTATACAAAAAATAAAATCGCTTGGATTACATGAGTTCTTCTCCTATGACGGACCGATTATGATTGATTCAGGGGCTTTTAGTGCATACCAATCAGGGGCAATCATCCCCTTAAAGGATTATATTGACTTCCTTACACAGGTAGAAGTAAATGATGATGATTTTATAGTCAATCTCGATATCATCGGAGAAAGAAAAAAATCAACTTCAAATTGGTCTAAACTAGAGCAGAAAGTCACACATCCAATTTTACCTGTAGTTCATTTTCCAAGTCTAAATTTATCAGATTACTCAGGATTGAACCTTGGCATGGGTGGAATGGTTTCCTCATTAAAAATTAATGAAAAGGGAAGTGTTCACGATGTGGCTGCATGGATATCAAAGTTTCGCTCATTAACAAATAAATCTTTACATGGGTTTGGATTGGGTAGCCCTTCTCATCAGGTGGCATTTAATGACATGCTAGAATCTATTGATTGGATTGGTTGGCGAAAAAATGCTGCTATTGGAGATTGCTATACTCCAGAAGGATCGAGATCTGTACCAAACGTTAGATATTCCCAAAAAACGCGAAAATGGTTAACTCTAGAGCTGTTTGAAAAATATCGGCCACCTTTTATTTCTTGCTACAGCTCGCTACAGCTTCCTGGAACAGTAGGATGGAAGTACAGAGCTGTTTGGAATGTTTGGATGTTCCTAACTGCTCATAAACATATCTTAACTATTGAAAAATCACCATACGTTACAGCTATCAGAAAACGTATTAGAAATTTTACCACTAAGAATCAATTAAGGAATTTAAGTTATTATTTCAACTAAAAGAGTTTAATCGAAATAGTTTTTGAGAGAGAATTAAGAAAATAGGTTTTTTTTGTTTTTTGAAAAATAGAATTCCTCAATCTGTTGGATTAAGATATTATTTATTGCTTGATTGTATAATTCGAGGACTTTCTCTTCCTTACGGATTCTTTCAAACGATCTTTTTACCTTAGACAAAATAGTTTCTGTATGAGAAAAGAATTCAGATTCAGTATTTCCTCTAATCTCGTCAATTACATACTCCTCATACCTAGCAGTTAAATAATTTTCAATATCAATGACTTCTAAGACTTTCAACAAGAATTCACACACTTCTTCGAAGAGTTGAGCTTGACTGGGGGTGGTGAATATCAATTCATGAAAGAAACATTTGTAAACCATAACGTTTGCTATTCTATGCTCAATAAAATCTCGGATATTTTGAAGCTCCTTAGGAAGAGGCTCGAGAGTATTCAAAAATATTAAATAATTTGTTAATCGTTCCATCACTACAGGATTCGATAAAATTTGTGGAATAGGGAAATTAGATATTGATTCACCGAAAAATTCAAGTTGAGAACCTTTCTTTTTTCCCATCCAAGAAAACCAAAAAAATGCTGCTTTAGATTGAAGAAGTAAGAGTAAGATTTTGAGTTTTGAGGTTGAATTTTCCTCTTCGCAAATAAAGTAGACATCTTGAGCTGCATACCACTCAGTATTATTATAAGCAAACTGCGTTGTCCTCGCTCTTTGGGGGGTAACAAGTTTTGGTGCGTGAAACATACTTTTTTTTCTAGGACGATTCAGAAAGGGTGGATTGTCAAGAGAATTATCCAAAGCAATACTGTATTGTTCCAGATGTTCCTGAATATTAGGCAAGAATGAAAAGTCGATTTCGTTTCTTACTAAATATAATAAGCGTAGATCAGTTTTAATCCGTGTCGAATAAGAAAAGATTGTTGAACTCTTATATAACGGACGTAAAAACTGTATTTCATGATTATTAAATGACTCAATTCGATTTTGATCAACAGGATTATTTATATTGAGGATAAATACACCATTGTTCCTCCAGCTTGAAGGGTAGCCGTATTTCGTGATTTGACGAGGTGTAATTTTATTTAATCCGGTTATCAATCCTTCTTTTACACTGTAAGATGATTCTCTGATGGGTGAGCTATTTTTTGCTGTAGCTTTCAAAATAACGGACACGTTAGGAGGGATAAAGTGAAAATATTGATCCCAATTATTCAATGTAAGATCTTTTTGGTCAATTTGAAATATTAATTGTTCTAACCTTTCATCCATGGGATTAACTCCATTAGGAATCTTGGCTGTGTAGTAATTACAATCAATATTGGGATTTTGAGCCTTCAAATTCATTACAGACAAAATACTTGAATGGATTCCCCGAGCCCCTTGAAAAATTCGATTTTTACCAAAATCAATGAATTCTAGGATATAAGTTTCATGTAAAATCCTATTACGTAGTTTAGAAGCTCCAGAGGCAGTTAACCAATAATTTGTTGTAAGAAATGATACTATTCCTCTGGGAGCTACTTGATTTATCGCTAAATGGAAAAATAGATTCCAGATGTCAATCTTTCCCTCGTAATATTCAGGAAAAATAAGAGAATATTTTCGGAATATCTCTTTGTTATCACTCTCCCCAATGTAAGGAGGGTTAGTAAGGATAAGAGAGAATAAATCATGAGAGCTTGATATTGGACTGAAAGCCGTTCTCCAATTGAGTAGTAAGGAATCTCCAATTACTAAATTACTTCTGAAAGGTCTGATGATTGATGATTTGACAGCATTTTCCTCAAAGTATTTTGCAGTATAAATAAATAATCGCGCTCTTGTGAATGGAATTACGAAAGGGTCGATGTCTATTCCGAACAAGGCATTGGGAAAAATTAAATGATTTAAAATAAGAAATTGAACCGTTAATTTCTCAGAAACTTTTGTCAGATCAATATAGTTTGGTTCCTCTTTTGATTGACCAACATTTAATAGGATTGTTTCCTGAAAGTCTTTAAATTTCTGAATTAGCATCTGATATAATGATAGTAAGTCATCTGCAGCACTTTCCAAGAACTGTCCAGTGCCAACAGCAGGATCTAGAATCGTGATGCATTTCAATTTATCATAAAATTTTACACATTCTGATTTGTCCAATAATTCTATTGGTTTCATCCAATCACTAGTTCTGGAGTCCTTGTCTATTTCCATTTGATCCATTAAGTATGTTCTTAAGGAAAAACGGGTAATATACGATGTTAGCTCAACAGGGGAATAATAAACTCCACCTCTTCTTTTCTTATCTGATGACATTAACCACTCGTACAATGATCCCAAAAAAGTGCCAATATTTCGAATTTCGAGTTGATCGAGTAATTCTAGGATACCAATTGGTGAATTGTTTTTTGTGTTTGATTTCAATCCATTTTTTTGAGGAAGGTAAAAATCATCTGGAAATTCTAGTTTATGTTTAACTTCCTCCAGATTGACAAACAATGCAGATTTACATCCGTACAATATTCCAAAATAAGGATGATGACTGGTTTGGTAATCATCTAGTTCTTCTAAACAAGTCAAGAAGGAATTAAGAAAGCTATCAAATGTACTGAAAGGAAAGTCTGAAGAATTTCGTTCTATTAGGTGAAACATATTAAGAAAATAATCTTCATCATTATTGAAGAATAATTTTTTCTGTAAGACCCATAGAACAGTGAATTGAAGAAGAAACTGGTCAATAAATTCTGAATCCTTGTCACTGGATAAGCTACTTGACTTTAAGAAATTAGTTTTCATATTACCAAATGAAACAAAGATTTCTTTCCATTCACTATTCATAGGATTCTCATCTAGCGTTTTAGGAGTCAGTAATGAATATAAACTGACTACTGAGAGAACTTTAGTGTTTGTTCTCCTTGACTTATTAAAGAAGTATGACAGAAGGAAAGAGAGATAAATCAGAGGGGAAAAAAAGGAAAGAGAGGAATGGAGAGGAGATTACTTAAATTTAGCTGCCATCTTAAAAACTTCACCATGGACATTAATTGAAGGAATCTGTACATCCCCAGGAGTCCATGTTAAGAAGTAATAATTATTTGGAGCGCGAACCAAAACTATAATTCCTGCTCCACCAACATTCCTTGCGACAAAGCTACCTGCTTCCCAATCATTAACCATACTTGAATAACGAACTCCAGCAACATTTACTCCAGGTTCCTTATTTTTCCAGGAATTAATCAGAGTTGGACCATCAACTTGCCACTCTGGTTGGTTTGTCCAGTAAGTAGCGCCATTTGGATCGAATATTGTAACAATGGACACATATCCATTCTGAATTAATGCGTTCATATCATCTTGATAAGACATTTCACAGATCACCGTTTTTCTGAGATTCTTTTTATCTATCATAAATGTAGATTTAACCCTATTTTTTTCTTCCAACGATCTATTATAAAGGTAAGGAAAAAGAACTCTAACGAATACCAAAATTAAAAAGAGTGAATATTCTCCCCTACAATAATGCATTTTTTTGGAGTGATTTGATGTCCGATTCTGATCTTGGTAACTTCATAATGAAATTGTTTGATCCTCTTATATCTGAGTCTAAAACACAGTTAGGAGAATCTCGTGATACTTTTTTACAGTCAATTCCTCGTCGAGTTCCTGCTCATTCAAGTGTACCCGTGTATCAAGCAGAAAGCTTTGTTCGAGAGATTACTGATCAGCTTATAAAGATCAATCAGGATCTACTTAATCAATACTCCATTAGCATTGCCAAAAAAACCAGAAGCCAGGCTAAGAAAAGTGATCAAACAGACACCAATGCCCTTGAAAGCCTTCAAGATACTCTTGTGAAAAAAGAAGCTGAAGTTGACGGATTACAAAAACAAATTAATATTTTAGAACAGAGAGCCAAAACTTTGGAAACTGAAAAAGAAGAGACTTTGCAACAATACTCTCGATTAACTACTATGGTGAAAGAATTAGAATCTCAACTCTCTACAATTAAAACTGAACACGATAATCAATTATTAACACTCACAAAAGAATGGGAAGAGAAATTCCAAACCAATCAAGAGGAATGGGATAGCTACGTAAAATTAAAACTTGCAGAGAGAGAAGTTCAGTCTTCTACAGAAGAATCAAAAGAAAAGTCTAATGAGGAAGAAAAAGAGTAAACAAGTTACTCCCTTTTAGCTTTTTCAAATACTTTCGCTAACGCATCATTTCCCTCACAGATTATTTTAACATAATCTCCATCGTTGATCATCTTGGTTGCTGTCCTAGTCCCCAATACAGCAGCAACTTGAACTATACCAGAGACTTCTGATCCTCTAGAAACTCTTGTTCCATGATCTGTAACTACTCCCGCCACTTTATTAGCAATATCTGACCAAGACCAATCCAAAAGGGGACAAATTAAGATCCGTGGAGAATCATCAGTAAAAAGGTTTAATCTTTCCCGAGCAGTTGCAGGGTCTTGAGCTATAAACGCTACTCCTTCTGATCGGTGAGAACTGTTAGCAGCCCATCCTTGAAGCTCAAATTTTTGTATTAAATCTGAATTTGGTGTCATTATATCCGATGTGTTTGTTATTCAGAGAGCATAATATTATTCTTCTTCTGTTCTTCAGAAATAAATATAAAAGTTCAATCCTCTTTATTCGTTCTTTGACATCTCTAGTGATTAAAAATGGATTATAAACGTTTAATGCCTGTTTGCATCTTACTCTTTCTATTGATTCCTATTTCAGGAAAGAATTTAACAGTAAATTCTGCACTGGAAGTCACACCTGATACCCGTATTGAACTGAATGATGTAGTGAAACTCAACTATACTTTGTGGGTAAATCTCGTGATTGAGGAAATACAGAATGGGACTGTATGGGTACATGATCCAAATGATCCTAATGCTCCTCCTGAGTTATATGAACAATATCCATTTCTTACTGTTCCCCCAAATGTCGGTTTTATGAAGGGTATCCTAGGTATGAGAGCTGGTGAAACAGATACATTTGACATTTCGTTTACAAGTGGTGAAGCATTTAATAATGAGTCAGATCCTTTCTATTTAGAAGATTTAACCTATCAAGTGACGATTTCAGAAATTCTCTTGGATGTGACAGAAGAACCCACTACTATCTTTGATGTTCCTTTTTTCATACCAATTGTACTCCTTCTCAGCATTTTGCTTACGATTATTATATATTATAGAATAAAGCGGTTTGGTCAAGCACGCAACTTGTTTGGCTCTAAAACTATCTGCCATACTTGCGATGAATTCGCTACTGTTCAATGTGGGAATCCTAGTTGTAATACACCTTATTGTAAGAATTGTTTCGTTAAGAATAACCATTGTAAAGTATGTAATTCGAATAAGATGGTTCCTTTAACTGGAAAATAGTCGAAAAAACACACTAGCTAATAATCCCAATGAGGGTCAGAACATATGCGAAAAGGAGGGTTATCAATGGATGAAATAAATTATCTGCAGCCCAATAAGGGAGATCTTCGAAGAAATCAAATATTGCTACAGTAATTGCTGGTAAAAGTGGAAGAACGAATGAAGGAGACCCGATTAAATAGAGAAATACGAATCCAAACAAATAAGTAAAAAATACACCCCCAAAATATCCTTCTACAGTTTTATCTCTTGTGAAAGGTAGTCTATGCTGCCCAACTCCTCTTCCAATCAGTGCAGCAGCTGAATCTCCAAGCACAGTTGCCACTAATGCTAACTCTGCCACTTCCATTGAATAAAACCAATAAACTCCAAGTAATACGATTAACCAGGTTAGTGTGGTAAGAATATAATTTGCTGGTTCATCCTTCTCTGCCTCTCGTGTAATATAATTTATCCAAGTTCTAGGATTAATTTTGAGTCGATAGAGTTCCATTGGTAAAAAAAAGCATAAAACTCCGAAAAGAGATAATTGGATAAACCATAATTCGATATTAAGTACGTGATAACTAAAGGGTATAATTAAGACTGATAAATGGACCGCTTTTCTACCAAGTTCGTTTAGGAAATGAAATTCTTGATTTTGATCATCTAAACGACTAGACATTCCATTTTACACCTTAAGATCAATCTGTTAACGGAGGTTGTCCCCGAAAAAACTGAAATTTATGGTAATCAACTGGATTGATTGTTTTTATAATATAGCGGAAGAATGTTTCGGCTTTTTCTTTTGCTTCACAGACGAATAAATCCAAGGATAAATAATCATGTTCTGGCCATGTGTGAATATGACAGTGACTTTCTACTAAGATAAAGATAAGGGAGAGTCCGTAGGGAGAATACTCTTTTAGAAAAACTTCCTCAGTGTGAAGTTGACTTTGGTTCAATCCTTTGCTTACAATTTCCTTTAGATAGATAGGTTCAGTTAAAATCTTCCTCTTAACACCATAAAATTCTGCCAGGATTTGGTAGCCAACCGTAGGTAGTTCTTTAACCTTTTTTTCATCAAACGTATAGATTGCTTGCTTTTGATCCCCTAGTTCCGTTCTACATACTTTCTCAGGGATAGAACCAACGATATAAAGGTTTGATGAACTACCCAGTATTGTTGCCCCAATATATTGGTTGAAATTTGGAATGAATTCCTCGATTACGAGTCCATTGCTATTTATGAAGTCTTGGCACTCCCATTTATCCAATGGGGTCTTATTCCCAAATGAAATATACCCGTGGGAATTCGATTCTGGATCAATTAACGAAAGGGCGCGATTTACAAATAATTTGAAGCCTAAAACAGTATAAGGGGGATCCATTTCAAATGTATCAAATCGATTCAGCCATTCTTCAGGAAAAGCTGTTCTTATGTCCCATAGATGCGTTTGTACTACTGTAGAGAATTTATTTTGTTCAGAAAAATCATCAATTACCTTTAAAATCCGTGAATCAATATCAATGACAAAAATTTCTTGAGCGCAGTTTAAATGGGCAAGTGCCATAGACAGACCGTCATCATCACCCAATAAAACAATTTTTCTTCCTTCTACGTCTCCATTTCGGGCCATTATTAGTGCGCGCTTTAATACTGTCTCAATAGTACTCCTTGTTTGATCATATTTATATTCAGGAGAGGGACGAGTTTGTAAAGCATCAATAACCGGCTTAAAAAACTCTAAACATTCATTCGTAATTGAGAAGGAGGAGGCATCAAAATCTTGGAAGAATGAATTTTCAAATCTCAATCCTAGTTCCTTTTCGAGCCATGAAATTGCTTTTTCTGTAAGTATGTTTTTAGTTTTCAAGAATTCAGTCTTTAATAACTCTCCCCGAACTGCGGAAATAACGGGGACAGGAATTCCAACAATCCGTGCAAATTCTTTATTCGTGATTTTCTGGTGTTGGTACCTATATAGCTGTCTGATGATCTTATAAACACCTTCAGATCCTTCTCGTAACTTAGATTTTTGAGCAATTTGCCATGTAAACACTTTTGGATCGCCGAACAAATTTAATCCCATATTAGACTAGCTTAGACTCCAGAAAGGGCAAGTGCACCAACTAAAAAAGCTGCAGATCCAATCCAGAGTGCCGTTCGAGTATAAGACCTTGCTTTTATTCCTGAGTTAACAGAAGGGTCATTATATAAAATCATAACCGTGTAAAGAAACATTGAAACAGTAACTACCATCAAAATCAAATAAAAATAATTGTTTTGAAATTTGATAAACATTGGTAATGGAATGAGGACTATTAAAATTAGGAACAAGAAAGATGCTAATTGAACTGCTTTCTTCGGACCATATTGAACAGCAAAAGTACGAGATTCTGTAATGCGATCACCCTCAATATCCATAATTCCCTTTACCAATTCTCTTCCTAATACACCACAAAATGTAATGATAGCCATAACAAAAACAACAAGTACCGTACTTGTATCTCTCGCTTCAAGAGCAACAAGAGTTAATAAATAAGGAGCTGTATTACTCGTTGCGACTGTAATATTTCCAAGAATACCTTTATCTTTTGTCCACAAATTATATGAAATCGACAGGAAACTGAAAAGGACTACTCCTAAAGGAACAAGAAGATTGTCTGAAAATAAAAGAAACGCAATTAGGACACCTAATCCAATCATGAGAATTGACCCATATAATACGTAGCTTGGTTTTATATTGGGATTCCTTACAAGTGGTCTATCCATCCTCCCATTAATCCTATCGGATTCAAAATCATGATAATCGTTAATTGCCATGGAAGCTCCTACAATAAAAAACGGAATGGATAATCCTAATACCCCAAATTGCCAATATTCGGCAAGTAGAGTTCCAATATCATATCCAGGATTTTGAACGAGTAATACTATCAGTCCTGCAGTAAACCCCGCAAGAGAACCCATTATACATAAAGGAAATCGTATTAGATCGTAAATGTCGCGAAAAAGTGATCTGAAGTTCAAATCAAGCACCAAGTGCTATTCAAGAATTTATCTCTCAACTTCTCCCCGAATGAAGGCTTCAACTCGTTCATGAGCCTCGAAATCAGGTATTTGAACTGGAGGATGCTTAAATGAGTAAGAAGACATTGAGATTAATGGACCACCAATCTTCCGATCTCTGGCAATTTTTAAGGCACGAATAACATCTATCATAACCCCGGCGGAATTGGGACTATCAATAACACTTAATTTCGCTTCAATGGAGACTGGTTGGTCACCAAACTTCCGACCATCGAGTAATAGATAGCATATTTTCCTATCTCCTAGAAAGGGAACATAATCAGAGGGACCAATACGTGTAGGAACATCATGAGGCATTAAACTTGTAACTGCTTCTGTTTTGCTTATCCGTTTCGTCTTTAAACGAGCTTCATACTTCATGTTTTCAAAATCAGTGTTACCACCAACATTGAGTTGATAGGTTTTATCAATTTCAATTCCACGATTAAGCATTAATTTCGCTAATACTCTGTGCAAAATAGTTGCGCCGACTTGAGATTTAATATCATCTCCTGCAATAGGAATCCCTTTCTCCTCAAATTTCTTTGGCCATTCTTTAGAGGGATCTGAAACAATAAACGTAGGAATCCCATTAGCAAGGGAAACTCCAGAATCCAAACAGGCTTGGGCATAAACACGGGTAGCTTCCTCACTTCCCACAGGGAGAAAATTAACTAGAACATCAGCTTTCGCGTCCTTCAATACTTGAGCCACATCTACTGGACTCATCTTCGATTCGTCATAACAATGAAATGAATCCATCATATGAGAAGCAACCCCATCATTTATTGGTCCAGGTTGAACAATAACATCGATATCAGGGACATCAGAGAACTTTGGTGTACAATTAGGCTCTACCCAGATTGCATCACTAATTTTTTTCCCGATTTTGTCTTTATTGACTTCAAACGCTGCGACAAATTCTAAATCACGCACATGGTAATCACCAAATTTGACGTGCATTAAGCCTGGAACTCTTGTATCAGGTTTTTCATTGCGATAATAGTGAACACCTTGAATTAAAGCCGAAGCACAATTACCTAATCCTGCGATTGCTACTCTAATCTTTCCCATGAATACCTATCTTCCTTTTAGATCTAATTTATTATCAATCGGTATACCTTAGACAAAGTAAGGGGAAATATTGGGAAATTAAAAAGTTACTTGATATGTAGATGTTTCTTGAAAATATTGGTTTAAAAATGATTACTCCTAATAAATCTAATTTTACGCTAATAAAATTGAGAAAACTAAATTTTATTCTTATAAGAAAGAGATTTGAAAAAAATTGTCAATTTTTGCAAGAATTTATAAGCGTTTATCCTCTAGATAATGATTTTTCAACATTTTCTACAATATTTTTAAGAAAGGGGAGAACTTTGTTCATTAAAACTGGAGTGGTTTGTATTATCATATATAATCCTTCCTTTCCTCCAACATTATCAATGTAATAGACTTTATCCCCAGTAGTTATTACAAGACTATCAAGTACCTCGTTTATCTGAATTAATTTATCAAAAGTAGCTTCAAACGACATGATCAGATAGGATAACAGTGATTCTAAAACCCATTGATCTGCACATTCTCCTACTGAATATATAAGAAGGCCATCATTGTCACAGAGGGAAATACAGGCTGGAAGATCAATCATTTCCCCAAAAACAGCCTCAAAGGCTTGGATTATTTCATGAGTACCCAAAGCTTTCACTATCGATTGATACTATCTGTTATTTTATAAAAATGTTTTTTTGAAGAACTATATTTTGGATTGTAACCTCTTCTTCTACTAGACACACTTCCTAAAATAATCTAAAAAATGACTCTCATTATTAGAAAATAAATTGGGGAAGCAAACATTTGAGTATAATTTTCTTAATGTTGATATTAGTTTCGAGAATCACTAGGTGAAGCGATTTAATATATGCGAATTTTCCTTATATTACCTTAAATAACATACCTTTCTATTTAAAACTATAATTAATAATATTTCGGAAGTATATTAAGATGAAAGAAGTATCTATTGTG
>JAEOTC010000044.1 GCA_016840035.1 Candidatus Hodarchaeota archaeon | reverse complement strand
ATGGAAATAGGCATCTATTATTGATTGATAGAACGTTTTTCTTTCCTGCTTTCTCTTTTTTTTATGAACCGATATTATCTTTCATTTTAACTAATTATTTGTCGTCAAATCACCGTTTGAAGACATTAGAATGAGAAAAAAATATCTTAATCTTCATCTGGTTTGGTGTATCCTCATAAGTTAAGTCCAAAGGTTCATTCTCTCTTTTGTTTTAAAATAGGGAAAATTTCCCAGGTGCTATACGTACCGGAATGGCTATCCAATCAATTATACCCAAAGTTAAATGCAAAAATTCGAAGAATAATGAACTATAATTTAAAATTTACAATTAGTTTTAGTATTCCTGAGATAACTGTACCGTAACTGAAAATGGAGGTTTAGAATAATGAAAAAAGCCCAGAAACATAGACAAACTTTGAAAGATAGAGTAAGAAGACAATTCAAGAAAAATGCTATGTGTCTTACTGCATTCGATGAGTTAGAGAAAGATATCGAAGTCCAAACAATGCTTGAGGACATAAATCGGATGGCTATTGATAGAATGGGCTTTTCAGACCATGGTCACATTCATTCACTGATTGTTGTCCAAAACGGGATGCGCCTCCTCAATAAACTTGAAAAAGGGATAAGAAGTACTATTGAGCAGGAGGAAACAGGTACATTTGAAGATGCACAACTGATTGTTCTGATGGCTTGTTATCTCCATGATATTGGTATGTCAGTCCATCGTGAAAACCACAACATATTCTCAGTCTCACTCGCAATTCCCATTCTTGATAGAATTCTGAAAAAAGTATATCCTGAAGATTTTCACAAGCGAACTCATGTCAGAGGACATATTCTTCATGCAATATTGTGTCACGATAAACTCATCACACCCAACACCATTGAGGCAGGTGTAGTAGGTATTGCAGATGCCTTAGATATGACTAAAGGTAGAGCAAGAATTCCATTCGAACTGGGAAGTGTAAATATCCACTCCGCGTCTGCCCTGGCAATAGAAAGTGTTAAGATTAAGAAAGGGGAAAAGAAAACTGTTCGTATAGAGGTGCTGATGAACAATGCTTCTGGAATCTTTCAAATCCAAGAACTATTGGAAAAGAAGATAAGAAGTGCTCCCCAAATCGTAGATCATATCGAATTACTAGCAATTATGTCAGAAAAAGGGGAAGCAATCATAGCCGAAGAGCTAATGATATTATAATTCACAATAATGAGGACTCTTTGGATTATTTACGATTATAATCACTATTTAGTGATGTGACCTTTGAAATCCAATGTAATTATTTACAATATGTACAAGATCTACGAAGCACGAGATTTTGGAAAATATATTTCGAACTAGAGGACTTCTTTTCCTCCTAATATCTTTTAAAACATCTTATTTTGATTTCTCTGTTGTTTTGCAAATGCACATACTGTAAACTTTGTACACGCCAGATTTATAAACGAATAACAAGCAAGAATTACACGAGTTACCTGATGGATGACATAGCACAAGAATTCAATGATCTTTATCACATCATGAAGATGTGTTATCAATGTGGGGCTTGTGCTGGGAGATGTCCCATTTTTAGGCATTATTCGCACTTTAATCCAAGAAAAATCATGAAAAAATTACTCAGTGGAGAGTTTAACAAGAAAACCCTTGATGAACAACAGATCTGGTACTGTAGAATGTGTTCTGTATGTAGTACTCGGTGTCCTCAAGGTATTGATGTGGGATATGTCATTAAAGAATTAAAGAAGATATCGCTGAAAATATCCAATTCTCATACTGGAAATACCAGTCTTAAGAAACCTCAGAAAGCTCTAGTCACTGATTAGATTAAACACCACACCACAAAGGAATAAATCTGTTTTTTCTGCCGCTATTTTCTTTCAAAATTATTTTTAGTTCAGAAAAATTCTCTAATTCATGCATAAATTACGAATCAAGACTCTAGATTTAAGTCGATATCAGATCGAGTTCTCCAATCCAAAGATGCCAGGATTCATGACATTATTCGGGTCGAGAGTCAGTTTTATCCTTTTAAGTAATTTCATCCCCACTTCACCAATTTCAGCTGGAAAATGAGAAATGAACGAGCGACCAATCCCATGATGATGACTTAAGGTTCCTCCATTTGCCTGAAATACATCCAACACTTTCTTTCTGATCCTATAATATTGCTCAAATTCATTACCCTCTTCTTGTGAAGCGACTAATGTAAAATAGAGATTTGCTCCATTGGGGTAAAAATGGCTTCCATGTGTCCAGAGAATAGGACACTCTGGTTTTAATATTTTCTTTGTATTTCGATATAAATCTATAATGTTGTCCCAGGTGGTACTGGTTTCAAATGTTTCCACGAGAATTCCATGGTCAATCAGAGGATCTCGAATAAATGGTAATTCAAATCTTCGTTTGTGCCAACTTTTTGCAGCTCTAGACCCGATATATACTCCTTTGTACTTGTTAATACTTTTCTTTGCCTGTTTAAACGTTAAGTTTACTAGCTTAGGTTCCCCCTCCATTGAAAGGATACCCATACATCGCGTCTTCTCCTTATATCCTCTTCGTTCCAGTATCTCTAGGAGTGCACGGTATGACCAGGGCATTTTAGGGGGTTCACGCATTAATGTCTGAGCTACAATATTATGATAAGTCTCTTCACTATCTGAAATCCGCATGACTGCTGGCAGATAACCATTTTGGAGTATTTCTTTGTATGCGAGAAGCCCATCTTCAAAGTGTTTAAAGAAAAATGCACCAAAGCGTGTTTTTTGGGGTACTTTGCACACCCTTAGATTGAGTTCAGTAATGATTCCAAGGGTTCCTTCCGACCCGAGAAGGATATGATTGATATCTGGACCAGTTGCTCTTGCTGGGGCTATTTTTGTCTGTATTGTTTCTCCTAGTCCTGTTACAAACTTCATACCCATCACCATATCTTCAATTTTTCCATAAAGAGTGGAATTTTGTCCTGCTCCTCGAGTTGCTGCCCATCCTCCTAATGCACTATATTCAAATGATTGGGGAAAATGACCAAGAGTTAATCCATATGCTTCTAACTGTGATTCTAAATCAGGCCCCATAATTCCTGTTTCTACGGTAATATATTGGGCATCGGGGTTAATATTTAGGATTTTTTTCATCCGTGTTAAGTTTACTGCAAGAGTTCCAAGGGAAGGCTCAATCCCTAATGTGACAGTTGTTGCTCCAGCCACTGTTGATAGAGGTACTCGGAATTTATTCGCTAATCGAACAATTTGAACAACTTCATTGTGATTACTAGGAAAAACAACCCCTTCAACTACTGCTGGAATATCCAATAATCGTGCTCGTAGTGATTCTATATATCCTTGGCCTAATGAATTAGTTATACGAGTCCAAGGCTCTGTGTGTATCTGCAGATTAGGAGATATCTCGGCCATTTCGGTTAAAAAATCATCTGAAAGTTGAGAATCACCGAGGAGTGCATTTAGAGATTCTTTTTGTGAGTATTCTTTAGGAAGAGTATTAGCATCCATTCCTAAGTGTTGAAAAACAAATTTTTTAAGCGGTTCCGTAACTTTTATGTGAATAGACTCCCGATCTCCCCATTTTGTGGCGTTTTTCAGAGGTTCCAGTTTTTTTTCATCTCCTTACAGTTCTATCGTAATTTTCGGAAGACCTTTAGATCTCCTTTTGATTTAGCTTCCATCCACTTAATAACCCTATACCTCCAAAAAGTAGGGGTAATACGTAGACAAGATTTGTGGCAATGATAAGCCCGTATAGCAGATAATCGATGGTTGAAATCTTGCTGGTTATTGCCATTTCGTGTCCTGATTCCAGGGGAAGAGGGAAAAATGTGCCTGCAGGTGCAGAACACCAGATAAGTTCTCCAAACACTTCGGATGTCTGGACACAATAAATTCCTATATAGTAATAGAAGAGATAGAGGGAGAAATAGATTGTCAGGATCACACTCCCAATTAACAGTGATATCCACAGGAGAGACTTGTTACGTTTTGACTTCATATCTAATTAAATTTAATTTATTCTTATAAATTTATTAGTGCTTTGAATAACACTTTCTCAGGTACCTCACCCGTAAATGTAAAAAATGTCGAATGATTGTTTAAGATTTCTTGGAATTTAGAACCGAAAGCAATCTAATTCAACTTCGTTCTTAAGAAATATAGTGAGTACAAGAGAGAAATGAATAAGTTTAAGTTAACCAATCTCAATAATGACCTTGACAAGTGGGGCAGAACGTATGGTTGTTTTATTTGATGATCGTAAATCTTAACTAAACCATTTTCCACATTCGAATGAGTTACTACTATTGTTAGTATCTAGGGAGATAGGAGATAAATCTTATATAGGAGAAAATTCACCCTAGAATATTTCAAATGAGGGTTGAGCAATGAAAAATTATTCATTTTTGATATCGATAATCTTGATCAGTTTTTTGCTTAATTTGTGTTATTTTCAACAAAATTTAGTGAAACCTTATTCTTCATTCATTGATACTTATTATCCAAGTGAAGAATGGAGAAAAGCAACACCAGAATTCTTGGGATTAGATTCGGAAAAACTAGGTTCAATGAATCAGACCATTTTTACTCAAGATATTGGAATTGATAGCATTCAAATTATTAGATATGGCTATCTTGGGTATGAGTATTATTCTGAATACTACAATCATTCAGAAGTTCATCTCCTATGGTCTTGTACAAAGAGTGTACTAAGTATTCTAATAGGGATCGCTCATACTGAGGGATTTATCTCAAATCTGGATGAACCAATTTTAAATATTTTCACTGAAAGAACATTTGCTAATTTAGATTCCAGAAAAGAAGCAATTACTATTCGTCATCTTTTGAAAATGCAGAGTGGGCTCGAGTGGAGTTATGAAAACTTTCTATCATCAACGGTAGACAAAGATGATTATGCAGTATTAACAAATACTACAGATACTACGTGGGAGAATTGGCCAAAGAATTTCAATCACGATTCAGTAAAGATGCTTAATAGTTCTGATCGTATACAATATATCTTAGATAAGCCAATGGTTAATAATCCAGGAGTTGAATTTTCTTACAGTAGTGGTAACTCACATCTGCTTTCCGCAATCTTAGAAAAGAAAACAGGTTTGAATGCTGAGTCTTTTGCCAAGCAATATTTGTTTACTCCTCTCAATATTACCAATTATGTCTGGTTTAATGATTCTCAAGGTATAACCATAGGGGGATCGGGATTATGGATGACACCGTTTGATATGTGTAAGATTGGATATTTGGTCCTGAATGAAGGCCTGTGGAATGGGATTCAAGTGTTTCCCTCGACGTGGGTGGACGAATCAATTCAAGACTATAATCCAAGTACTGGTTATGGGTACCACTGGTGGGTTAAAACCGATCCAGATTACTTTTATGCACAAGGTTATGGAGGACAAAATATCTTTGTCCTACTCGACGAGTCTATGATTGCCGTTATCACTGCGAGTGAATATCCTCATTATGGAAATATCTTTCCACTTTTCACTGGATTTATTCTAAATTCAATAGTTGAAAATAAGACGATTACAGAGACAACAACTTCAACCACAACTACTACAACTACTGCTACTGTAATTCCTTCTCATACATCTACAAGCGATGAATCAACCACTACAACCTCTGTATCTTCCTCTGGATGGCCTACACCACTTTTATTTCTTGGAATTATTCTAGTCTCAGCTCTTAAATTGAGAAGGAGGAGATAAAACGTAAATATTATATTTGATAAACCTCCTTCCTTTCCTCCTTTTTCTAATCTTAGTTTTAGATAATCTCAATCGTGTTTAGTAAAATATGAAGCATCTCTTTTGTATTATTTGGATTCTTTAATTCCCAGCAGCATTGCCTCACTACATAGATGAATGAGAATCAATCTAATAATTTATAGAATATACAAAATCTACTAGGATCGAAAACATGTCAAATTTATTTCTATCTAGATAATTCCCTTTACCCCAAATATCTTTAAAACTTCTTATTTTGACTTCTCTGCTATTTTGCGGATGTAGATGCTGTGAACTTTGTACATGTCAGATTTATAAATGAACAACAAACACTAATTACATGAGTTACCTGATGAATAACATAGCACAAGAATTCACTGATCTTTTCAGAAGATCCGTGATCTAGACAACAAGATTTCAGTTAGGTTAATAGAGGAATCCCAATGAGATCTTCTTTTTTTATGTAACGATAGACTCTCTAGATAACTTAAAATGATATCCCTTCCTGTTACATTATAAGAAAAATATCAATTATTATGTGATAAAACCAGAACTACATATGGATTAAAAAATAAATAGAGTTGACTCATAATGAGTCCAGTCTGCAAGAAATGTAGGAATTATGTAATGCGTCTTCCATGTCCTCATTGTGGGGCTGAAGAATCACTCACAGATCGTGAAGCTGATGAAATAAAACCTATTATTCCTTTAGATCTCCAAGAATCGTTTAAAGTACCCCCACCTCCACCAGACAATTCAGAAGATTCGTTTATTCCCCCTCATCAACCTTCGAAACCCCAACCGAAGCCTCCACCTGTCTCTACACAAAGTGCTCATATTCCCCCTCCTCCAATGAGACCATCATCTACACCTCCTCCTGTTGCTACTCCAGAACCAATACCTTCCAAACCTCCCACCCCTATCGTGGAACAAGAGATAAAAATAAAATCTCCACCAACTCCCCCCAAGCTATCTATTACGATCTCAAAAGACGATTCCGGAATAACTGTTCCTATTGATGATATCAATGAACGATTCAAGCAAATAGAATCTCACTTCAAAAAGATAAACTCTCATCAAAAGAAATCTGAATCTCAAGCAAAGAGATTCGAAGCGAACGTTAAACAAATCGATAGAAAACTTAAAAAAATCGAAAAAAGCTTAAAGATTCTCTTAGAATCTAATAAAAAACTTGAATCAATTCATAAGGACACCTCTAAAGATCTTAAGAAGGTTAAGCTATAAAAATTCAACGCAGATTGAAGACACCTGTAATTTAGGATTTCGCTTTTAAATTCGGTTTAATATGACTTTAATACTAGGTTTATTTCTCTACCTCACTAGTTCCTGTAAGAATTTCTCCCCATATTGATTCTATTTCAGTAATATATACATACACCTTGCGAGGTTGTGGGGGAAGAAGGAAATAATATTTGTTTGACCTTATCTTGGTGAGAATTCAATTCTAGAGTTCCTGACAAGTAGGACAAAAATAGATCTGCCCTCCTCCAAAACTCATCTTCTCTATACCTGTTCCACATTCAGAGCAGCTAGATCCTTTTCTATTTGGGCCCATTCTTGGAGGATACTTCCCTTCTTCACCATAAATGTCAATGAAATTTGACTTTCCGTTGAGCTGAAGTCTTTCTTGAATTAATGCACTAATTGCTTCAAACAACGCTTTTCTTTCATTCACGTTTAAACTTGATCCTTTTCTCTTCGGAAATAACTTAGCGCGATATATGATGTCCTGAAATGCACTATTCGAGATACCAACTAGTATAGCATCCTTTCCAACTAGAATTCCTTTAAGATTTCGATTAATAGTACTGAGTTCTTGAGAAAATCGTTCTAATGTAAATTCATCCTCAACTGGAGAAATTCCGCTTAGAAAATCCCTTTTGTACATGTATGAATCAGCTAATTCATCCTTAGTATGAACTAGAATACATCCCATGCTTTTGATTCTGATAGTTAATGAACCCCCATCCATAAATGAAATTTTCAGATGATACTTGGAGGAACCTTTTCTCTCATCTTTATGATAAAATATTTCACCCCCGTATTCTGGGGCTACTAAGAGATTCATACCATTATCTAATTCTATACGTATGGTATTTCCTCTTGCTATCACGTCCGTAATACTCCCATTCAACAATCGATCAAAATCGATAATATTTTTGTTTAGAAAACCTACTTTTTGCATTCGTTCATAATTTTGTAAGTGATAGGATGCAATTTTTTTTCCTATAAGTACCTTGTACATTTGTTTTGCAAGTATTAATGCCTCTGGTAACTCAATACTCATAATTCCTCATCAATCTTATTAGATCCTTATGAACGACATTAAATGAGTCTTATGAGTTAAATATTTATCTCGAGAATGATTGGTACAAAAAACACAGTGTGCACAGAAATTTATAATCACTAAGTCAGAAGTCCGATTGGAGAGAATACTATTGCTAGAACATGAGAAATCCAAATCCCAAAATCTCAACATTACTTGTACGTGGAATGAAAACTCTGATTGTGCTAATTGTAACATTAAGGGAAAATTAGATTGTAAATGGCAGAACCATTTATTATTACGATTCTACAAGGGGGCTGGTCCATTAATGGTTTTTGCAATCATAGGATTCATCATTATCGGGTTAAATGTTTCTTGGATTCCAACTCTCATCTACATTGGGTTTTGGGTGTTTTTCTTTGGCTTCTTTGAAATAAAAGTGCTTTGTAGTCATTGTCCCTATTATGCAGAAGAAGGAAGAGTCCTCCATTGCTTAGCTAATCATGGAACGATTAAAGTCTGGGCTTATAATCCCAATCCGATGAATTCTTTCGAAAAGTTTGGGTTTTTCGCTGGGGCATTATTCTTCGTATTTTTTCCTGTATTAGTAGAGATATACGGGTTAATGGAAATATATCGTTTGTCTATTGGCTCAGATCTACTTATTTATTCTCTGCTTGGACTTATCATTTTAGGACTAATCGGAGGAATATTCTTTTTCTATATCTTGCAAAGGAACATCTGTCCAAAATGCGTTAATTTCTCCTGTCCCCTCAATAGAGTCCCAAAGAAAATTGTTGACGCATATTTAAACAAAAATCCAGTAATGAAGAAAGCATGGTTAGAATCTGGATACCAAGTTGAATAGTAATCCTAGAGTAGAATTAATCACAGGATATAAGCGAACTAAATTGCGATCGGATTATTTTGATGTCATCCTTATCTCTTAGTATGAAAACAAGAGATCCCTGATCTGGATGGGAAGAAACACGTGTTAACAAATATCTATTATCTACTTGATCAACACGATGCCAGCCTCGATCCTCCAGCTGGATATACCCCTTCACCCGAATGGGATAATCTCTAATCTCTCTCATACGAATGGAAAATTCTTTTTTTGATATAAGTTTAGATTGGGTTATTGTCACGCTTGATATTTTGCCCTTAACATCCCGTTTTCCAGAAGATATCTTTGATCGTTGAATTTCATCTTGTAAGACGAGATTTTGCAGTTTAAATTGTCCATATTCTGTCGTCGAAATCTTGGCATTAGGATTAATCTTGCACAAAGATTGTTTAATGTAGTCTAGATCATCTAAATTAATAAGATCAATCTTATTAATTATTATTTGAGATGAAACTTCAAGTTGAGTCGTTATATTTGGAAAAGCATGAAGAAGCTTCATTACGAGAGATGCATCTACAAGACATATGCTTTCTCTAACTTTGTAAACATTTCCTATTTGATTGTTTACAATGTTTAAATCTTGCAAGATTACTGATGGATTCGATAACCCAGAAGTTTCAAGAAATAAAGTGTTGACCCCACTAGACTCATAAAATAGTTTTAATGCCTCAATGAATTCTGAATGCAAACAATTACAGAAAATTGATCCTCCATTTATCTCAGTAAAGACGATTCTATCTTGTGGTATTAACTCTTTATCAACATTTATCGATCCAAATTCATTCATTAAAACTCCTATTTTAACCTCAGGAAAAAAAATTAGTTGATCAAGGAGATAGCGGAGAAATGTCGTTTTTCCAGATCCTAGAAAACCGGTAATTAGAAAAATGTCTATGGTTCGTGTTGACATCAAAGATACTTCTCAATTTCACTAAATAATTTATCCTTTGTAGGAATAATTGATGAATACTTAACTTCACCGTTAATCAAGATACATGGAAGATGTTGGATATTTAATTTCTTGGCTCGTTCAATATTTTCCTGTTTAATCCATTTATACTCAATAAGGTCGATTTTATCTCCAAACATGTCCTTTACATCAACAGCTGTTGCTAGCATATAACCACAGGCAGCACAAACTTCGGAGTCAATTGTAAATACTTCCACTAATGGTTTATGGAGAGTATGATAATTCGGGAGTTCAACTAAAATATCAGATTCCACCTTATGATAATTTTCCAAGGATTTCCTAATCAAATCAGGTTTTTGAACCGCCTCAATTGCTCCAACTACATTTTCAAATGGTGTGTCGTATGGCATGTCGCATCCTGGGGCAATTATCAAATTTTCTGTTCCAATCTTTTCTAAAAGATCCACAACATACTTCATATTATCCTGTTGTGTCCCAAATAACATGGTTGTTGCTAAAGGAATATTTCCCCCAAGAATGACATTATGATTGGAGAGTATTTTGTAAGCTTGAACCATATCAATATTTTCATCAACAAAGATAGAATCAGGATGAGTTTGACACATAGGTTCAAGATTTTTTGTTGCATCTCCACAAACAAAGAAACTCGAAAAAGCATCCAAAGTTTTGATGTGGGAGAATATACTGGAGAATTCCTTCACTAAGAACTCCTTAAACATGGTGGGAGAAATTTGAGATACGACTGGATCAACCACGGCAATGATATCCATACCTGCTTCAGTATAATACTCAGTCATAGATTTTGTGACTCTAGAAGTGTACGTCAGCAACTCAACAGCATATTGGGGGTTAGAAATTAGATCTATATAAAAATTAGTCCCTCTTAAATGTGAGGCTAAAGTAAGAGGGCCACATATTAGTCCAAAGAGTGCTACTTGAGTCCCTATTTCTTCTTTTAATGACTTCATTACGTCAAGAATAATTGGAAGTCTACCCTCATGTTGTTCGGGAATTTTTTCGGGAATTATCATTTCATCAGAACAAGGATGATCAATAACCATCGGAGGAGCTTTATCTGACCAACGAAGAGTGCAACCTAAAATCTCTGCTTCGACTTGAAGATCAAAAATAACTGGCATACCATCGGGATAATAAGTTTTCTTCACTTCTAGCAGACATTCAAGAAGTTTGGTTTTATTTACCAGCATTTCAGTTGCAGAATATCCCTTTAAACGTCCTGCATGAATCCCTGCAAACGGAACCCATGGTACATTGATATTTTTATGATGATAGGTTTGAATAATGAGTTCTCTACCTCTAATATAATTTGAAGTCATTATGCTCCCATTATTTCATATCTTCAATCTTTGGGCAACAAATAAGAATAAAAATAAATATTCTTTGCTGAAGCTCATCGAAATAGATCAAGAAGTATCAGAAAAATCGAGAAAGCAACAAGCAGTATTCCTATTAATGCATGATCTCCTAATGATCTAACTGAGTAGGTATTATACTTCTTTAAAGGTCTAACCTTCCTGATTAAAAATTCAGCTTCTGGGGAATTTTTATTCTTGTTTACTACCTTGACATTTCTCTTTTCAATATCAATTATTTTTGTGATGAGTTTTTTCTCATTGTTATAATTTAGAGCCAATTATAGCTTGATTAATAACCAAAAAAAGATTCCGGGGAAAATCATCCCAATTCCTGCTCCAGGATCAGCGGGAGTGTAAAAATTCCCATGATAACTATAAGGATAGAAAAGATTGTTCCACATGGATAAGGTACAATGATAATAAATTTTAGCTCTCCATTAGGGTAGTTGGCGATTATTTACAAGGATAGTTAATAACCTTTTTGAGAAGAAAGAGAAAAATTCATTTTCGTATGAAAAAAGGCCTGTTAAAGAGCCCTGAACAAAAATTCCGAAATTTAAGAGATATAGTTCAATATTCGAATCCAAATGTTAGATCTTCTCTTCTTTTTCGTTCTTCAGATTTATCTGCGTATGAGAACGATCCGATGTTAAGTTCCTGGCTTAGAGAACAAGGAATTAAGACAATCATTGATCTTCGAAATAATGGAGATATCATGAGAAGGACTTATTCCCAGCGAATATTACGAAACATCAATTATTACAACATCAAACTGGTTTCAAAGGAAACTGAAACACAATTTATTGGGAGAGATAATGCTGAATATTACTCCTGGGTATTGGAATCTGAGGGAGATAAGCTTAAAGCAATATTTTTACTACTTTCAATCAAGAATAGCTTTCCTTTGGTTATACATTGTCATATAGGGATGGATAGAACTGGTATAGTACTTGCTTTAATTCATCTCCTTCTAAACTCATCTCGTGAAAAAATAATTGAAGATTATCTTGCTTCTGGACCTAACATGAAGCAGGAATTAATTGACCTAATTCTCCGATCCGTTGATAACTATGGGGGAATAGGTCAATATCTCAATAGAATTGGAATAACGAATTCTTTTCAGGCAAAAATCCTTAGGAATTTGGTTAAATGAAAGAAACAAAAGAATTCCATTTTACTCCTGTTTACTATGAGAATGTGAAATTGGAGAAGTTTGTACCAAAGGAATTAAAGTGTGATTATCTTCAAGTTCCGAAAACGGTTTATTTAACTGAGGAGGAAATTCAGGAGAAACTGATTAAGGCTTTAGAAAATCCGTTGAATTCATTAAAGTTGAAAGAAATAATTGATACGAAATACAAAGGGAACAGAATTTCGATCCTTATAGATGATAATACTCGTCCAAATATTCACACAAGAATTCTTCTGCCATTAGTTGAAAAACAACTCATTGATTTAGGTGTTTCAAAGTCAAATATTAAAATAATGATTGCAACTGGTACACACAAACCTCCTACTAAATCCCAGATACAAACACAAATTCTGGGGGATTTATATGTAGAATGGGAGGACAGAATCTGGCTTCATGATTGTGATTCAGAAAAAGATCACATTGATTTGGGTGTATCATCTACTCAAACACCAATACTCCTCGATAAACGAGTTTTCAACAGTGATCTTATCATTCCCTTATCAGATTCGGAATACCATTACTTCGCTGGTGTAGCGGGTTCTGTGAAATTAATCTTACCTGGAGTGAGTGGTCGAAGAACAGTCCGAGTGAATCATTCAAGAATCTTTGATCTGGAAAGTGGATTTAAAGATAAATGTAGAATGGGAAATATCACGGGTAATGTATCAATTCAAGATATTCGTGAAATTGTCTCGATCCTTCAAAAAACCCATTCTAAACAAATCTTTGTAATTGATGCAATCCTTGATAAGGGTAAATTTGTAGATATAGTTGCTGGAGATCCTCTAACAATCCATGAACAAGCCTTGATCTCTCTCTCGAAAATCCGTGATGTGCCACTAAAACACCTTGGAGACCTTGTCATCATTGGGAAGCCGTCAGTGAATTATTATCAAGCTGGAAAAGGTCTGAACGCCGCCAGTCATGCTGTAAAAGAAGGGGGGTCCATTCTTCTACTTGCAGGTTGCTCAGAAGGTATTGGTCCAAAGGAATATCTAGAAACAATGCGTGAGGTTCAAGATAAACCTTATAAAGAAGCAATGCAGAGTGTCATCAAAAACAAGTGCTCCCCCACAACTTTCGAAATCGGAATACAGAATGCAGTGGATCTTTTTCGAATTTTAGAACATACTCAAGGTAATTTATATTTGTATTCTACATTTCTTGATGCTAACCTAATGAAGGATGTATTCAGGGTAAATCTACTACCGCTAAGTTCTTCTCCACAAGATAGCATAAGAAAATTCGTTGCTGAGTTCATTAAACGTACTCCACAATCACATATTGTGGTTTTTGAAGATTATAATTTATTAGCTAAACAGAAATGAATGACTTAATCCCTTTCATCCAATTTAAGCCTTGGAAGTATTGAACAGATGGCACTTCAACTCCTTGATATAATCTTAGCACTGTTAATAGGCTTAAGCACAGGAATAGTTCTACAAAGAGGAAGAATCTGTGCGATTACAGCATTCCGGAATCTCCTTGTCATCAGAAATTCAGGGTTATCTTCAAATCTTATAATAACTATACTCGTAGAACTACTTGGTTATCAAATAATTGAAATCTTACCTGGTTCCTCTTCTACTCCCATTCAGATTGATTGACAATATATTCAATGATTAAAATGGTTCCAAAATATACAAAAGAAGAGATGGCAATTATTGTCCCTGCTAATAACGAGGAAGCGTCTCTTCCAGCAATTATAACATATATAAAATCATCAATATCAGATAAAATCATTGTAGTAGACAATGCTTCGATTGATCAGACAAGTAACATCGCAAAAAGTGTGGGAGCTCAAGTCATATATGAAGAGAGGTTAGGGTATGGCAATGCGTGCCTTAAAGGAATTAAATATTTAAGTACCCTCAAGGAAAAACCTAAAGTAATTTGTTTTTTTGATGGAGATGGTCAGAGTAAAGTTACTGACATTTTAAGGGTTGCTAATCCAGTACTTCAAGGTAAGGTAGAATATTGTCAAGGATCACGTATGATTTACTCTTCATCAAAAGGTTCCCTAGATGTTTTAGCCCGTATAGCGAATCGGTTTTTCTCATATATCCTATCAATAACTTTTCGGCAGAATATAACTGATATAGGGCCGCTAAGGATAATCACGTGGGATGCTCTAAAAACTCTGGGAATGAATTCGTCTACTTTCGGTTGGACCATAGAAATGTCTGCAAAAATTCTGAAAACTGGGACAGTTCATGCAGAGATTCCAGTCCACTATGAGAAACGAATGAAAGGAAAAAGTAAAATTTCGGGTAATTTTTGGAATGCGTTTAAAGCTGCCTGGATTATGATGATTACTTATTGTCAGGTTCTTTTGTTTTGGAGGCCTTCATCTGATTAAGTACTCAATAGGAGTTATAATTTTTACAAAAATTCCATCACCTGGGTTCGTTAAGACTCGTCTCCAAAAGCCTAATTTACCTCCAGATTTCACTTCTCGCTTACAAACAGCAATGCTACTCGATACAATAAGTACATTAGAATTCATATCTGGAAAATTTGTGCCTATAATTACTTATTATCCAAAACACAGATTTAATGACTTGAAACCATTAATTATTGAACCTTTAGAACAAGAAAACTCAAAACTCCTTTCTTCAATTCAGTTTGTCCCACAAACGGGGGATTCGTTTAATGATCGTTTCCAAAACGCCTTCAAATTCGTCTTTCATGATTTGGATCTGAATTCTGCACTCATTCTAGGATCAGATACACCTCACATTCAACCATCAATAATACAAACAAGTATTCAATTATTAAAGACTGATCAAGCTAATTCAGTTCTTGGTCCCTCACAAAGAGGAGGGTTTTATCTTTTAGGTCATAATAAACCATTTCATGACACGATAGGGAATATTTTTGCTCAAGACTCCCCATACCGAGAATTAGGGGCTGCAATGGACTTCCTCCTTAAGTTTTCGAATGTTCATCTCCTACCCGAGGTCACAGATGTTGACCTTTTTGAAGATTTAAAGACCATTCGATCCATTATACACCTTCTATCCTTAAATCATAACAGGAAAAAAACTGGATATTTTCCAAAACACACCAATAATGTAATTAAAACATTAGAAGACAACATTTGGAACGATTAATTTTCTCAGGAATAAACTCTTGTTTTTCGGGATATTATGTAAGATCAACGAGTGATTCAATTCGATCTATAGATTCTTCTAGATTCTTAGCGTCTTCAATGGTAAGGGAGATAGCATTTTCAGGACACACAAGTACACATCTACCACACCCACGACAGTCTTCGCTTATCACAGATTTACCATCAACTATCTCAATCGCTTGAACAAAACACACATCAACACATGTTCCACACCCAACACATTCATTATTTACGGAAACGTTTACTCCAGGCATTTTAGTAACTTTTGAGGCAATTTTATTTGAGACATGAGGGAGAATTCGCCATAAACAACAGCAATCACAACAGTTACAAATTGTGAGTAGTTTTTCCCCGGGACCTACTTTGAGCCAAACAGTATCTAATTTGTTTCTACCTATCAGATGAACTAGACCAGCTTCCCTACATTTTTCGACGTGCTCTAACGCTTCTTCCTTTGTTACTTTTCTTCCCAGATTCTTATCTATTTTCATGGCGGCTTCGCCCAAGAATAGACATCCTAACTCTATTGGATAATGGTCACACTTTGAAGATGAACGGCAAATACACCAATCCATGATAAAATGATATTCTGCTTCCTCAACAAAATGCTCAACTATACTAGAGGGTACAATTGTTTCCCCATGTCTTTCAAGGGGTTGATTAATCTCAACAATTTTAGTACTCTCATCTTTTGGCAAGTATAGTATATCATCCCCTGCAAACATCATGTAATCCATTACTCTTCCAAGTAGGGGAACACGAGTAAATTTCGAGAAGAAAATCCTTAGAGGGAATCCTTTCTTTAGTAACCAAATAAATAATCTTGATCTAGGCATACTTTTGAACCTTCATCTTGAAGAATTTACAAAAACGAGTGGATCTGGATATTGCCTTTCTCTCTATACAATTAAATATATTACTATATTCGCAGATTTTCTGAATTATCCGTAATTTTTATGTCGTTTCGTCTTCCGTAAGGAATTATTCATATTTTTCAAAAATAGTATAATATACAGACCGTTCATCTTTAGAAAGTGTTTTCATGAGCTGTTCAAGCACATAGATATCAACAAATTCTCTTCGATGGTTTATCACATGCCAATTCCACTAGGAGTATTAATTTGGATGATAAGTGGCTTTTTCTTCTTCCTTAGTTCAAGTTATTATATATTAGAAATGATTCCTTCGTATCTGAAACATAGAAAGAGTTATCTGAATCCATTCACTCCATCAAATGAAGAAATATTTATTCTCCTTAGCCAAACAAGTGAAGTATTTCCAAAGATTAAGTTCCAGATCACTACGCGTGGAAATGAAGCCGAAGTTGTAAAAAGAGGCATCCATAGTATATATGAAGTATCAAAGGGTAATCCACTATTTAATTCAAATTTTGAACTTCTAATAGTTACTGATAATCCTTCAGAAATTGAAATATTTAATGATTATTTCACCAAATTAAATTTATTATTTCCTACAGAAGTATTAGCAGTTCCTCCTGAATACAACACCTTAAAATCTACACTTTATAAAGCAAGAAGTCTTCAATATTCTGTTGAATATAGAAAATCAAAGATCTCTAACAACATAAATGGGGATCAAAGATCGTTTATCTTTTATTTTGATGCTGAATCTACCATTAGAGAGGAAGATTTTCGAAAAATTATCCATACAGTAATTAGTTCTCCAACCAAGAAAATATTTGAGGGTCCTATTGTTTATCCTCACAAGTATTTTGACTCAAATATATTCAGTCGACAAATGGAGGCCTCACGTCCCTTTAATTGCCACCATTGTGCCCATGTAATGAAAAATCCTCCGCCCACCCATTTACATGGATCAAACCTTCTAGTGGATGAAGAAGTTGTTGATGAAATCGGTTGGGATTTCGGACGAGTGGATAATCGACCACTTTTGGCTGAAGACCTAATATTTGGCCTTAAAGCTTACATTAAATATGGAGGAAGTATTTTTGGATGGCATGGAGGACGACTATCAGAACAACCACCATTTACAGTTCGATCTTCCTTTAATGCTAGAACACGATGGGTAACGGGAGCTTGGCAAGCGTTAAAGCTCCTTAATAATATCCCAGAGTTCAGATACTTATCGAAACGCCAACAACTATCTATCAAGGTACGGATACGACTAAGAATCATGACTCATTCTCTTAGTTTCTTTGCAGCAAGCTTCGTTATTTTCAGTCTTGCAATTTTTCTATTTCCTTCGTTTTTTATGGATTTCCACTTTGATCCAAATCTAGTGTCCCCATCTTATAGAACTGCGCAATTCATTATTACTCGGTTTATATTTCTACCTGGTACAATATTCTGGTTATTTGGAGTATTAATTGGTTCCTTGAAGAACTTAGAATTGATAGAAGAGATTACACAAAAAGAGAAAATAATTGAAATTATAAAGTTATTAATTATTACTCCCCTTGCAGGCCCCATTGAATCATTTAGCGCATTATATGCTTCAATCAGATGGATAGTTGGTAAACCATATAATTCCTGGTCAGTTACTTCAAAATAGGCGAAAAAGGTTGGAGAAGTCAAATAAGGGCTCGTATTCAAGAAATTTCATGATTTCCGATATATGGGCAATTCTTCTTCCAATTGGGGGATGTATGTTAGTGATATCAATATTATTACTGATATCTTCTACGAGTTTAAATCGATCAGAGTTAAAATTCGGACTTATGTTCTTGTTACCGTTTACGATTTATCTTCTGTTAGTAATTAGTGTTCGACATTTTGATCTCGAATCAAGAGGGAACTTTTTATCAATCCTTGTCTTATTTGCGATTTTAATCCAATTTATCATCTTAAATACACAAATAACATTATCAGACGATATTTATCGGTTTATTTTAGAGGGAAAGATGATCATCAATGGATTAAATCCTTATGCAACCTCATTGAATGAAGTACCTGGGGATTTCCAAAGTCAATTCCTCCCATTAGTAAATAATAGTCACATAACCTCTCCTTATCCTCCTCTTGCATTAATTCTGTTTGCAATTTTAGCATGGATAAATGAGGATCCTTTAATATTCAGAATAGTGTTTTCACTATCCTTCATCATTTCTATCGTATTACTAGATAAGTTATTAATAGGAAAAAATAAGTGGAAGACCATTATTTTTGCATGGAATCCTCTTTTTCATCTTGAAGTCGGAAATGGCTCCCACTTTGAATCAGTGATAGTCCTAATCTTGTTAGTAGGGCTATTGTTTCTCGAAAAAGGAAATAGCGTAGGGGGCAGTTTTGCTTTTCTAGGTGCGATTTTTTTGAAATATTATGCAATCTTCCTAATTCCTTTATTCTGGAAGCATTTAAGAAAAGAAGGACAATCAATTATTTTGATTGGAATACTTAGTTATCTATTTTTAGTGTTTATAGATCCAGTTTTAGTAACTGGACTTTTCATCTTTGCTGAAGCATGGTATTTCAATGCAAGCATCATATGGTTATTAATCGAGGTTACAACATCCTTTTTGATTGCCAAACAAATCGCAGCTTCTATTTTTTTACTGATTCTTTTAGTTCTAAGCAAAAAAGCTCAAGAAAGGGACGTTATACCATACAGATATGCTGGATTAGTGATTGGTTCATTTCTTCTATTACAACCAACATTCCACCCTTGGTATCTCCTCTGGCTTTTTCCATTCATCTTAATGGATGAGGAAATCACACCATGGAGCTGGATTATCTTGTCAGGTTTGATTATCTTTTCGTATACGGTATACATACAATACGATGCAAACAATGTTTGGTACGAATCAGTAAGTATTCGTTTACTTCAATATATCCCGTTTTATTCTCTCTTTTTCCTTGATTTCCGTAAATTATTTTCTAGCTCGGCTGTAAAAGCTATTCATTTTTTCAAGAAAAATAGGGAAGTAAAATCCTCTTAAATAAGAATCCTACTGTATTTATTAGGAATTCTATCTTTTAACCAGAAATCTACTCCATACCATTTACCTGCCCCGATTAAAGCACAAGTAAGAAAACCAACGAAGAGCATTGGTTGCGTCCAAATCCATTCGACTCCTAATGACCCTAAACCGAGGACTACTGTAGAACCAGCACCTACTATTGAACCTAACCTTGTAAAAATTCCGAATATTAGTGAAAGAGAAATAGCTAGTTCAATTATCATCCACCCAAGCCCAAAAAACAATGCATTTGGAAAAGCTACCTCGCGAATAATAGAATCAAGAGGTGTGGCAATATGTTTTGGATCTTCAAGAAAATAATTAATCGTTCCAACAAAACCTGAACTTGTAAATACACCTTCAACTAAATTATGTAACCAAGTAGTAAGGAAGGCAAAACCCAGAAAGAGTCGTAGTATAACAACATATCCCCCAGAAATTTTCTGTTCATGCATTTTTTGAATAATTTCTCGTGACATAGACAATTCTCCTATCCTTTTACTAATTTTAGGGTAATAGTCTATATATGATTATGCCTTGAAAGATCGGAGTATTCATTACTAATTCCGTAGAGATTAATCTCATTTTAATAGACTGTTTTTTTCAGAAAATAAATCCCATATTTCGAATCGCGAGTTTTATAGGAAGGTAAAACTGAGATGCATTGTGAGTGTTCATAAAAGGTCTTAAGAAATATGAATTTTACATATGATTTTACGGTAAAAGATGTATCAGATGCATATAACGGGGCTGTTGGCATCCTCTGGGAAGTATTGATGGGTGAACATATACATATTGGAGGAGAGAAGGAAACTCAGAGATTAGCGGACAAGCTAGGAGTCATTTCTGGTAGCTACATTCTTGATATTTGCTCAGCTTTAGGTGGCCCAGCAAGATTCCTTGCTAAAAACTACAATGCATCAGTTCTTGGTGTAGATATTACACAAACCATGTTAGATAAAGCAACGGCTCGCACTCAAGAAGCTGAATTGCAAGATAAAGTTGAATTTAGAATGGGAAATGCTTTGGATTTACCTGTAAAAAGTAATAGTATAGACATTGTTTGGGGTCAAGATGCATGGTGCTATATTACTGATAAATCAAAGTTGATTCAAGAGGCAGTTAGAGTCTGTAAACCAGGTGGAAAAATAGGTTTTACCGATTGGATACTAGGTACGAATCCTCTATCTAAAGAAGAAGCTGATACTCTTTATGAATTCATGATATTCCCGAATTTAGAAACAGTAGACGGTTATAAGGTTCTTTTGGAACGGAATAATTGCCAAGTTTTAGAAATTGAAAATCTCCAAGACGATTTTACATCTCATATGCAGTACTATCATGCAAAGATTAAGGAGATAAAAGATACAGTTATTGAGGAATTTGGTGAGGAACTTTATAAAATTGCTGAGGGAGGAATAAAAGCGTGGAAAGAGGCTGCTGAACACAAAAAAGTAACTAGAGGTCTCTGGATTGCTGAAAAGCCTAAAGGTCGATAATTAATGTACGATGAACCAAATTCTGCATTTCTACATGGAGGAATGTCATCTGAAGCTCTCATTCAAAAAAAGTATTTCAATGAGGGTTTAATCTATACATTGCAAATAGAATTAACTTTGAAATGCTCGCAAGGGTGCTCTTATTGTTATGCGGAATCCACACCGACCAGTCCTGAACTCTTAAGCTCAAGTGAAATTAAAAAAATTATCGACGAAGCTGCAGAGATTAATGTCAGGTGTATTGACTGGTTAGGTGGTGATCCTCTTGTACGGAGTGACTGGTATGAACTATTACTTTATGCTCAAGAAAAGGGATTGATCAACAACATTTGGACTTCTGGCATTCCACTAAAGAACATAAATATTGCTCAGAAAGCGGTAAGTGTGACACAAAATGGTGGTTTTATTTCTGTTCACCTTGATTCGCTCAATCCAGATGTGTATAAACAGGTTCACAAATTCAGAGTCGAGGAGAATATTGAGGCGATTGTCCAAGGAGTAGAAAATATCCTTTCTTCAGATAAGGATCCAAATGAAATTTGGAACTGCATAACACTGACTAAGCCAATTGCTGTTGCTGACGTGTATGAAACTATGGCATGGTTTTGGAATAATAAAGGAATAAGAACAGTTCTTACACTCTATAATCCAGTTGCTAGTTCTGATCCTCGGGACGAGTTAGTACCTTCTAATACGTTAATACAAAAAGCCTATCAAGGTCGCGATGAAATCATGTATGAGAATGATCTTTCATTTTCCACCATGGATGTAAACAAATTTTATTGTGGGAGTATGATATGCATTACAAATGAAGGGAACTACACACCTTGTAGCGTTATTCGAACTAATGAATTTGGAAATCATAAAGATCTGAGTTTAGTTGAATTATTAGAAGAGAATCCTGGGGATATTCTGATGAAAAAGCTTCGAAATCCAGAGGATTTACCTGAACCATGTTCTGATTGTGATCAAAACGAGATATGCTTTGGATGCCGTTCATCTGCATATTACTATTCTGGAGATATGTTCGGTTGCGACCCTAAATGCTCGAAGTGTAATCCGAGCTAGAAAAAGTTATCCCTCCCTTTGAAACTAATGGATTAGATTACTTAGCTTCCACCTAGTAATCTTCTAAACCAATTTGGCATTAAATATCCAATCATACTACATAATCCTGCTAAAGAGGCAGTTACCCAAGCAATGAAATACCAAGTGCTATAACCCGCACCAGTGAAAAGATCTAGAAAGAAAAAGACAAAAACTAGCATTTCAAAGATTGCGGAAAAGCTAATCATAAGAAAACCACCTCTAGACACCCTGGTGTTAGCTTTGATCGTTGATTGGAATGCTTTCACAAAGAGAATTATAAAACCTACCGTAGAAACCAGTACGTGCCAAATAAGTAGATGAACAGAGATATACGTCCCTGGAATCTCGAGAAAGGGAGCTGATTGGACTTGAAAGATGAATACCATCAGGAAACCCAGAGTCACTCCGTTAGTAAGAGTTATGAATTCTTTCAAGTATGTTTTTCTATTCTCTTCATCAAAGAAGATGTTATCAGTGAAATAGTATAGGAATACATTACCAAGTAATGAAAATGCATAACCAGTATTAATTCCCAGTGTAGAAATATCAATTTCATCACCTGTTAGGAAATTGGTCGTTTTAGTACTGAATAACATTAACACAGCGATAAAATATAACGTAAAGCTTAAAAATAAGTTCCTTGTCGCATCTTTTCTTGTACTCCTCCATTTAGAGGAGAGATTCCAAGTTAAAAAAGCATATACTAGTAAAGCTGTACCCTCTGCAATTAATGCTAAAGGAGGAATTTCTGAAACTTGTTGTTGAATTAGTAGTATCTCTGAAATCATTTTTTCCACATCTACCATAAACCACTATCTTTAAGTTTATCTGCTACTTTTTCTTCTTTTTTTGAATTACAATGATCGTTAAAATTACTCTTCAAGGAATTAATATTTTTAACAATAATCCGTTTAAATTCAGGTACTAGATGCTCATTTACACCAGTATCAACAATTAACTCCTTTTCTTGATAGGATCGATAGAAATTTTCTGCGTGATTATTGATTGTCACTAAGGTTGGATACCAACAATCGGAATTTGACTCTCGAGTGATTGCTATCACACTAAGTATTGCTTCTGAACCCGTTATAATTAAATTAGCATTGTCTGTCTGGAAGGATGTCAGTTGTCCAATCTCAAAATCGTGTGCCATTCCCCTCAATGCCACTAGGAATCCACCAAAAAGAACAGAATCTGTTTTTGAGTGACCAAATTCAAAAGAGGAAATTGGGATTCCCGAATCCTTATCTATAATCCAGAGACCAATAAATCCTTGTGTATCTTCCATATCTGATCACCCACACAACACTTTGATCAATTACTAACCACAAGAAGAGTAGGTATCTAAGTACGAGGGTAGTTTTATTTTTACCTTTTTTAATAGTTACTTATTAAGAGTAATCTTGTATTGAATACTGAATTTCCTCATCTTAAATTCTAAGATCCTAAGAGTTAAAAGTACTTAGTCATCATTTTACATGACAGATCATAGTTGGGATAATTGTGCACAGTAAATCTCATAATCTTCGAGATATTGAGGAAGAAATAATGGAGGCACTTTTTGACCTTCATCTAGCGCTCTGTGACGAATCCTACCTTAAAATGAAGCAAATACTCAATAGACTTGGGCCGCAAGTATCAAAAACACAATTAACCAATATAGTACAAAGAAAACTTGAAAAATTGGGATATGTCCGTTATCAACCCTACGAAGGTGTTCGTCTTACGGATGAGGGATTTCGAGTAGCTCAAAAGATCGCACGTAATCATAGATTAGCTGAAGCCTTGCTTTTTCAAATTTTCAAGATGCCATTCGAAACTATTCACGAAGAGGCATGTCTTCTTGAACACGCAATCTCGGATTTAATGGCTGAACATATTTACGAGGTACTTCCAGAGAAAAAGACACCATTTGGAATTATGATACCAATGAAGGTAAGTGAGGATTTCGCATGTTCAGATCAAACAATTACTGATACTCCTGAGGGGACAACGGTTAGTTTGGCTCGAGTATCAATCCACAACCATGAAACAGCTCAAAAGTTGCTTAAATTAGGGATAAAGGGAATAGGAACTAAAATTAAGGTAATTCAGCACTCTCAAAAAGGTACGAGAGTTCAGACCGAAGGTTCAGAATATACTATTCCTCAAAGCCTTGCTACCACTCTCTACGTCGATCCAGTTTCATAAGATTGATTGAATAAACTCTTTGGTTTTTCATTGCTAAGGAACACTTAAATTGTTGAATGAATCGACTACTCTCTATTCGTGAAATAATAGATTATAGAGCACAAATAGAGGAATATTCGAATGAGTGATATTCAATTGCACATAAGGAAACTTGCTGATGAAATTGGCCCTCGTGGATCAACTTCCGATGAAGAAAGACAAGCAGCGGAATATGTAGCTGAATATTTAACTTCTCTTGGTGGTATTTCAGTCCAAACTCAATCATTTCGATCTCCGTGGACTTGGTCATGGCCTAATTCAATTACATTATCTATAGCACTTATAGGAGTTGTACTCTACCTTTTCTCTGCCATTATGGGAATAATCTTTGTCTGCCTCGCAATATTCTTCTTCTTCACAGAGAATGACAATCGACCGAT
>JAEOTC010000240.1 GCA_016840035.1 Candidatus Hodarchaeota archaeon | reverse complement strand
TGTGGGTAGTACCAATGAATCAAGCTTTCAGTTATTGGGTTTGACAGAAGGAATCTATAATTTTACTGTGATCCTGTATGATAACGAAACCAGTATGTACACTGATAGTGAATCCTTATTTGTAGATTTAACTGCACCAACGATATCTATTCGTAATCTAGTAAATGGATCGTTAATAAATTCAAGTCGAATCGAATTTGTTTGGGACTCAGTAGATACTTTTTCTGGTGTTCGTCAAGAAAAGGTATATGTTCTCACCCCGTCGAATAATACGTGGATTGAGATATTTATTGAACCCTATCCAGATCCATATGGTACTACTTGGTGTTATATCAACTTTTTTGAAAGAGGTGAGTGGCAAATTAAAACAAGTGTGTGGGATCGGGTAGGAAATAGAAAAGATGATATCATAAGTGTCCATGTTGATTACTTTAGTATTGGTATTATTCAGACTCATGGTGAGGATGGAATATGGAGTGTCAGAGATTACTATGAATATCAACGAGGATATTCAGTTTCACATATTCAGGAATCCCTTACCCTTGAAGTATTAAAAAGATATGATGTCGTATTTATCGGTGAATATGGAAGTAACACATGGAGTGGCGTCGAACTAGATGCACTTGAGAGTTATATTAACTCTGGAGGCTGGCTAGTGTATGTATATAGAGGTAACTACAATGAGATGTTAGATAATTGGCTTGAAATCAATTATGGGGTAATTAGGAATGATCAAGGACCGGGTGATTTTACTACAACGAATTTTCTATCTTCCCATCCACTCTTCAATGGTATTGCATCATTATATATCGATGATGCATACTATTCCTTTACAAATCAAGGAGGAAGTATTCCTTTAATATCTACTGAAAGTGGAGAATATACCACAAGTGTCCTTATAGATGAGTTGGGATCGCTCATTGTTATAAATGTCGATCCTTATGACATGTTCAATCGATATGAGGGACAACTATTCCTCGAAAATTTAATTAATTTAGCAGTGAAAAGTCAAACATCTGGTGTCTCAATAAAATATACGGGGTTGATAACAAATTCATTGACTCAGCGTGTTTCTTGGAATTACTATTTGGAAAATACTACAGTTGATCATTTTGATATCTATGTAAATGATGACTTCTTCACCAGCACTTCCTCTACTTATATCGATTTTACTGATCTAACAGAGGGAATCTATGAAATTACTGTTATCTTAATTGATAACACTTCAACAAGTTACTCTGACTCCAAGAACCTCATAGTCGATATTACCCCTCCTCGAATAACAGATCTGATTCCTGCTGAAAATGAAACAATAACATTCACATATGGTCACATCTACTGGAATATCACTGATAATTTATCAGGGGTATCATCAACCAAAGTGTATTTACAGAGACCCCTTTCATCCACATGGGAGCAATTATATATCGATATATATAATCCTAATCAGATCTACATACACTTTGAGATGAGTGGAGAATATAAGTTAAAATTTTCGTTAACTGATAGAGCAGGTAATTATATTAACCAAACAATAGTGTATACAACAGATTTTATTCAGATAGGGGTCATTACCTCCCATGGTGAATATTATCCAGATCAAATTCTATATATCTATCAGAATCATGGGTATCTTATCAGGATTCTTGACCGACCAGAATATTTAACATTAGAATCTCTCTTATCATGTGATTTAATTGTCATTGGTCCTAGTGGGAGATCTTGGACTGGAAATGAATTAATAGCGCTTAGCGATTATGTGAATTCAGGTGGTTGGGTTGTTCTAACCCAATTTCGACCTGAAAATGAACTAGCACAATGGTTATCAGGATACGGATTCGGAACAGTAGAATACACCGAAGATGACGACTTTTATACTAATAGATTTTTGAATGTTCACCCCTTACTTAAGGGGGTAAGTGAACTGGCCTTTTATAATGTTGATTATTATCTAACCACAACACATGGTGTTACTGAGTTAATCTACGCACCAGATGGCGTAACTCCAATTGGTGCAATAAGGGAGAGTTTAGGTTCAATACTCATTATGACAGGGGGTCTCACTAACACTTATAGCAACAGTAGTCGTAATTTCCTATTAAATATTCTTGAGCTCGCGACCACTGGGCCAAAAGAAGGATTACACATCTATGGTGGAGATAAAACAATTGTAGACTCCTCTGAATATGTCGTGAGTTGGTTTTCCTTGATACCAATCAATAAAACGCTTGAAAATTATGAAGTCTTTCTCGATGATATTCTTCTTAGGACAACCACTAATCAATATTTTGCTCTGGAAGATTTGGTTGAAGGTGAATTTGTCCTAAAAGTGATTGCTCATTTGAGTGATTCAACAACATTAGAAGATACACAAATCATTATCGTTGATTTATCACCAATAGTATTCATTTCCACTTCCCAAACAAATTCCATTATCGGACTTTACCAGTTATATTCGGAATATTCCATTGTAAAAATTATTGATTTACATGAGAATTGGACAATACAGGGAGCAGAAATGGTTATTGTCACAAACCCATATAGTGGAAGTTGGACCATCAACCAGACAAAAGCATTATTTGAATACTTGATCTCGGGTGGAACAGTTCTCATTTTTGGGCCAGTTCAATCAGCACACCTACTTGAATACCTTTACTTCTACGGTGTAGATTTCATCTCAAGATATAGATACCAAGGTAATACTTCCAACATCGCATCACATCAGTTAGTATCAAATGTGAGTCAGTTGTTTTTCCCAAGACTGGAACAAATGATTCCGTTTTCAGAACACTTGATCTCATTGGCAGCGGATGATACTCGTCAATATTCACTAATGAGCATTTTAAGAGGAAATATGAAATTGTTAATCGTTCCCTGTAATCTTTTTGAGTACTTACATTTGGAAGATAACTTGATTTTCTTCAAAAATATACTAGAGTGGGTAAATCCCCCAGAAACCACAGATGATTCTCAAAACGATCTCTTGAGTCAGTATGGGCCACTTATTTTCTCATTATTATTAATGGGATCAATTGGACTAGTAATCCTATTTACTCGAGGCAGTATAGCTGCATTTCTAAGAAAACAGTTTGGATAAGCACTAAGGAAAAAGAAGATTTGTTAGATTCACGAAAATTCTTACCGTACGAATAGTATTAATACTAGATTCTGAGATAAATCAAACTCGAAAACCAACACTTGTTGAGAGGTGAAATTCATTGACTGATACATTAGAAATGCCCTCAGAAGTCGAGAATTTTTTAAAATTTTGTTTTTTCCGAATCTTAAGGGCAATTCCAGTACTATTAGGAGTAAGTTTTCTTGTATTTCTAATTTTTAGTGGTTTCACTAACGAATCATCAGTAGATATAGGAACTCTTGTTACGCAATATTTAGAGTACCTTCAAAAAGTAATCTTTGAACAAGACTTTGGATACTCAACACGATTTAAAAGTTCGGTTATTGATCAAATCAGTCTTACTTTACCAGCCACATTGGAGCTAGTTACCATTGCACTGATTCTAGGGTACTTATGGGTATTCCTTTTGGTATAATTTCTGCATACTATCATCAAACTTGTATAGATTATGCCATAACCCTATTCTCTTACATAGGTATTTCAATGCCTACATTCTGGCTAGGCTACATTCTTCAAAACATCTTTTCTTTGAACTTACACTGGTTTGAGTCATCACAACGAATATCATTGGAACTAAGTAATCAACTTGTAAAGCACACAAATTGACGATCCCCAGTTTATGAACGGTTGTAGATCTCTGAATGCAGCATTACATAACGAGCTACCTGTGGTTCCTCTTGCACAATATATGAATACTTATGCTTTTACCACTCATCTACGGAACTTTTTTCCTCCTAACAGTCGATATGGCGGATTTTCCTTCGCTTATTGCTATTGGAATTAATCAGATTTCAATTTATTAATAGGTTTTACTTATTTTTTTAACCGTTAACTTTATAAGTAAAAAATATTACCAAGGTAATCAACCTTAAAAGGGACAATTCCCAAGAGGAAGTGTTAGCCCTATATGATGGGGATAGGCATTATTACTCTTATTTTGTGGAACGTTAAGAGTGGTTAGAGTGCGTGCGTTTTGTCTGTCCCCTCAACCTCCTAGATTCTATTTTATCTCCATTTTCTTTTTAGGGCTTATAGAATAGCCATTTTAAAATTTGAAATTCTAGAAATCTGGTTTTTCAACTAGCAATAGATATTTTGTGAACAATCCACCAGATCCCTTCAATTTTCATGAGATTGAAGTAATCGGTATAACGAATATTCTGATTTTCAATCACGATTTTAGCTGAACCTATCGAATCTGTCACATCTATGTACTTAAATTTTGTTTTCCATTTTAAAGACAGATCGGGTTCATCAGGATTATACCATGAATAATATTCCTTTTTGTCTACTACTCGGAGCAGTCCATCTTCACCATGTAGAAAAAACTTCCATTTCTCATGTAAAATCTGTTCATATAGCTTAGGATCTTCTTTCACATGACCCTCGTGATAATAATTCATGATTGCCTGTTTTATCTTATTTTGTTCTTCTAAACTTTGGTCTGCATTCATCCTTGATACTTCCCATAATTTGATCAAGAGTGTAAACTATTTAATTTCTAACTTCAAATTCTTTTGTATAATGGCAAACAGTGAATACCTGACCCCAACGTCCTTCATTGATAGTGATTCATCTGCTATTCTACAAAAGGTGACTGATCTTAAAACAGAAACTGTTAATGTGAACGATCTAAGTATTTCTATCTTTAATTTTGTACGTGATCAAATTAAATATAAAATTGACATGTCTCTGTATTCAAGCCCTGATGATTTTAAAGCGAGTGTCACTTTACAGCGAGGGAAGGGATTCTGCATACCTAAATCAATATTACTTGTAGCCCTCTACCGTGCAGGTGGATTCCCTTCAAGATTACATTTCGCGGATATCATCAACCATAGGAGCCCCGATCATTTAGTTAAATTAATGGGTACTAATATCTTCTATTTCCATGGGTATGCCGAAGTATCTCTAAATAATCACTGGTACAAGCTAACTCCCTCTTTTGAAACCGAATTATGTCAAAAACACGATTTTCCTGTATGTACTTTTGATGGTTCAACTGATGCTACGTTTCAATCAAAAGATACCAAAGGTAGACCATTCATAGATTATCTTAGTGATCGTGGTGTTTATTCTGATCTCCCTTTTAATGAAATGGTGTCTGCATTCCAGAAATACTACAGTGGACATCCTTAACTTGTAGAAACTGTGTTATACCACTCTAAAACGTATAAAATTTCTTCTAACACAATATTAACGTCATTTGTATTCACTGGGTTAATATTATGAGCACAATTATTGCGATGTAATCGTACAGTATCCGCCCAGATTTTGACTGTTCGTGGGACATAATTTGCATCATAAAGGGCTTTCAGAATTTCCCAAAACTTCGTTGTTGCTTCAGGTTCAGCAATCTTCTTTGTATAATAGGTCACAAATAGTCCTTCTAACGCGGTTACCGCTGTAACGATGGCACTTGAGGGAGCTGAAGAGGATATTTTGATAGCTTGTTCGATTGTCTGGATATACTCTTCTGGAATATTCGTTAGTTGTGCGATTCGGTCTAGCAGATTTTCATCTTTATTCTTGAATTTCTGCGTTTTGATGAAAATAGTCTCTTCTATCTCGAATGAGATCTTATATTTACTTAACGCATAGATGATGGATGCTAATAGTCCCTTCTCTAAGATATCATCAGTAATGACTACTTTCAGTCGTATTTTCCCTCGTCGTAATGAATCTGAGTGGAAATGTACAATTGGTCGATCATCCTCGTACAGAAATGCATGCAAGGATGTTTTTTCACTGTCTTCTGATCGTTCTCGCCAAACTTGGTTCTTTTCAGAATACGGAAGATAATTGAAAAGGTGTCCTAAAACACGGGCTTCAATAATTTCATCAAAGGTATTCAGTACGAAGTTGAATGAGGCTAAACTTTTCCCTATCTCTTCTTCAGGACGGACAAATATGGAAGGATAATTTTTGCGAGCTGTTTTCTCTGTAAGAATCTCTGATGCATGGGGAATTAACCAAGAAGATATGATCCTCCCTGTAGAACTACTGGTAGGTATCGGTAACGCCATATCGGTTTTAACCATTAAATCCGCAATAATATGGGCCGCTTCACGTCTTTCTCCGCGAGAAAAGTAATCTGCACAGATGTCAAGAACATCAACTTCCTCTACAAATCCCTTCAACGGTTTTGCCTGATCTATTATTAAAGAGAATGCTTTAGTCACACGATCAACATCAAAAATTACAATTGATGGAGAAGAAGGTAATTCTACAATATGAAAATGGCCTTGATGGGAAAGTTGTAGGAGGATTTCGTTGAGTTTACTATCCGATAGTTCTAGTTGGATGTCATTCTCGATGGGTAGTTGCTTTACATCCTTCCTAACTTGCTCTAATGTTAAGAATATACGCTCTTCACAGGATTGGATGTATTCTTTAAGTTTGGAATATAATTTCGGAATCTGTACTCCTTGATATTCATTCATCGACCGCTTAATTAATTGTTCTACCTTGGTAATATTCTTTCCTTCTGTATTAGAAACTTTAATTGGTTCCAAAGTCTTATATGTGGTCATATATTCCATTAATTCTTGCCAATCATCTGAAGCAGCTAATCCCAGAACATTATCGCCCACCTCATCATAATGAGTTAATATGGGTAGAATCGGGGCTTTGGGAGCCTTTTCACGAATACTCTGTAACCAATATAGTGCATGATTTTTCTCAATTGACTCTCGTAGGTTTAGGACTAGAATATAGAGTGTATCCTCTGTCAAAAATAACTTATGGGTATCACGATATGCATATTGTCCCGCAAAATCCCACCAATTGATACCTGTAATCACATTTCCTTCTTGTGCTTCCCAGATTGTATAGCGATCAATCCCTGCAGTACTTTGAAGTTTTTCTGGCACTCTGCCTGAGGTAAGAGCATGAAACAAAGCAGTTTTTCCCACCTGGGGTTCACCTACAACAAAAGCTCTGCGTTGTTTCACCAATAATTCTGGTAAATCCTGAGAAACGGAGGGAAGTGCCTCTGGTTCATTGAATAAGACTGGTAATAATTGGATTATCGTCTGTGAGAATATATGTTCAGGTTGATCAACAGAAAATATTACTCTGGATGATTCCTGTCCTCTTATTGTTTTTAATGCCTGTTCGAATTCATAATTCAGCAATGTTTGATCCTGAGGGATCCAACCAAGAAAGTCGACTACTTTATCCCCGATATCTTTGGTGAAAATCTTCTCGATAAAGTTCTGACTCTCGTCTGTTTTTTCCGTGTTTTGCACAAAATCTTCTGGGATAAAATTAGCCAAGACTAAAGTTCTGCTTTTCATTTCCTCATGCAAAGCTGATATCATCTGTGATGTCCCTAGGATATCCGCATTACTTAATTTAATTATAAAGAGACTGGAATCTGTAGCGACCATTACGTTAATAGTACTAAATACTGCTCCAGGTGAACAATCTACTATCAGATACTCAATCTCATAAGGAGGTTTTAGAAGTTCATTTTTTAGTTTAACATATTTTCTTAGCATCCCAATTGACGTATCTTTATCCATCTGCAATACTTCTTGAATAGAGGTATGAGATGGATCTGCAAATCCAATATACAACTTTCCAGCTAAATTCAGCTGACTGGAGAATTCTTGCAAACAATCCTCTAGTTTCCCTTCAGCAAGTAAATAATCATTTATCCAGGTGACATTTGGTTTGAAGAACGTATAAATAGACGGCCCATGGAAGTCATTATCAATAAGACAGACTCGTTTCCCTTTTGATGCTAGATAAACAGCAATATTCACGGCAATACTTGTTTTCCCAACTCCACCTTTATGACTCAATATTGCTAATGATTTCATTCTGCGATTCCCCTTCATTATTTTTTGTGCTTAGGAATAGGGTTTGCTTAAAAAAATTGGGTTTCTTTGAGAAGGATAAATCTTCTTAAAAAAACCTTGTATGGAATTAGTGAAATTCTCAAGCATTTGATGGCTTGTTTTTCTTCAGTAAAAACACTCGTGTCGAAGTGATTCCCAATAAGACCAACACACCAATTACTAAAGGTACTGGATGGGTGAAATTTATCTTTACAGTGTTATTATTCCATTGTAATAACCAGCTGTGATCATCGTCAGGAATAGGATTTTTTAAAATTTCAACGAAGCTTCCATCATTTAAATAGGTAATTACCCAAGCATGACGTTCATTCATTATCACGTAGCTGTCATATCCACGATGAATTAATAATGAGCAAGCAACAATTGCTCTACCATCACAATCATCTTTCTTGGTTTCCAGAACCTGTGATACGGTTGGAAAGTGTTCAAAAGCTTGATAGTTAGGATTTTCCAAATCTGGGCAATATTCAATTAGTTCTTTAATTTCTCTTCCGATAAAATCAATTTCATCTTCCATCATTTGATCTCCTTTGTGATATTTGCGAACTCCGGCCCATGATTTTTCAATCTCAGCATTCAATTCTGAAATTTGCACATGATCAGGATCTATTGTTGATGGGAGGTCGAATTTGTGAGTTACCTGAGCTGGCCACTCCGATGGTTTCATGCATCCCCCAATGATGATTATTAGTATTCCAATTCCAATAACTGTTCCGATTATTTTTTTACTACTTTTCAATCAGTTTCCTCATCCCCCACTTGCTTAACTAAATATGTAAACTATTTACTTATAAAGTTTTTCATTACTTTAAAAGTATATTATTTTTTGATTTCATATATCGTTAACTTTTTAAGTGCAGAAAACAGAGGAGAAACAGAAGTCACATGAAGATCTGTCAGATTGCTACAGTGGGTCGGAACCCTGAATGGATCCAGTTAGGATTATTTCGTTATCCAACCTCTTTATTAGTTCTAATTACTACAGAAGATTATCTAGAGCAAGCAAATGAGATAACAGAGCTGGTTAAAGGTATAGAAGTTCGAATAGAAATCATTGAAAAACCAAGAGATTCATACTACATTGTAGACTTTTTAAAAAATTTAATTAATGATTTGCACTCGAAAGAATATGAACTTATGCTAAATGTTACATCTGGGTTGGTCAGTTGGCAATTATTGTTCTATAGTACGGCGACCATTCTGAAAGAAAAGATAAAATCATTTTATATTATTGACAAGGAACGTAAAGAACCAATGGAGATGGTTCTTTATCAAAAACTGTCGAAAACTGAGGAGCGAGTATTACTCTTAATTCCAGAGGAAGGAGTAAAGCTAGAAGCAATAACCACCAAATACAAAGAGCTGCAGGAAGATAAGAAAGGAAGCAGTGGTCTCTTATCACGCTACCTTAAACAGTTAACTGCTGAAGGATTGGTTACTTCAAGAGGAAGTACAAAGAATAAGCTCTTTCTCCTTACTGAAAAAGGAAAATTGGTCAAAAACGCATTAAGTTAATATCTACTTAGATCACTCAGTATTTATTATTCTCCCCAACTACTTCTGATTCAACTATTTTGGAGATTCCAATAATGGCATTCAAATTACTTGGGATAAATGGCTCCCCTAAAAAGCCTGCTACAAAAACAAACTCTAAATTCTTGCTTGATGTAGCTTTACGAAGTGCAAGGGAACATGGAGTTGAAACAACGGTAATTAATCTTACTGATTATTCAATTGATATTTGTAATGGATGTGAAGTTTGTACTACCAAACCTTGTCCTCTTGATAAGAATGATGATTATTCAAAGATCGAAAAACTTGTCGAGGAACATGATGGACTGATTATTGCCAGTCCTTCCTACTGGGCTGGCCCTCCTGGGATTCTGAAGAATTTTTTCGATCGTTCTCGTGATAATAAAATGCCAAAGCAGTTATGGGAAGGCAAAATATTTTCTGCTTTAACTGTTTCGGGCTTACGTGTTGGAGGACAAGAGTCTGTCATTTCTCAATTGACTACATTTGGTTTGGCACACGGAATGCTGATTGTTGGAGGTACAGGCCATCCTTGGTTCACATCTCCCTTTCCCATGGGGTCAATGATGTATGAAGAGACCAAAGACGAAGAAGTCAAAATAAAGTTCCGTCATGTAAAAAATGACGTAATTGCTATTCGCGATGCAGAAGCGCTTGGTCGACGGATGGCTAAAGTGGGAAAACAATTATTTCGTAAATAGAAATGCTTAGATTGAACGTTCCTCATCTAAAAATTCTAAATAATCCATCCATTTGCGTCGGTTACTATTCCAATGTTCTTGTAACATTAATCTGACATATCTATTACTTAATGTAATATGGTAGATTTTGTTACTCACTGAACCATCCATCCAGAATTACTTCTATCATATTCCTTTTAACCACCCCAAATTTCCTGTTCACCCTAGATCCCTTCAATCCTTTTTATACTCGTAATTTACTGGTGACAATCCCTTGGAAATAAAGCGTGCTCTTGTTCGTGAACCGAGTAATTCCTTTCCTAGATGCATTTCTTCCCACCCAATGCATTCTTCAGTCAGCACTCGGAAAGCAAAACAACAACATAAATATTATTGCGACATACTATCCGAATTAGGCTTAGAAGTATTCAAGCTTTCACCTGAAGATAGATTTCCAGATTGCTGTTTTGTTGAAGATACAGCAATTATCCATGGAAAACGAGCGTTGATTTCACGCATGGGTGCAGAGAGTAGAAGAGGGGAGGAACAAACAGTCTCTGAATTTCTGTCCGAATATTTGAAAATTAAAGCTACCAATACTCCAGGGACGATTGAGGGAGGGGATGTCGTCCACTTACCAAACTATCTAATTTCTGGAGTTTCACAACGCACAAATGTCGAAGGAATAAACCAACTTTCAAATTGGTTAAAACTCGAGGTGAAAAGGATAATTGATGATACAATAATTCACCTCAAAAGCCATGTCACGTTTCTTCATTCGAATACTGTTCTTGTTAATGACAAAGTCTCTAATCACCCAGTACTTGACTCTTTTAAGAAAATAGTGATTACACCAGATGAACAATATGCTACTAATACTTTAACTATTAACAAAGTAACCTTACTTCCCTCAGGATATCCTCATACATATCAACAGCTTACCGAAGAAGGATTTGAAGTGATCACTCTTGAGATGTCTGAATTTCAGAAATGTGAAGGAGCATTAACGTGCCTCTCCCTCTTATTCTAATTTTCCCTCGATTCATTTTTCAAATCGTTTCCAATCGAAGGTTTTCTGAATATTCGTACTCCAACGCACGAGAATGTCTGGACCGATATAATAGCTCATATCTACGCCTAGTAATTCACTATACATCGAGGCAAAACGATACAAGAGTGAATTTGTCCATTCTAAAGGAATGATAACCATTCCCACCATTGTTCCTTTCTTTTCATTATAGAAAACGTTTGTAAATGGAAAAAACTTGAAATGTTGGAGTAAGCTTCGGAATCTTTTGTTGGGTATATTTGAGATGAAAAAATAAACCCATGAACCGAGTCCAATGTTAGTGAATGTTGGAAATCGGTTTATGATTCCATTACGAAGAAGATTTTTCCAATCTACGTTAATACTCTTTCTAGACCGTTTTAACTGTTTTTCTAGAGATGCATCATCCATGGTTGAATATTGACTAATATAACCAAGTAGTTCTGCTTCTTGAAGAGAAAGTTGATAATAATCATACTCAGGATCCAGGTTATATTCAAATCCAATATTCCCGACAATCAAATCACGTAACCAGCTACCACCAGGTTGAAGTAATGGGGGACGTAATTTCCAACGCTCCTCCGGCTTAGGAGTTAATCCCGCAAGATTCCAATTACGAAACTGTTTTGTGACAATTGTAAATGCTCCTGATGAGGTTTGAAACGAAGATTCAAGGTGTGAGATAATTTCGGAATCTGTATAAGGATATTGAACAACAGCAACATATTTTTGGAGAGTAGGCGCAGGAAAATCGTAAAATACATAATCTCTGACTTCTGCAGGTATTTCTGGAACTTTGATATCATGGAGAAAAATTGCTGTTTGATAACCGATTTTTCCCATATCAACTGAATAGAACATACCAAGAATCTCACTCTCGTTTAAAAAATCCAGTCTACTCGATACAGTTCTAACATCCTGACGGGTCCCATATGCTAACTCACGCATTTTTGGGAATTTATCCAAGGATTTCGAAAAACGGGGATTAGAAAGTTTCTGAAGGATTTTTACATCTGTTTTACGTAAGGCATAGTTGTAATCTCTTGTTAAATGAGAAATGACTTTCCTGAATTGCAATAGGGTAGGTTCTGTTTGTAGAAGTTCATATACTTCCCCTTCGGCAACATTGGCTTCATGTAGAATGAGTTTTCTTGGTATCAACAAACTCATACCATCCATGTGGAATAAAATCGAAGAATAACTAATTATATATGATTCAACATAGTGAATGTATTCCAAATGCTTCCATTTCTTATAGAAAGGTAAAGTAGTTTCATGGAGTAATTTTTCAGCAAGACTCCCCCAATTCCGCCATGTTTTATATTTATGTTCTTCAGATTTCATCATAGCACGAATAATGTCCCAGATATTCAAGAAATCTTTAATAAACTCTCCTTCTTCCTTTAAACTAATCAATTCATCAAGATTCTCTAGGGACATGAACACAACCATTAATTTATCCATATAATCGGAATTAATCAAAGCGAAGATAGTACTAATACATGCAGTTTTTCTCCTTCATTAAACTTATCTATTTTTTTATCTATAAACTAAATACTAAAACCAAAATAAAAATAAACTAACGGATGATCTAAAAATGTTCCAAAAACTTCGAAACCGAAAGCAAATTATGAAACCAAGTAAGATTAACTTTTACAAATTATTACCATTAATTCTTATGACATTTCTAATGGTATTAACCGTTTTTATCGGAATTGCCGATCCAACTTTGAATCCTCCTCCCCCTCCTCCAGGTGCAACTTAAAAAAAAGTTGAAAAAAAATTTGGAGATTTTAATGTCTGGGACAGTAATTTCGTCGAATCCATCTCTAAACCGCGGATTACTTTCAGTTCTTTTACCTCTGACATTTATTAGTGATTTTGAGCTACACGAGTCAGAAATCGTCTGTAAATTCACACAAGGTCACGAGAGTATTCTACCTCAGGTTCAAGCGTTCTTAGATGCACTTGGGGAAATAACCGAATCACAATTCTATTTTGAAATGCAAACAAACAAGGTTGGATTCTTGAAGATCTACGATTCAAATCCTCTTCTAATAAATGAAGATCTACGGTACGAAGAAGTTATTGATTGTGAAATGAAAGACAAAATCACTTAATGATATACATTATCTAAAGAATCTGGGAATGGTCATGACACATCGGCACTTAACAACGGAAAATGTCTTCACGAGTCCATTTCAACCCTACATTATTGCAGATGATGATTCCATCCTTTACTTTACACAGTCATTTGCTGAGATCAGTGGGCTTAATCCTTCTCAGTCTTCCCCCCGTCTCTCCCAGTTGAAAATTCAAGATGTAGGTTATAATCTTCTAGAGGAATCACATTCGATCTACAGCGTTTATTCCTGTCATAAGAAGTCATCTTCACCATTATCCTTCCAAAAATCGTGGATTGAAGATCTCGTTCATGAATTACGCACCGCTAGCCTCATAATGGGACTTGGTACACGATTATTACAGGATACATCTGGTTCTTCGCTTCCCTATCTCTTCAAGACATTACAAACTGCATCCCTTCGACAGAAACTAAGTACGTTAATTGCTTCTGATTTGATTCAAATACTAAGTTTTCCTCCTCCATTGACACCTTCACCTTTATCAGGTGTTCTATCCAAAAGTTGGGGTTCATACTCTAATCCTTCTCGCGTACGATTTCATATTCAAGTAGGGAATGGACATAGTAATTCTTACTTCGAACCAAATCCAATCATTTATGGTGATGAACACTTTTTAGTAAATTTCTGCATCACTACACTCACTTGGTTTGAAACTGAACCAGTCACGATTGAATTAGAACAATTAAATAGTGTTTCAACTAGATTAAGTTTCTGCATTCCTTTTAATCACTATTTATCCTCACTACAAAGCTATCGTCTGCTCATTCAATATTTCCAATATATTGCTGCCTACTTCAACCTACGATGTTGGTTAACACAATCAACTTTCAACCTTGTCTTTCCCCTTTCTTTTAATGAAAAAGTATCTAATTAGGGGGAATACTTTCATCGGGATCTTTATAGCCGTAATAAGTTCCCATATCTACCGAGACATTATTAATTCGTAGATAGGTGAATAATTGGCCTGAATGAAACCATTCATGACCGATCTCCTCGAATATCTCATGATATAATGAGCTTTTTTCTTCCTGGTAAAAGAATTTGACATTCTTCTCTCGTGCTTCTTCAAGATGTTCTTTGAGATATGCGACTAATTTTTGAAGACCCTTGTCATACAGTTTTACTAATCCCTGCGCGTTAAGAGGGAAGTTTTGTTTCTCAAGTTCTTGAAACTCCTCGCCGGTTTTCAAGTCTCCTTTAAATAACTCTAGAAGCATTAGTGGGCTTGAAGCCAAGTGATTAGCTAATTCAGCCGTTGTTCTCATCCCAGAACCAGGTTTCCAATCCCAAATGTCGAGGGGTATCATTTTAAGTAGATAGACGATACCTTTCCGACGTTTTTCCAGTACTGCAATTAGTTCTTCCATTGTGAACCATCCAACCTTTGAACATAACTGAAGTACTTTTAAGGGTGACTCCTCTAGCACCCTTGAGCTTAAATGGTTCTGGAGATAACGGATAAATTACTTCAAGGCTTGACAATTGACAAACGAGACTATCAATTACAAGCTGTACAAGAAATTCTCTCCCTTCATCAAGATTCTAAGTCCATCTTGTTAAACTACCCTTATGGAACTGGAAAAACTATTATTGCTCTTCTAGTGCTACTAAAGCTAAAGATGGCTGAACCAGGAAAACAATTTATCTTTACTTCCGCTCGTGAAGCAGCAGGTTTACGCTGTCGTCAAGCAGTTGAAATGGGTAAAAAATTCGGCTTTGTTGACCAGCTGGGCTATCTTTTCAATCCTCAAACGGGTGGAAAAGGGCTAAATCTATCTCAAAAGATGAAGATGTATCAAGCATCTCAGGTAATCTTTTCCCCAATTCAAACTTTGATGAATGATCGGTTCCAAATCAAATCAAGACTCAAGGTTGACATCTTTGCCAATGTTTCATTATGTATTGTAGATGAAGCGACTGATCTCTTAGCTCGTTCTATGTCAGGTTTTCGTCTGTCCAAATACTTCCAAGAATTATTTCAAGTACGTAAAAAGAATAATTTTCCTATCCTTGCCATGTCCGGTACGCGAGATCAACATAAAGCAAAATTCATCGTACAAGTCCTTGGAGAAGATGCTCATCAAATGTCTCGTTTAGATCTATCCCCCTATGAGACTATCACACAAATTAACCCCATTGTGAGAGAGGATTATGTCCATAACGATCAAACTATCTCTAATTTACTTACAAAACCTGTTGGTACCATTCAAGAAATTCTTGATCCTAATTTGAGTAGACTTGAAATTGTTAAATTATCCTATGGGGGAGCTTTAGACCGCTTACGAGGAGAACAGAGATCGTATCCAATTAGATTAGGTAAACACAAAGTAGAAAACAATGAAGACCGCATTCAGCTTATCAATGCATTTGCGTTACTCTTCAAATTAACTCATGCTCGGTTATTGTTACTGGAAAGCACTCCAGGAGAATATCTCCGTTATACGAAGAAGGATGAGAACCAAGAAGTCTTCCAATCTCTGCGTGAGGTTAGTTCAGAAATCATATCTTACAGAGTTGATTTACCAAGATATGATAAACCAGAAGAAACCACCACTCGGGGTTTAATTCATCCTAAAGTTGAGAAAGCAATTAATATTATTCACGAGCACATAATTCGTGGGGCCAAAGTACTCTTGTTCACTCGATATTTAGCTCTGGGGGAACAATTAAAGATGATATTGGAAACTTTGCAGTATCCAGGAGTCAAATATCTCTCTGGGAAGACTAAAGAAGAATCTCGCCATATAATCTTAGACCAATTTCGCACCGAAGATGTGAATGTTTTAATATTTACACCAGTTGGTGGTCGAGGGTTGAATTTAGAGGAGGCAGACGTAGTTATCCATTTAGATATTACTAGTAATCTGGATGATATGACCCAGCGTCGAGAACGCGCTAGAGGATGTATAGAGTATGTCCTCGTCCTTCAAGGAACAAGTGAAGAAGCAAAAGTCAAGGAATATGCTAAATTAACAAATGCCACTACTGTGACATAACTTCTCGTGGTTTAGCACGAAATTCCTCACGTTTTTGGGTAGCGATACCTTCTAGATCCTTTCGGTTTAAGAAGAGGAATCCGAAAAAAGCAATAATGATCATGAAAAGACCACTTACCGTAAAAGTCCCCCGTAATGCAAGAGGCCCGGCAGCTAATAGACCAACGAATCCCATCCCAATTATTTGGGAAAAAGTAATTGCTAAATTGATGAAAGAAAATACTTTTCCCCGAAGTTCATCAGGGACTGTTTCTTGAGCAATTGTTTGTAAAGGTATCCCTACTGCGACTTCTATTGTCCCAAAACCTATCCACGCAATTGCTAGCATCCAAAGAGCAGTTGAAGCGCCAAATCCAATGAGCATTATACCAGCAAGAACTAGTGAGTATGTTATCAATGTAATTGGTCTTCGTAATTGCTTTTTCCTTGAAAGAAAAACTGCAAACAGCATTCCTACAGTAGCTGATAATGCGGAAAATAAACCAAAGACAAACTCTCTCGGGCCACGAGATGTTAACCCAAATTCAATTTCTAGAAAAGGAACTATTAGAAATAGGGTCGCTCCACCTGCAAACATTAGAACTGAAAAGATGATTAAAAGGTAGAAGATGGGTAAGAATCCCTTGATAAACCTCGCACCTTCCTCTAAATCCTGAAATGGACTTTGTTTAGATCGTGAAGTTACCTTTAATGAGGTCGAAATCGACAAAATACAAATAGAGGAGAAAATAAATGTTAAGCTGTCGATTATAAAGGGAATTTGATAACCATAAATCCCTATTATTATTCCAGCCAACATAGGTCCAATTAAAGCGGATGTTTGATACGCCCCCGCACTTAATGAGTTCGCTCCAAACAGATCCTCTTTATCCTCAATTAATCTTGGAATAGATGCTCCTCTTGCAGGAAAGAAGAATCGAGCAAATGCGGAATTCAGAAAAGCTAGAACTAATATTGCTATAATACGAGTTGATCCAGTATATATAGCCGTGAGGGGAATTAAGAAAATTACTACTGCTTGGAAACCATTTGCAATTGCCATGATATACTTTCTATCATATCTATCAATGAGAACTCCTGCGAACGGACCAATAAGTATGATAGGTACAGCTTCGGTAATTGCGAGTACAGCCATCATAACTAGATCCCCTGTAAGATCAAAGATCAAGAACTGGAGTGCCATATACGAAAATTGCGAACCAATATTGGAAATAAATTGACCTAAAAAGAGTTTTCCGAAGTCAGGATACTTGAAAGGGAGAAAACGGTTTCTCATTCCTGAATTTTGACTTATTTCCATGGTTTGATACCTACTTTCTCGAATTTATCGATTTTGAGCGTGACTTGAACTCTATTGCGGATCAGAGCTTGGAGATACGTCTATTATGATAATCCTTTGAAATTTATCTTACATTCTTTAAGAAACTAAGATCAGCTCCACAAAATGCACAGTACTTCGCACTTGGAAGAATTTCGTTTCCACATGAAATACAGAACTGAGTTTTCCCTGCAGTCTGTGCAGTTTGTACTGTTGGAACGAAATCTGGTCGGCGTAAAACTGGTTTTATCCAATCTGCTTCTAAAAATTTTGAAACAAAAATCGGATTGCTAATAGGGTTCATATTAAAAACAAATAAACATAATCCTGCAATGAACACTACATAAAAGAGACCTTGAATTAGGAGGTAGGTTAACAATTCAGATTCCGTTCCAGGATTCAATACCTCTTCGAATAAATCAAGGAAAATTGGAACAACACCTGATATCAATACAAAGATAATTAAGAAACCACCGAATTTTAATAACGATACAGATCGAGTTTTCGTTTCTGACAAAATATGAATCCAAAACGGTTTAAATTCATCTCTTCCAGACCCAAGCAACTTTATAAAGAAATATGCCGAAGCTAAAGCCCCAACTCCGAGAGCAATAAGTGTCCAATATATCATGAATCCACTTAAAACGGAATATCCCACACCTGGAAGGCTAATATCTGAAAATTCACCTAGAAGGGCAAAACTATTTGTTAATGAATGAAATAGTATTGGCCAGATAATATTCCGGGTTCTTAAATATAGAAAGCCAAGAAGTAACCCACCAAAAAAAGTACTGAAAAAATGTTCGATTGCAAAACCTGCTGACCCATTATAGAGATCCGTGGGAGTATGTTGTAAAGAAAAGATTAAACTTGAAAAAACTAACGCCCATGTTTGACCCATGCCCCTTCTTTCAAATAGTGGAATTAATGTTCGTCGAAAAACTAATTCTTCCCAAATTGGTGCTCCTATAGCCAAAACGCTAAAGAATAGTATTATGAATACTGGATCATTGATAGTTGCTGCTGTGGGGGCAATTGTATCGTAAGGTGAGTCTGTGGTGAATCCTAGTTCCTTTAAAACGCTATCCAAAGGGAGAATGATAATAAATAGCAAAAAGATGTTCATTGCGTGTAAGAGATATGTGGTAAGGAGATGTTGGCCTGGAGGGGTAGTTTTTTCTTCAGGTTCGATTTTTCCAGCTTTATAAAGGAGTGAGAATCCAACAATAGCCCCGATCTGAGCACCTAAGTTCAGGAATAAATTTAATATGGATTCATTTGCTTCTGTTACCTGGATTATATCATTAAAAATTCCAAAGAAAATTCCAAACGTAATTATATTTCCTACAAGGTCAAAACATGCTACAAGAATTAGGATAACAGCAAAAACATACAGCATATCCTTTGTAGAAATTTTTGTCTCACTCGTCGTTTTTTCTACTGTAGATTCCATTTAACGTCACCTCTAGTTACGTGGGGATGAAAAAAACACCGAAGAAGAAAGCACCTAGTGCTACCCACAATGACCACCGTGTATACTTTCTTGCTTTTTTCCCACCCTGAGTACTCTCTGTGAATACGGTATAACTTGTTAATACAAGGATAAGAACAAAAACTCCATCAAGAACCCAAAAAACCAAATTTTTGTATACAAGGAATCCTGCAACAATTGAGGAAAGCACAGTGATGGCAAAAAATATGGTCGCAACAATTCCCGCAGTTTTAGGCCCGAATTTTACTGCTAAAGAATTCAACTGCAGCTGTTTGTCCCCCTCATAATCTTGAATATCTTTGATAACCTCCCTACCTACACTCATAAAGAAGGTCGAATTTATTATAATTATACAGGCTATTATGGTTAATTCTTTGTTGGGATCTAGTAAGAAAAACCCGATAAATAATGGTGCTACATACCCTATTGATACCCAGATATTACCAATAAAACCGAGTTGTTTAACCCCAAAATTATAACCAACACCAATTACAACAAAGATCAGTGTAAATATAAACAGTGCAGGAGTGATGTCGTATATTAAAACCAAAACACCGATTATAACTACGGCACTGGAAAACATAAAGAAGGTAAGAGCTTTGACAAAATCTTTAGAAAGATCTCCTCTTGCTAATGGACGATCGAATCGTTGATTTGCAATATCAGTTTCCACATCAAATAGATCATTAACTGATTGGTTACCCCAAGTGAGTAACATGGTGGCAAATAGTCCAAATAGTAGTCCTGGCCATTCTAAAACACCATTATTAAAAAAATAATTAACAAAATCGGGTACACTCCCCTCGAGCACATACACTATGAAACCAGCGGAGAGAACAGCAAAACTGCTTAAAATTCCCAGAGTGAATCTTAAAAGATCGAATATTGCTCTAAACTGTCTTGTACTCACATTCGTCTCTCCAATAATCATTTTATAGGAGTATCAGTTGTCATCTTATAGACTTCGATAAAGAATTTCTTCCTCAAATGTATTATTCTTAAGGAATAGTATTTCGAATCTCCACAGATAAAAAATCTCAATGCATTGATTCTTTCCCAACAATCTTACCATTCTTACCAAGTAAAACTATTAGCATTCCTACGCAATAATTCAATCTTAGTCGTGGGAATCGTTAAAATTCCGTATAAAACGAATTTACCACATCCTACTTTAAGATATGATTACCTTTAGGGAGGTTTTTTTAAGGAGTATCACTTGTAAAAATGTGGTTTTCTACCGATCACAGATCCGTTCTTTGATTGGAAAGTAATTCTTAATTACGTATGAAAACTCGAAATAAAGTTTTGAATAGTGTTGGAAAGAGATTTATAGAGGATATATTATGGTAGAACAGCAACAAGTATTTATAGCAGGAGGAACGACTACTCCTTTTGATTATCCAGTAAATCTGCAGATTGAGGAGCTTGTAGCAAATACAATTCGTCAATTATATGAAGATGTACCTAATTTTCATTTAAAGGACGTGAGAGAGGATGGAATGGTTGTTTACAGCCATTTTAGTGTTCATTTTGCTCATCAATTGACATCTTATTGGATTCTTCATGATCATCTTGGTTTAGTTGGCGTCCCCCACTTCAGAATTGATAATGGTGGGAACACAGGTGGAAGCGCTCTATATGCAGCTTATGCTTTGGTTCGCGCAGGATTAGCAAATGTAGTTCCCGTTATTGGTTATGAATTGATGGGATCGGTTTCTCAGAGTAAAGGCTCTGAGTTTATAGCTATTGCATCAGATACTCGATATGAAGCGATGCTTGGGGCGAATTATACCAACTATTATGCTGGTCTTGCCCGTGTCTTCATGGAAGAGTATGGATTAACAGAAGAAGATTTTGCAGAGATTGCAGTAAAAAACAAGAATAATGCCATGGCCACAGGAGAGAAAGCTCAACATTTCCGAAAGGTAGGGAAAAAATTAACCGTGGACGATGTCATGGAAAGTCGGCTGATCTCTTATCCCTTGAAAAAATGGGATTGTTGTTTTATGTCTGAAGGTGCAGCTACCATTCTCGTGTGTAATGAGAAGTATGCAAAGCAATACTCTCCTGATCACTATGTTGAAATAACAGGTGCTGGATTATCGTCTTGCACCATACGTGCAGGTGATCGATATGCGTTTCCTGGTTGGACCGAGAGGTATGGAGCGGGATATCCAGGTCTTGGAGAGTTTGCTGCTTGTCGTCATTCAGCTGAAGTAGCCTATAAAATGGCAGGTATTAACTGGAAAGACTCTCACAAACAAATTGATGTAGCAGAGGTTCATGATGCTTTTTCAACTTCTGAATTCCAGATTTACAATGCTCTAGGGTGGTGTGAATCGACAACCCCAAAACAATTCATTCACGATAAAATGCCCATGATGGATGGTGAAATTCCCACCAACCCTGGTGGGGGATTAATTGGATATGGACACCCCGTAGGGGCCACAGGTCTGATGTCTGCAATAGAATGCTACTATCAGCTTACAGGATTAATACCACGAGAACATAAGAGTACTGAAAACGAGGTTAAAGATGCTGAAGTTGGTTTGGTCAATTCTCATGCCGGTACTGGGACGTCAATTAGTAATTTCATATTACAGAGAGTGTGAGGTGCAAAAAATGGCAAAACTTCATTCAACACCAAATAATACGGATTTTAATTGGAAAGGATGGGAAAAAATCAGCAAACTCATTCCCGAGAGAGGATGGGTCTGGCAAAATTATCGGACTGGGACTAGTTCTGACAAATCAGAATGGGTGGAACAACAAATTTACTATGATATGTTGTATACTTTTCGTCTAGGTGCTCTAAGTCCATATGCCAAAGCATTAAAGGAAGGAAAGCTGCTTGGTACGAAGTGCCCGAAGTGTGGAGATGTAACTTTTCCTCCCCGTGTCAATTGTTGGAACCTTGATTGCAAATTGGAAATCACTGACTGGGTTGAGATGCCTCTAACGGGGATTCTTCATACTTTTACTATCTGTGGTTTTGCAGCGAAGAGTGCACTGAAGAAGCTACCTTTTGTGCTTGCCTATGTCCTCGTTGGAGAAAGTAAAACAGCAGTGGCAAATATCTTGAAAATCGACCAACCTTGGCATACAGAAACTAATATGCCTGTTATTGTGAAATTTGCTAAAGAAGAAGACCGTGTTGGAAACATCATTGATTTTTGGTTTGAGCCTGATCCAAAATGGACTCCTTCTCCAATGAATGCGGAAAAAGAACGCATTGAAAAACTTTGTCAGCCTGTATATGAGTGGGTTAGAATATTAAATCGATAAGTGGAGGAGTTTTCCTCCTATTCTATTTTCTTTATAGAAAACCAATCAGAGCGATCATAAAAGGAGCTAGAATTAAGGTTAATACCCCTATCAGACGTGTTTGATTCGGTATATCAAATCTGATGGATAATCCACCTATTTCTTTTACAAATTCTTTCGATTCAGGTATCGCATCAAGATTTCCAATCCAGTTTGCTAAAGCATTGGCATTGGCACTTTCAAATTTTCGTAAGATTGTTTGCATTTGGTGACGTATTCGGGATTGATCTCGGTCGACTAGTGCGATGATCCGAGTAAAGACTCCATCTTCAAGTAAGATTTCCCGGTCTCCACGTTTTATTGATCGAAGGTCAGCTTTTTCATCCTCGTCAAGCTCCTTTGAAACACTTGATATTGCAGTAAAAAATCCTGATATTAACACCTCATCAGATTGGAAAAGCTTCAATCTGTGTGCAATCGGAATTCCATCAGGCATTTTGACAAGGAGAACATCGTAAACTTCCGTAGGCTCATATGTCAACACAATTATAGCTAAAGCAACTATTACTGCATATGTTACTGCATACACTATACTTACTACTTCTGAAGGTAGCGGAACTGGTTGTGTTCTCTGCCAAACCACATACTCAATGAACCCTGGAATAATAAAAGACAGAATGAAGAACAACCCGAAGATGTAGACTGCTGCACGTAATGAAACATCGTCCCGAGATTTTTTTCGAAATATATCACGAAGATGATTGACTCCTAATTTTAGTGTAGAAAAATCCTCAGGTTTAAGGAAGAACCAAATGACTATAATTGTTAATATAAATAAATACGGGATAATCATCCATATATGAGCTAATTCAGGTTGGGAGATGAATACGAGTGAATTAAATGATTTAAATAATGTTAATCCAACATTCAAGACAAAATTAAGTAGAAACGGAAGTACAACAGAGCCTGTTTCCGCAAAAGCACTGAAAGAAATATAAAGCATAATTGCAAAACTCAAAAGCATAGCCCAAAACATAGGATTTTCCATTGCTGGAATTATTTTATCTAACTTCCCCCTCTTGTCAATCATGAAAAAAAATGCAAGATAACTTACATAGAAGAAGGTCGCCAGTAAATTAGCAATTCCAAAAGGAAATCGAGCTTTCAATGAATTGTGGACATATGCGAAAAAGAAAAAACCAGCTGATAACGGCCAGATGAAGCCCATCTCAATAAATCCAAAATAATACTCTGCAACTAATTGATGTGAGTTTAAAAGCGTCCCATTACTTTGGAACGAATGATGCATAAAAATTGCCTCATTTAAGTCCCCATTTATTAGATATTGAACAAGAGTGACCAGAGTATACCACACAAAGATTACAATAAACCCTAGGAGTAATCCACGTCGAATAAGAGAACCCAAAGTGTAATTGGGCGTTTTTAATGTGTATCCCAATTGATTGAATGTCCATCCGTCACGGGTCCGTCGCATCCACAAACCAAAAATTAAGCTTATGCTAAATAATAACAAATTAAAGATAAGGGTTACGCGCACAATTTCCTCAAAATGCCCACCATTTAGATTTCCTACTCCTTCATCCCCCAGAAAGTCACTTAATGGATTATATAAGTTTAATTCCAGAAAGGCGGCATCGACTAGTGTAATAATAGAATAACAAAGCATAAAGATGAATGATATTTCAAGAATCTGAATGATTTGGTCTAATCTATTGGCTTTAATTTTAGTTATTATTGATTCTTCAGATTGGGTGGTAGAGCTACTCAATTGCAATCTTCTCCTATTGTGTCTTCCTCCGAAGGGAATTTCGTACGAGGATATTTTAAAATCACTCTACTTTATTTATTCTTCCCTAAATAAAATGAAATGGAGGAGATTGGAAACTCTTATAGCTGTTGACCGAAAAGCAAAACATCTTCAACATTTAAGATTTGCAATTGATTTGTTTTACTTGGAAATCCCAGCATACTTCCTCCTACTGCTAAAATTGTATCCTTAGGATCAAGCATTTGCTGTTCAGTTGCAGCTAAAACGATCTCAAATAACAGTTCGTCATATGAAGGAGTAACTTTGACACATAATGGATATACACCCCAAACTAATTGTAATTGCCGTTTAACAGTTTCATAAGGAGTTCCAGCGATAATTTTCTTCTCGGGACGACATTTGGCAATCATTCGTGTGGTTGAACCCGATCGAGTGCTTGTAACGATTGCATTGATCCCTAAAGAACTTGCATCACTGATCATATGAACAGCTCTTCCGAGAACTTCCGGGATATTGGGAGAATCTGTTGTCCAAGACGGTTCTGTTGAAATCAGATGTAAGTTCGCCCCTATTTCATCAATAATCCGCTCCATATAACCCACTGTTTCCACAGGAAATTTTCCTACAGCAGTTTCTCCACTTAGCATCACAGCATCTGCACCATCCATTATAGCATTCGATACATCAGATACTTCTGCTCTAGTTGGTCTTGGATTAATTGTCATTGATTCTAGCATTTGAGTAGCAACAATTACTGGTTTAGACGCCTTATTGCATTTAGCGATGATCTCTTTCTGAACAATCGGAACTTTTTCACTGGGAATTTCAATTCCAAGATCACCTCGTGCTACCATTATCCCGTCTGAATGTTCGAGAATTTCATCAAAATTTTTTAATCCATCTTGATTTTCGATTTTACTTATAATATTGATACTGGAGTTTGCTTCATCGAGTTTCTCCCTTACTGCAAGTATATCTTCCTTTCTTCTTACAAATGATGCAGCCAAATAGTCAGCAGGTTGATCAAATTTGCGAAGTACAAATCTAATATCATCTAAATCTTTTTGCGTTGGAAAATAGATCGATAGAGGAACATCAGGGGCATTTATCCCCTTTCGTGATTTTAATACCCCACCATTCAAAACTTCACACACTAACTCATTTTTCTTAGCATTTTTCTTTTTCACACGAAATTGTAACAGTCCATCATCAATTGCTAGATGGTTCCCGACCTTAGCATCTTTTATTAGAGGAGGATAATTCGTAGAGACTACTTTTGAGTTGCCTTCAAGTCCTATCTTCCCTGATATCCTGAATTCCTGTCCATTTTCTAATATCGTCCCCTTTTCAACGTCCCCTGTACGAATCTTGGGTCCACATAAATCAACCAGTACCGCTACATCTTTGGAAACCGATCTAATTCTTTCATACCGTTCTAAATGATCAGGATAGGCCCCATGACTAAAATTAAGTCGACAAACATCTACATACTTTAATATGTCCTTCAAGATTAGAATTTTATCACTAGCAGGCCCAATGGTTGCTACAATTTTTGTGGTTACCATAAAAATGTCACATCTGAATCGTTAAGGTTATTTTTCTTGGAGATATTCTGGTGGTGAGTTTTACTATACAAATATGTTTGCGTATTTGGATGGTATCAACACTTTATAATTTCTTGATTCGGTTATGAAATCGTGTCGCGCATCCGAGGATCGATCAAAGAATATGCTAAATCGACAAGAAAGTTTGTGGTAAGATACACCAATGTGGTTATCATCACAAAGCCAGTAATCGCGGGGAGATCAACCCGATAGATCGCGGTGTAAAGAAATGTGCCTAGACCAGGCCAAGCGAAAACCATCTCAACAAAAATTATGCCTGTCATCAAATTGGCTAAGACAATACTTCCTACTGTTAAAGTTGGGAGAATTGCATTTCTTAATGCATGTTTATAAAGGATAGTTCTTTCTTTCAGACCTTTAGCTCGTGCTAAAAGAATATAGTCACTTTTCAGTGTGGACATCATAGCCATTCGGGTCATTCTGCTGATTAAGGCAATTTGTGGTGTAGCAACTACGAATGCTGGTGAAATGATATGGAATAAGGAGTCCAGAAAAAGAATGAAATTAAACGAAAGCAAGCTATCAAGCAATAGAATCCCCGTCGATGGAAGAAGATCAAACACGATTCGATTGGGATAATGAAATATATCTGTGTTATATCGACTTCGATACGGGAGAGAGGCAATGAGGGTTCTATCATTGAGGAAAAGTCCGAGTTCGAATGTAAACTGAAATATCAGATATGAAACGATCATAGCCATAAGGAATAGGGGAATACTGTATCCACTTAGATATACACTTCGAACTAAGGTGTCTACACTCTTATTTTTATTAACTGCAGAAAAAATTCCTAATGGAATTCCAATACTTACTGCAATTGCCATGGAAAAAATCGCTAGTTCTATAGAAGCAGGAAAATGACGTTGAATCAGACTTAAAACTGGTTGTTCACCAAAAAACCTACCTGTAGTGCCCCAATCACCAGAAATAAACCGTAAAAAATGGGCAATATAACGCTCAGGCCAAGGTCTGTCGAATCCAAGGGATCTTTCAAGAGCTTGAATTTCCTCCTCTGTCATCATCATTGGATTACCGATATAGGCTGTGATAGGATCGCCACTGATGTCGGATAATAGCCAAGAGAAGAATGAAACACCAAAGAATACTGGGATTAAGAAAATCAGCCTTTTGAGCAAAAAAACCCTGAATTTCAAAGAAGTTCCCTTTTTTCCAAGCTTAAGAAATGACATCACGCATTCTTGGATCTACAAAAGCATACATTAAATCTACTAAAAAGTTTGTAGTAAGGTAGATGATTGTAGTAATCATCACAAATCCCGTTAATGCAGGAGTATCGACACGATTTATTGCTTCTAGAAGAAAAGTTCCCAATCCTGGCCAATAAAAGATCATTTCCACAAAAATAATCCCAGCTAACAAGTTCGCTAATATTAGACTACCCACTGTTAAAGTTGGCAAAATAGCATTCCGTAACGCGTGTTTATAGAGAATAGTCCTCTTTTTTAATCCTTTAGCTCTTGCTAATAATATGTAATCACTTTTCATTGTTTCTATCATTGACATACGAGTCATTCGACTAATCAATGCAACCTGTGGAATAGCAACTACCAATCCTGGAAAGAATAAATGGACTAATCCATCAAGGAACAGGAGGAAGTTAAAAGATAATAAACTATCAATCAATAGAAAACCAGTTGAAGGGAGAAGACCAAATAATATTCGATCGGGGTAATAGAAAACTTGCGTAGTGAATCTATCTCGATAAGGAAGTGTACCAATTAGACTCTTATCTCCAACAAAATTTGATAGCTCGAATGTAAATTGGAATAATAGATACGAAACCAGCATTGCGAGAACAAATAGCGGAATACTATACCCACTCAAGTAAGTGCCTCTTACCAAGCCTTCTACACCTTTATTTTTATTTGTTGCAGAGAATACTCCTAATGGAATGCCCATACTTAGTGCCAATATCATCGAAAAAAGGGCTAGTTCTATCGAGGCCGGGAAAAGGTGTTGAATCAGACCTAAAACAGGTTGCTCTCCGAAGTGAGTTCCTGTTGTTCCCCAATCGCCAGTAATAAATCGCCAGAAATGAGCAAGATATCTCTCAAGCCAAGGTTTATCGAGACCAAGTGCACGTTCTATCGCTCGTAAGTCCTCTTCAGGCATCATAAGTGCATTATCGCCCACATAAGCTGTAATCGGATCTCCACTAATATCGGCTAAAAACCACGATATGAATGAGACACCAAAAAAAACTGGTATTAAAAAAATCAACCTTTTTATTACAAATCCTTTAAAGTTCATGCACTGTCTTCCATATGTTTGTCGGTTTGAGAATCCTAAGTTCTTTAAAACAGAGAATATGATTGTTGATTGCCACTATCTGATAAGTGATCATGACAAAATTCCCCTGATTCGAGGATCAATATATCCATAAATTAAATCTACAATAAAGTTGACACTCATATATACGAGAGTAGTTATCATAATAAAACCCTGGATTGCTGGCATATCCACATTGTTAACTGCTACATAAATAAAAGTTCCAAGACCTGGCCAATGAAATACTATTTCTACAAATAAGATACCAGTTAATAGATTGGCTAGTATAATGCTACTTACAGTCAATGTGGGAATGATAGCATTCTTTAAAGCATGTCTATAGATAATAGTTCTTTCTTTCAATCCTTTAGCTCGTGCTAATAGGATATAGTCACTTTTCATTGTCTCTATCATGGCCATTCTAGTCATTCGACTAATAATTGCTACTTGAGGTATTGCCACAACAATTCCAGGAGATAAGATACGAAAAAAGGCATCGAAAAAGAGTAAGAAATTTAATGAGAGAATACTATCAATTAGGAGGATTCCTGTGGACGAGAAGACACCGAAAAGGATTGAATTTGGATATCGAAATAATCTTTCATTGTACCTACCACTATAGGGAATGCTTCCAATCAAACTCCGATCATTCAAGCTTAGAGCCACTTCAAAAGTCACTTGGAATAAAAGATAGGAAACAATCATCGCTAGGACGAATAAAGGAATGCTGTACCCACTCAGATATAATCCTCTCACGATTGTTTCTAATCGGGTATTTCTTTTCATTGCAGAAACAATACCAAGGGGTATTCCAATTAGCAAGGCAATAATCATAGAAAATATTGCTAGTTCTATAGTCGCAGGAAACAGATGCCCTATTAAACCTAAAACAGGTTGCTCTCCTAACATCCCACCAGTTGTTCCCCAATCTCCCAGCATGAATTTACTAAAATGAATTAGAAACCGTTCAAACCAAGGTTTATCAAGACCGTATTCTCGTTCCAAAGCTTGAAATTCCTCTTCTGTAATAAATAAAGGATCACCAACATAGGCTGTAATCGGATCTCCACTGATATCAGAGATGAGCCAAGATAGAAACGAGACACCAAATAACACAGGAAGGAAAAAAATAAGTCTTTTACCTAGAAAGACACTAAATTTCACTCGTATCATCCCGTAGTAGCTATTCTTGGTTCTTTGAAAGCTTATTCATCTTTTGCTTGACTTCTTTTCGAGAGATACACCCAGAAGGATAGGATTACACCTACTATGAAGATAGCTAAAGCTAGGATAAACAGATTTAGTGATTTCTCTAAATTCTGAAGGCCTTCAACATAATTCTTTCGAAGATAACTTACTGGATATTCAAGGTAGCTTAATCCAATCTCAAAAATGATTAAACTCGAAAATAGAAGTACACCTATAAAACTTATTTGAGCTAGATCTTTCTTTGTCATTATTAGTCCCTAAGTTGAATTGATCTAGAGGTTTGAAACCTAATACTGACTCCATTCTTAAATACTTGGATCTAGGCAATTCACAATATAACTATTGAATCGGATATCGATTAAGTAAGTTCAAAGCTTACTTTAGTGGTCTTTTTCAGTTGATTTTGATTCTTCTGAGAGAAAATTTCTAAGAATATTTGTAAGCTCCAATGTCAAAGAGTAAGTTATCCAAACGTTTACCCTCTTGGTTTTCTGAACTCTATTAATTTATAGGTTTAGAGAAAGTAGATCTAATGATATTGTCAACGTCAAAAGTTTTTTAGATTGGCCATAACTAATAAAAATCTTGAGTTAAACTTAGCGACAACAATTAAGATACTAGGAGAAATAAGTATATGGAGCAAAGAGGTCATTTAGAATGGAATGTCCGAACTCTTATCCAAAATCGGAATAAATTTCTTGAAAAGAAAGACTTAGCTAGCATTATCTCGAGAGAGAACGTTAAGCACTCTTTTTCGAACCTTGCTATCACTGATACTTCTGAAGAAAAAATCAACGAGATGATTACTTGGCTGGAGAAAATTTCGAAGTACGTTCCTATTTCAAGTGAAGCTGAATTAGAGGCTATTATCAAGATAATGGTTACATTGAGTGTTGAGAGAAATAAATTAAGTTCTCTTTACGATAAATCTGGATTAGATTTAATGGGAAAAGTTAGAGAATGTATGATAAGATATTTAGTAGTTCTCTCGGAGTATCGAGCACAACATAAGGAATTTTTCCTTTATTGGCATTTAGAAGATCACTGGTACCATGAATGGAGTCAGGTTATCCTCAATTTAGTACCTCATGACTCTATGACAAAATATGGTTTTCCCGATATCACAGTTCGAGATTTTCTCAAATTACTTGCCTTGGAACTTGCTTGTGCGGACTCTGCCTCCAAGCTTGAAGCACCCATGATTCGAATGCAACCTACCCCTGATTTGGAAAATAAACTAATTTTCATTCCCACAGAGAGTGCCTGTAAAGAATATCAGATCACAATTTCAAAAATCCTGAAAGGGGATCAAACCTTTGCAGAATGGGTACGAGAAATGAGACTTACATTCTGTAAACTTTGACCAATTATATCTTTTGGGAGGGAAATTCTCTTTCTTAATCCTCAGATTTTATCTTAGGAATAGAGGAAGCACTCCACAGATGATCCATTTTCTTGTGTTCTCGGTGGTTTATTTTTTTGGCACATAGCTAACGCTTTCGGACATCGTGGATGAAATTTACATCCAGTAGGCCATTCATGAGGTTTCGGGAGTTCTCCTGGAATTTCTGCTAGCTCTAAACCGTGTTTAATCGCATACCATGGTGCAGATTTAAGCAATCCTTGGGAGTAGGGATGGAGTGGTTCATCAAAGAACTTCTCTTTAGGACTGACTTCCACAACTTCACCTCCATACATCACTGCAATACTATCACCAAGCTGTCCTGCGGCTCCAATATTATGAGTAGCGAAAAGATACGAATATTTGAGTTCTTTCTTTAATGTTAATAGCAAGTGTATTACATTCGCTTGAATTATTGAGTCTAATGCTGACAATGGTTCATCAGCAAGAAGGATTCTTGGATCTGACAGTAAAGCCATGGCTATACATACTCTTTGAGCCTCTCCTCCACTCAATTTATCCACAAATTTATCGTAATTTGCTTTGGGATCGGGTAACACCACTTTTCCCAGAAATTCAAGGACACGTTCTTTTACTTTTTCCTGACGAATAGATAACTTCTCGAAAAGCACCTCGCCTGTTTGAAAACCAATCTTTAACCAAGGATTCAGTGATTCTTTAGGTAACTGGGGAACAAAACCTAAATGAATGCCTCGATATTGTTCCATTTGATGATCAGATAAAGGAAGTAAATTCACTGGAGTTTTTGTCTCACGAGGAATGTAATTTATATTCCCTTCCTTGCGATACAAATGTGGTAAGTGAAAATTCATAATAGCAAATAGTAAACTGGACTTCCCAGATCCTGTTTCTCCTATGATACTAATACTCTCACCTTCGTGCAATATGAGATCTAGCCCATCAACTGCTTTCACAAGAATTTCTTCTTGTTGGTATGTATAATCCTCTCCATCAACAATCCTTTGTTCTCTCCCAAGATTCCAATAATCCTCGCGAGCCTTCTTTTCCAGAGGATTAGGGTCAAATGATGGTCGATATTGAAGATATTCCATGAATTTTTGATCTAAATACTTGGATCGTTCAAAAGAATGAAATTTAAAATGAAATCTGAGATCTTTAATTTCTAAAAGTGGATTTCCTTCAAATGAATGCTTCATCAATAATCAGCTTTTCTCAGAAAGCAACGAATTGGATTATATTAAGCTTCGGAATGGTGAAATTTTTACTATCTTTTAATCTTTTAATGAGTTTCTTAGATTTAGTTGTTACTAGACCTTGCCTTATTTAGAAAGAAAGATCGTGGTCAAATGTTATTGAAGAAAAAATTTGAGTTTTCAAGCAAACTCTTATTACCTTATGGAGTATCAATCTTTCTAATACGTATCTCGTTTATCAAATATAAATGCAATTACAAATAAAATAATGGCAGTACCAATCGAAAGAATTGTTATCATCAATAAATATTCTGCAGACTGCTTAAAATAATCATAAAGGGGATAATTAGTTGAATAATATGTTGTTATCCAATTTAAACGCTCTAATTCAACCCCGTACGTCAAGAGAGTAACGATTGCAAGTAATATTAATAATACACCTGTAATAATTGGTAAACGAATAGTAATGTTTCTATAATTATCATGATAAAATAGTTTTATTCTCTCAACAAAGTTCTGAGTTTCTTGTTTGGTATTCATTGGTTAATCCCTTGTTTAGACCAACGAAAAAGACACTATAAATACAATATGTTAAGGGCAATTCAATATGTGATCTAGAGGGATTAATTTCCCCAATGGTTCTATCCAATCGTCTTATTTTTTTTGTTGTGAATTGCACCACAAACAAGTTTTATTAGCAATTCTGATAAGTTTTGTCTGTGCTTTGTAGGATTCAAACATTGAGTATTGTTGTTCTAAATATGACACTAAACAATGGAATCTCATAAAATATGATTTACTTCAACTTGACAAGTTATAGATTATCCTATAAGTCCATACTAGGGCTTATTTTGAGAATCTGTAAAGCACCGACGTGTTTACACGGACTAGAGGTAAAAACAAATGAAGAATTTATTAAAAATGAAACTGTTGTTCGGTTTTGTCCTTCTTTTGGTGTTCTCTTCTAATGTTTCCCCCGCCACAGCAGCAGTTATGCAGCTCAAAAATCCAGGGGTCTTTATCGCAGAAACAGTAAGTGCACCAGAGGCAATTGATCCAGCTACTGATTACGAAAGCTTCGGTTCAGGACTTAACGAACTCTTTTATGAAACACTCGTAGATTATGTTGGTAATTCAGCAACAGATTTAGAGGGTGTTTTAGCTACCAGCTGGGTTGTCTCAGCAGACGGTTTGCAATATAACTTCACCCTACGAGAGGGTGTCACCTTCCACGATGGAGTCACTTTCAATGCTTACATTATGAAATACTCATTGGACAGAATGGTCATCATGAACGATCATTGGGGTCCAGCTTGGATGATTCAACAAGCAATTGTTGGTGGTCCAGCAATTATGGGTATGGATGATGTAAACCTTACAGAGGCAGAAACCTTCGTTACAGGTGGAGCTTTCGTAGTTCTTGATGAATACTTATTCCAAATCAACCTTGCTACAGTATATACTCCTTTCCTTTACGCTATGGCTTACAGGGTAGGTGCGGCAATTTCTCCAAAAGCAATTGCTGAAAATGCTCCCGCAGATTATACCACTGATGGTGATGATCAATTTGGAATGCTCGATCTTAACGCCTGGTTCCCAGGTGTTGCTGATGCAGATCTACGTGGTTACTTAGGTCTTGCTGTTGACCATGATCTAGCAATTTCTGGTGTCGTACCAAGCTCTCCAGCAGACAGTGATAACTCACACGACTGGATAGTTGACCACGAAGCCGGTACAGGACCCTACAGCCTTGTAGATTTAGATCCTGGAACTTTGATTGAATGTACCAAATATAATGGCTGGTGGAATGCCGCAAACTTTGCAGAACACTCCCCTGACCAAATCTTGATCAAGAGTGTTAACGAAGTTGCTACCCGTATCTTAGATATCAAAGGTGGAGACGCAGACAACGTATATGTCCCTACAACCCACGCCAGTGAAATTGTAGATGTTGATACACGTGAAGTTCTCCCCAGCTTAGAAGATGATATTGATGTATATATTGGACCCACATTCACTGTGATGTTCTTCGGATTAAACATGAATGAAACTCTTCCAGCTCAATTCATCAGTGAAGCTTCTGATAGTGCTTATGATCATACCCTCTGGGATAAGATGGATGATCCAGCATACGGATCCGCTTCAGCCGATAATCCCTTCTCTGCCCTGAAATTCCGTCAGGCCTTTACTTTAGCCTTTGATTACGACACCTTTATTGATGCTGTAACAAATGGTTTTGCCGAGAGAATGGAAGGTGTTATTCCAAATGGTATGTTCGGCCATCACGACCAATTAGTCGAAGATGGATTCTTACCAGAATTCGATCCTGATGCAGCCCAAGCTCTGTTTGAAGCTGTTAACTGGACCGGTGATATTACCATTGGTTTCAACCAAGGTAATGAGGTACGAAGACAAGGTTCTCTCTTATTAGCTACCACAATCAATGACATGGGAATTGGTATCAATGTTAACGTATTAGAAATGGCCTGGCCTACTTATCTACGTGCAGTCCGCGGAAGACAACTCCCAATATTCTTCTTAGGATGGGCACCCGATTATGCAGACCCAGATAACTATGCTGCTCCATTCCTCCACGGTGATTACGGTATCTATGCTCCCCGTATCGACTATAACAACTCTGCTGTAAACCAACTCATCGAAGATGCTGCTATCGAGCAGAACACGACTGCTAGAGAATTAATGTACTTCGATCTAGAAGAAATGGCAGCAAAAGACTATGCATTCATTTATGCATATCAAGCCCAACGCTTCACCGTCGTTCGCTCCTGGATTCAAGGATTCGCAGAAAGTGGTTCACTGAACCCCATGAGTTCTCGTGCTAATTATCAGTACCTGGACAAATACATGGAACCAGTCACCAGTGACCCGGTTACAACCACCACTACTACGGGAACAGAACCAGAAACCACCACTGAAGACGATGATGGAACACCTGGTTTCGAATTCGCCGCAATCTTTATTGCAGCTACCTTTGCAGCAATCTATGCACGCAAACGAAGACGTTAAGTCTTCCTCTCTCTTTTTTCTTTTTTTTTAGAATCTATTGTTGGGGGATTTTGTTGAAAACGATAAATCAGAAACGATGTACCCCCCAAAAGAAAATTTTAATCAAATCTGATTAGTATTGCTATATTCTAAAACCTATTAAATCCCTGAATCAGGTACTCTTGAACTCAGAGAAAGGAATTAAATTTTGAAAATAAAGAAGTCTGTTGATAGTTACAGAAAGGCAAAAAAAACTGCAATTACCACAAATACTCCCATTATAATAAGAATAGGAAGAAATATTGTCTGCATCATGGCGATAAACAGAGCTAGGTAATCTTTCTTCTCTAATTGAACTCCAGCAATCTTATTTTCTGTTGGTTCTTTAAAAAGGGATAATTGGTGAGGATTGGTTGGGATAGTAGCCAACTGTTCCTCAAGACTTTCCTTAGAAGTTTTCTCGGTTGAGATCGCTAAACACCTACTCTTATCTAAAATGGCAAGCTATGGAATGTCCACTCTCTTTCTGCTCAAGTACTGGTACTTTTTCTGAACAGATAGATCTGGCTTCGGGACAACGTGTGTGGAATACGCATCCTGGTGGGGGGTTTGCTGGACTTGGAACATCACCTTTAAGCAATATCACATCTTTATCCAGACTTGGATCGGGTATAGGAACAGCTACTCCTAAAGCACTAGTATAAGGATGAACTTTTGATTTCTCCATGGTAAACATGGTTTTAGTGCCAATTTCCATAATTTTTCCCA
>JAEOTC010000239.1 GCA_016840035.1 Candidatus Hodarchaeota archaeon | reverse complement strand
TCCCACCAACGCGTCACAGATTGCTCGGGCGATCAAACAAAATATCGATGGTGTTACTGATGCCACTTATCACTTGCTTTCAGGAGCAAGTATAACCTCATCGGAGTCTTCCGAAAGAAAACAGGTTAGTGTGGTGGGAGTGAATGATTCAGATGGGTATTTGGGTCATAAATTCGATTTCCTCGATGGTGACTGGGATTCGGAAGGACTAATTATCTCTCTACCCGTAGCCCAGAAATTACATGTAGGATTGTATGATGATGTACATTTAGAATTACCAAAATTGACGAAGTTAGTATCTACAACTCCACTTCGAGCACATTTTGAACTTGTGAATATATCATTTCAAATTACTGGAATTATTGATGAGTTTAATGGTTTGAATGTTTTTGTTGGTCTGGAAAATCTGATTTCCGCTAGTAATTTTCCTGGGGAACCCGCAAATACAATACTTCTAAAAATTGAGAATCCCACTCCTGAACGTTTAGATTTAATCAGTGAAGAAATCGAAACGAAATATAGCTATAACATTCGTGATATTGCCACGAAAGCTGAACGACGAGGGGAATTACTTGACCTAATGGATTTGTTATATAATATAATTTATATTGTTGCAGTATTTGCAGTGATCTTATCATGTGCAATTGTCTATAATACAATATATATTAGTCTACAGGAACAACAAAGAGAAATTGCTACACTTCTAACCATTGGGACTGAGAATCGAAAATTGATCAGAAATGTGACCATAGAAAATACAGTGATTACAATTGTGGGCACTATCTTAGGTTTAATCTTTGGATGGATTATGTTATGGTTTTTCATGCGAGTTATCCTTGATATGGAATTCTTTCGTATTCGACTCTTTATCAGTACAAACACAATGATCTCAAGTTTTGTATTAACATATATCGGTGTACTCGTTGCACAGTTCTTTCCTTTACGTAGGACATTAAAATTAAATTTAGCAGAAGCAACAAAGGAGCGAGTGGTTTAGGAGGTAATTTCATGACATTTATCAAAATAAGCAATCTGACAAAAGAATATTCGCTTGGGGAAACAAAAACTGTTGCATTAAATGGTATTGATTTGCAAATTGACAGAGGAGAATTAGTTATTCTTTACGGACCATCTGGAGCAGGGAAAACTACTCTTCTAAATATGATAGGTGGACTGGATATACCGAATTCTGGAAGTGTAACTGTTGATGAAATCCCCGTTTCAACCCTTTCAGCAAAGTGGTTGACAGCTTATAGAAAGAAAAAGGTCGGGGTTGTCTTTCAATTCTTTAATTTGTTATCTAGGATGAATGCACTTGAGAATATTGAATATGCTATCGACTTGATTGGTGTGAAGTCAACGGATGGAAAAACTTCCTTCAAGAGCAAAATTATTCGTCAAAAAGCCCAAGAATATTTAGAAAAAGTTGGATTAGGAGATCGTATGCACCATTTTCCTGCCCAGTTAAGTGGAGGAGAACAACAGAGAGTTTCAATTGCGCGCGCATTGGCTAAAGAACCTGAAATACTTCTTGCAGACGAACCCACAGGCAATCTCGACTTTCAAATCGGTAGAAGTGTGTTAGAAATAATGGAGGCTATGACAGGTAAAGAGCAAAATCGAACAGTCATAATTGTCACACACAATCCTGCTATATGCCCCTTAGGAGATCGAGTTGTCCGCCTTTCAGATGGAAAAGTAGCGGAAAATTATACCCAGAAATTTACACCAGCTAAGGATCTTTATTGGTGAAATTCGTATCAAAAACAACAAAAATAAAGGTGGAAAGACTCTTCTTAAAGCCCCATAAGTGTTAACTATGGCAAGAAGATCGATAAAGATACCTCCAAAGGATACAGTAGCTGAAACATCATCTAATACAGAGACATATAACGATGTACTAAATTCTCTAGATTCCATTCAGACGAAACGTAAAGAATCGGCTTCTTCATATGGAGCTTCTGAACCTACGGTTAATCGTAGAACATTAATTATGGCTACAGGAATTATTGGTATTGCAGCTATATTACTGCTAACTTTCGGCTCTCCTTTAGTACCAGAATCTGACGAAGGTATGACCCTTGGATCTATGGACTTCGAGATAGAGCTTCTGAATTCCTCAAAGGTATTGTTATCGGATTACGAAGGTAAACCTATTCTTCTAGATTTTTTCGCTACCTGGTGTGGTCCCTGTAAAACCCAGATTACAGAATTACAGAAAATACAGGCCAAGTTTCCAAATGTTCACATCCTATCGGTTTCAATTGAACCTGACGATACTATAGGATTATTAGAAACTTATTCTTCTGATAACGATATGGATTGGTTTGTAGGGCGTGATCACACAAGAAGGGGAAAAGCGAAGTTCTATGTTTCCAATATACCAACAATGGCCTTTTTTAATAGTCAAGGAATCAGAAAGTATGCGAATCATCCACCTGGAGTCACTTCTGAAGCAACAATGAGTAATTGGATTATTGCAGATTAAAGAAATGGTGGATTAGAGGGTAATTTCATGTATATATTTGGAATCTTTATTGATAATTCAATTGGTCTGCCTCTTTTCTTCTTATCAGGTCTTTATGTTGCGCTTTCCCCATGTCTTTTTCCGATTATGCCAATGACTATTTTTCGAATTATGAGTACAGAAATGTTAGATGCAGAGGGTAATGAGATTCAACCCTCTCGGAGTTTGGCATTACGTTGGGTAAGTATCTTGGTCGGAGGTATATTATTTACCTTTCTTTCTTTTGCTCTTATTCTTATGTATCTTTGGATCGAAATTGCAGTTCAAATGGACTATCTGGCCGACCCACTTTCTCTTTTATTAGGAATTATTCTTCTAATTATGGGTTTCTCCATCATTGTACCCGAAATATCTGAAAGAACTTTCGCACGGATTCCAATTCCGATTAAAGTATCAGAAATGATGAATCGTGATCAATATAAACAATGGGATCTTTTTTTGATCGGATTCGGTTACTCCTTTATCGCTCTACCCTGTGCATTTCCAGTTTTTGGTGCTTTAGTTGGTATTATCGTCAATATTGCCAATCCTATTTTCACCTTGACAGGATTAACCCTCTTTGGAATTGGATTGTTTATTCCTTATTTGATTCTTGTGTATTTTACTGCAGAAGCGAGGGTTCGGGCTGCTAGGATTTTAGCAGAGCGATTTCGAGTTATTGAAATTGTAACAGGTGTAGTGATAGTAATTTTTGGTTTACTCTTCATCTGGCCGTTTTTTGGGGGCCCTAATCTATTGGTTCTAAATGTTTAAACCTTAGAGGACGCTTTTTCAGAAAAATCCATTTTTAGTAATAAAAGAGGTTTGGGGAGATCTGTTACTTTTTGACCCAATAAATCGTCAAAATTCATGATAGTTATTGGGTGATCGAATTTCATAACAATGTCAAGGAATTTCTCCATCCCGCGTAATTCAGTTCCTGCTAATCCAATTTCACGTGTAACAATTTCATTTGTAAGAGCGAGTAAGAGCGCCTCGAACCGAGGAGTAAGTGTTAAACTACGACCAAAGTCTTGATAGGTTTTCCGCATCCCTGTCCATAGATTTACTCGTTCATTTAGTTCCTTTTCTTTTTCTTTTCCCCAATTATGCAGTTCTGATGATGACCAAGTTTTTTGCTTAATCAATTCAGAAAAAGCGGTTAAAGGGGAAATACTAGCGAGTATAACGAAAGGATTTTGATATAAATATCGGAATACTTGGAATACAACCTTTGAATTAAACTTCAAGGAATGATATTCCTTTAACTCAACCCACCACTCTTTTTCTTTCCAAGTACCTACAAGATCAGGTGCAAGAATTACTCCGTAGAGATCTTCTAATTCCTCTTCCTCCATGTCTGAAGCTTCTTGTAATCCTTCAAATCCCACTTCTGTTAAAAAGGATCTCAACATGTTTATACTTTCTG
>JAEOTC010000238.1 GCA_016840035.1 Candidatus Hodarchaeota archaeon | reverse complement strand
TATAGCAAGCTAATGGATCTTCTTACTTATCAAGACTTCATCAAAAAAGATCTGAATACTATAATCAAGATAAATCTATCATGGTCCTTATTTTATCCTGCTTGTTCCACTCCTCCCTGGCAATTAGATGGTGTATTACAAAAATTAATAGCAGATGGGTTTCCAGCAGAATCCATTATTCCTACAGAGAATCAAACCGTTGTAACTCATCCATGGAGCGGTGCTTACAAAAACAAATGGTTACCTATTCTTAAAAAATATGAAACAGACTATCGCCCTTTAACAAATGAAGAATGGATAAATTACGATCCAAAGGGCGATGTTCCAGCAATGCGAGAGCTCTTCAAAGACAAGATTATTATTCCAAAAGTCTACAAAGATGCAAATGTTATCCATTTGCCCACAATTAAAACCCACGGCCATACAGTCATGACTGGTGCCATGAAAAACGCTTTTGGTGGATTGATACCTAAGTACAGACACCATAGTCATAAAATTATTCACGAGATCCTTGTAGATCTATTAACTATCCAGAAGGAAATTCATCCAGGATTACTCGCTGTTATGGACGGATCTGTTGCAGGGGATGGAGCAGGACCACGAGTAATGACACCGGTTTTTACCAATCTTCTCCTAGCGAGCGAGGATCAAGTTGCTATTGACGCAATTTCAGCAAAGCTTATGGGATTTGATCCCCTTAAAATTAAATTTATCAAAATGGCTCATGATCAGGGACTAGGGATTGGAGATGTCGATCAGCTCGATTTAATTGGGACTGATATGTCAGAGTTTAAGGATATGAATTTTGGGTTTAAAACCAAAAAAAGCCTGGTAATTCGTTGGGATCAAAGAATACGTAAAACAACTTACAAATATCGACCATTAAAACCGCTTCACTGGTTTTTATTTTACACACCATTTTTCAGGCTTTTTATCATGGCCTCCGGAGTATATCACGACTGGATTTGGTACCCTCTTATAGGAAATCGGCGTATCAAGAAATTCAAAACAGAAACACCATGGGGTCAACTCTTTGAATCATATGAGTATGGACCCAAGATGGAAAAATATCCAGAAATAAAAAATTGGGATCGATATTAGAATTATAGTTTCCCGAATTCTTTCCATTCCGTTTACTTGTAATTCGGATCTAAGGGTGATTAGCTAGATGAAAGACCGTAAAGAATACATAATTGAACTTATTAAGAAGAATAGAGACTTTATGAAAGAGCCTGACTGGGAATCAGTGCCTCCACATGAAGATTGGGAGTCAGACCAACAAAAAGGAGTAGCAGAACCTCCTCCACAAAAACATTTTCCAAAAGATGCCTCTCTCGTTGATCTTATTCCTAAATCCACCTTTACATCAGAAGAATTTTCCATTTCTCTCTTAGATGCCATTTCGAATAGACGGAGTCGAAGAAATTTTGCTAAATCTTCATTAACCTTAAGAGAACTCTCTTTTTTGTTGTATTCAACACAAGGAATTCGTAAGGTAATCTCTGACGAACGTCATGGGCAGAAAAAGGCAGTACGCAGAACGGTTCCATCGGGGGGGTCACGTCATCCATTTGAAACGTATTTAGTTATACAAAGAGTAGATGATCTTACTCCAGGAATATATAGATATCTCGCTTTTGAAGAAAAATTAGTACTTGTAAAGGAAATAGATCCTCTCAATATTAGTGAAACTTTGACAGGATTAACCCTTAGTCAATCTTTTGCAGGTAAAAGTGCCGTATTCTTTATTTGGGCCGCCATTCCATATAGAACCGAATGGCGTTATTCAATTTTTGCTCCCAAAGACATTCTGATTTCTGCTGGGCATGTATGTCAAAATTTGTATCTAGCATGCGAAGCAATAAATGCAGGAACGTGTGCTATTCTCGCTTATGATCAAAAAGGAATGGATAAGTTGATTGAGGTAGATGGGGAAGAGGAGTTCGTTATTTATGTTGCAGCAGTAGGTAAAAGAAAAGATTGAAATTCGGGTAGCTTATTTTCACTTCACTTCAGTTTTTGGAAACGGACTCCATAATCTCCCACGGTAATATTTAACGCAGTCATTTCATCGTAAAAGAAATCATAATTGGTATAGGCATCAATAAACGCAAAATCGATACTATCATTATCTTGGAATTGATGATAAAATGGTTCAATATATGTCTTGTATTTAGTCACACAATCTGGACAACCACTCCATTGGATGATTATACAATCAATTGGTTCATCGGTACTAACTTCGGCACTTCCAGTATATGTAATCTCGAGAACTAAAGAAATGAGTAAAAGAAGAGCGATGATAGATAGAAAATTAAAGCTCTTCTTTGAGGAACTCATTTCTTCTCCATCTTCACGAGTAACTTCTTGACAATAGGGGAGAAATACTCAAATGCTTCAGATAGACCCTTATCCTCGTTTATTCTAATATTCAGATCAAACGGAATTTTCCCAAGAACTTCGGTATTAAATTCTGATGCCATTCTTTCTCCTCCACCTTCTCCAAATAGAGTATGTTCAGCATCACATGATGGACACTTAAATACGGACATGTTCTCTATGATTCCCAAAACAGGATCGGATCTTTCGGTTAACATTTTACGTGACATAACAAGAGATTTTCCAGTATCTAATGTACTTACTTCTTGGGGAGTGGTAACGATAACAACCCCATCTAGATCTGGTAACATTTGCATAATGCTTATAGCTTCATCTCCGGTTCCTGGAGGCATATCAAAGATTAAAATCTCTAATGGCCCCCATTCAAAGTCAGTTAGAAATTGATTGAGTGCCTTCATTTTAATGGGCCCTCTCCATACCACGGGAGTAGAGGCGGTTTCTAGAAAAAAAGCCATGGAGATAACTTTGACATCCATAGGCCCTGTCACAGGTAATGGTTTCCCATTTTCCTGAACTTCAACTCTCTTGTCTTCAACTCCAAGCATCTTCGCAATGTTAGGCCCCGAAAAGTCGAGATCTGCAATTCCTACCTTACCAGGAAATTTCTCCCCAAATGCGAGAGCTAGATTCGAGGCAACAGTAGATTTTCCTACTCCACCTTTACCACTTAATACAACAATTTTCCGTTTTACATTTTTCATCGCAGTAGCGATTTCATCTTGCTGTGTTTTCAAATTTGATTGCACGGTTGTTTCCTTCAGAATTGTTAAGTTGTTCTTCTGTATAACCTATTTAGCAAGGGATTAATCCAGAATATTAATATCCCTTCATTCTACAAATCGTAGATGACTTCCTTATCTATTATTGCCAGTCAATCTATTCTCGACCAAATGCCAATTTTACAATTTCAATGGTCCCATCAAAAACATGCTTGGGTACTACGGTCAATTCTTCAGCTTCTGAGCCATATTTCAAGTTGAAGAATCTACTGAAACTATCAAGTGCAATCCATAGAAATCTCGACGCATGATCAGCAATTACAAATGTAACAAAATTCTCATTATTAGAAAGCATAATAATTTCTTCTTGAAACTGGATCATCTTAACATCAGTCGTCTCAATCATCTCTGTAAAAAGATTAAGAACAGCTAAAACACCACCAGAAAATAGTAGATCACGACCTTCTCCTATATTCGATTGGGGAACAAAATCGTACGAATACAATAATAGTCCTGATTTGTTGATGACCATAAGTTTACGTAATCGATGGAATTGTAATAATCCTAGCGGTGCACTGACATAGGCTCGATATATGAGCAAACTTCCCACTATAACACTTATATG
>JAEOTC010000043.1 GCA_016840035.1 Candidatus Hodarchaeota archaeon | reverse complement strand
GGTAATCCTGAATGGAATAAAACCTATGGAGGGTCAAATTGGGATGAGATTCACTCACTGATTCAAATTGAAGATAATGGGTATTTATTCGTGGGAGAGACCTATGAGCATTTTGAAAGCATCCACTCAGACCTGTGGGTAGGAAAAACTGACAGTTTTGGAAATCTTAATTGGACACACCTGTATGGTAACAGTTGGAATGACCGAGGCCGAGATATAATAAAAGTTAACGATGAGGAGTATGTGATTACAGGAGAAACTTTACTAGATGATTTGGATATGGGGATGGATTATTGGTTATTAAAGATCGATGCCCAGGGAAAACATCTATGGAATCGCACGTTCGGAGGTCCGAAGTTAGATAAAGCTTATTCTGTTATTCAAACCAATGACCATGGTTTTGTTCTAGCAGGAAAAACATTTTCATTCGGAAATGGTTCATTCGACTTCTGGCTAGTGAGAACTGATTCGCAGGGAAATCATCAATGGAATCAGACATATGGAGGGCCTACAAGTGATCAGTGCTTTGACCTCATCGAAACATCCGATGGAGGACTGGTTATGGTAGGTTCAATCAAAGAACTTGATGTATACCAAAACGATTTTCTCGTAATCAAAGTCGGAGGTAAATTGTTTTCGCCTAAAGATGAAGATAGTCCTGTTTTCTATTTATTACTGGGAATGATCTTAATAACTGTTCTATTATTTGGTTATGTGTTCCGAACAAGATAAGGATGGAAAAAATCATTTGCATAAAAATCGTCTGGTGGAGGCATTTTTATTCAGACAGGAATCAGATAGGAGAACACTGTTTCGTAAATATGATTCTGATGATGAACGCGAAAAAAAGAAAAAAGGGAGGATCTTTGTAGAGGTTGATCCTCCCTCCACCTCTTTTAGGAAGTCAGTTCAATAAACCGAAGTTCAATATCATGAAGGATGGACGTAAGACGAGTATAGTTTGCTTTCTTGGGTTGATTTATTCTAATTTCCACAGTAAAAGAGATTGAAATATTCTTTTTACTCATTAAAGACTCATAAAATTGTCCTAAATTAACTAAATTAGTACCTAGCAACTTTTTTAGCGTATTTTTTATTGACAGATTTGAGATTTTCAGAAAATGATGAATTTTTTTAGCTAAATCAAAAATGTTGACCACTAAGATGTTGAAATTCGATTTGTTTTCGATTTCTGAATGAATGTCTGCGGTCGCAGTAGCAATCACGATTTTTCTCCTGTTCAATGCTTTAACACTAATATCGTTCCCATAGAGTTGAACAGCTAAAGTAAGAAGAATTCCAAGAAAAATGATATCTCTCTAGAAGATCTGTAAGATACCCCGATTCGTTATAAGTAATGTGAATCCATCGTTCCGCGGTTAGGTTATTAACGTACTTAAAATGGGAATAAGAGAAAAACTCATAGGTTAAAGGAGGTGAAGCGGAAGAATGATCAAAAACAACAACTGGTTCAATAATCACGCTGTGATTCAGAGAAAAAAGTGTATCATAATATCCTATCTGAGCGAAACTTCTGCAAAAAGGCACTGTACTATTCGAAATAAATACAGGAATATGATAGATTCCTTTAAATGAATCAGGATCAATCCTGAATAGCCACCATTTAAATTTGTTATTCGTATTATTAAGGATAACCATCGATTGGTTTGCATAATCAACCGAATAAGTGTAAAAAGGATAAAATGAATTACTGGGAATGATTAGATGCCCTAGCTCTACTAAAACTCCGTCAGAATATATGGAAACACTCCTGTTATCAACACTAATTGACAAATTACCATATGATTTGGGAGTTTGAAAATCCCCCAAAATTTGATCTCTAAACTCGAGATAACCAGATGACTTAAACACCAACATATTGTCAAAAGAATTGGGGACAGTGGTTAAATCAATGTAAATCCTCATTCCAAGAGGTATGAATGGAATTCCAATAGCGAGACAAAAGACCAATAGTATTTTTAACCTGCTGACAGACTTTTCTCCTGTGCTTGGAAATGTATTCATTTTAACATCATTTGCATAATCATTCAATATTGTTTTTTATCGAAGTGTTAGATTGTTAAAGATATTTAGAGGGATGTATCCAATCATTAATTTGTTGAACGTGGTATACGAAGTAATCATCATAAAAAATGTTATTTGTTCCACTAAAATATTATACTCTTCTTTAGGACTTTCATCTCATACACCAAAAGCATGAGAAAATTCATGAATGGTGACAATCTTGGTATACAACTCATCAGTATCCAAAAAAATTGTGCAAAGATATCTTCATTGTTTAGTTGCCTATTTTCTTCTCTTTAATCTCTATCTCATGATTATCATAAGTCCATATATGATCTTTCATTCATTTCCTAATACAACATTAAAAGAACATACACATAGGAAACATTCAGAATTTTTAGTTCAAAGCTTTGAACCTCCCGAAATTCTCTGGAATTATACATATGGGGTTTATGATCATCAAACAGATGAACGTGCATACTCAGGGGTGGAAACAAGGGATGGAGGATTAGCATTTATAGGTGACGCACCAGGGGCAGGAAAAGAAGATTTTTGGTTTGTTAAAACCGATGTAAATGGCAAAATGGAATGGAATCAAACCTTTGGAGGAAGAGAAGATGATGTAGGATTTTCCCTTATTGAAGCAAAAGATGGAGGATTTATCCTCGTTGGAATTACAAACTCATTTGGTGCTGGAGGAACTGATGCCTGGATGATCAAAACAGATCAAAAAGGGAATTTGTTATGGAATCATACTTATGGTGGGATTTCAGATGATCAAGCCAATGCAATTATTCAAACGACTGATGGAGGGTACGCCATTGTTGGCACGTCAGCCTCATTTGGATTAAATGGATACTTTGATGCTTGGTTATTGAAAACCGATTCAGAAGGAAATCTTCAATGGAATAAAACGTTCGGATTTCCAGACTGGGATGAGGCCGAAGCGATTATACAGATCTCTGATGGTTTTCTCTTTACAGGACACACAATCGTTGATGATATGATCTATTTTCAGGACGCGTGGCTAGTGAAAACGGATGCAAATGGAGATATGGTGTGGAACCGCACATATAACATAAATCTTCAATATGGTATAAGCCCTTCAGAAAATAGTCGTGACTTAATTCCTGCAACAGATGGTGGTTATATACTTGCAGGAAATGCGAATGAATGGCAAGTAGATAGTGGAATGGATTTTTGGATAATAAAAGTAGATGATGATGGGGCTTCTGAATGGAACTATACTTATGGAGGAGCTAGTCTTGAAAGGGCTTACGCTATTACACATACAACTGATGGGGGATATGCTGTTGTTGGTAAAACGGATTCTTATGGGGGAGGTCAATTCGATTTCTGGATTCTTAAACTCAATTCTCTTGGTGTTCTTCAATGGAACATGACATTCGGTACAGAATATGATGAAGTTGCTTTTGATATTCTTGAAACTTTTGATGGCGGATTAGTAATTTTCGGGTATACAACTAGTGTCCCTGCAGGGGCATTGGTTATTAAGATAGGAGGAGATTTTCATGATAGTACTGGATCTTCAATGAACCATTGGATAATTAAATTTTCTCTGATATTCTTACTGGGAAGTCTATTCATAGGATCGGCTTATTTGATGTTTCGAAGGTTCTAGGTGTATTTTTTTTATTCCATGGGAGAATACTAAATATATTTATGATAGTAAGATGTTAGGAATGTTGAATGAGTCGATGTTTCATGGGCATACCACATTGAGAAATCATCTCGTTGTGATGGCCAATTTAATCGTGCAAGACCAGGATTACAAAAGGAATCATAGATAAATGCACACACTAAGCATCTAATTGCCGTTCACCAGTTGTAGGAAGGTAATAGGATCAGAAACTGGCTTAGAGGATTAGTTTGCAAGCACCTATAGACAAAATGTATCTACAAAACATTCTTCAAATATTTGTTCTTATTTTCTGTATGAGATAAATCCCACATGGTTCCACACCATTTGGAGGCATACTTAATGAAACAGCTGACAAAGATTTTTAAAACATTTAATTTTGATAAAGAAGCTCAAGAACAAAACGAAATGATTCTTGATATGGTCTATGAGCTCGCAATGAATGAAATCATTGAGAAGGAGCAAGATTGGGATGAAGAAGGAGCACACTTCGACCCTTCGACCAAAAAAGTCTCATACCCCTCTGGAATGATGGATCTTTACAAAAAATGTCAACAGAATGATCTCTTCTCAATAATTGTTCCCGAAAAGTATGACGGTTTCGGTCTTAGCTATACTTTATGGAATGCAGTTATTGAATTAATGGCTAGAGCCTCTCTCGCATTCTCCATGTTCTTCCCAAGTCAGGGATTAAACATCGAGATAATCAATAATTTTGGTACTCCCGAAGCCAAAGAGAAGTATTTACCTTTATTAGCCAGTGGCGATGCGATAGGAGCTATGGCGTTCTCTGAACCGAATGCTGGTTCTGACATTTCAGCAGTAACAACAAAAGCAGAAAAAGAGGGAGATTCATACTATTTGACTGGGAATAAGATCTGGCTTTCCCATGGGGGTGCAGCTGGGACTTACATTACCTTCGCTGTAACTGATAAAACCGCTGGACCAAAAGGACTTAGTGCATTTATTGTAGATCCCAAAATTGCTGGATCAAATATGGAAGTAGTCGGGATTGAGCATAAAATGGGTTTACACGGATCTATTACTTCTTCGATGTCATTGGATCGCGCGGAAGTTCCCAAAGAGAATCTATTAGGGAAAGAAAATGATGGCTTCAGATTGATTCTAGGAAGTCTTGCTTCTAGTAGAATAGGAATAGCTGCTCAAGCGGTTGGTATTTCTGAAACAGCTCTCCAAGAAAGTATAAATTACTCTCTACAACGGTCTCAATTTGGGCGACCAATTGGAAAACATCAAGCAATTTCATTTATGTTAGCTGATATGGCAACAAGAGTTCACCAATCTCGGTTGTTGTATCTGAATACGGCTCAAATGAAGCATGTGGGTGCAAATACACAGATAGAATCCTCAATGGCAAAATATTGGGCCACAGAAATGGCACAAAAGGTGACCTATGACGCTGTCCAGATTCATGGGGGTTATGGGTACTCTCAGGATTATGCGGTTTCAAGATTATTCCGAGATGCCCGTGTTTTGACCATTTATGAAGGAACATCTGAAATGCAGAAAACTATTATATCACGTGGTGCGTTATCACGCGCTCAAAAGTAAAAAAAATTATGGATGGATGATTGGACATTGAATATTTTAGTTTTTGTAAAAGCAACAATTGATAGAAATGCTCCTTTAGATCCTGATGAAATATTTCCAGGAGATAGAGATGATAAGAGCGATGTAATGACTAACAATTACGATAAAAATGCAATAGAAGCAGCTTTGCGGATTATTGAAGAAAAAGGTGAAGGTAAAGTGACAGCCGTCTGCCTTGGTTCTGATATGGCCGATAAAGTTGTCAAGGAGGCTATTGCAATGGGTTGTCATGGGGCAATTCGAATCGAAAATTCGAAAGCAGAAGTAACCCATTTCTTCTCTGTCGCAAAAATCTTGGCTGCAGCTGCGAAAAAAATTGGAGAGTATGATCTCCTCCTTTTCGGAATGCAGAGCTATGATTATGGAACTGCTACCATGGCTCCAATGGTTTCTGAATTTCTTGATCTACCTTTAGCTTGCTGGGTCGAAAAAGTAGCTTTTACCAACGGAAAAGTTGTCGTCGATAAGGTAATTGAAGGCGGAATTCGGAAAGTTGAGATCCAGATGCCTGCTGTTCTTAGTATAGCAAGCTCGGGAGATTTTGAAGAACCTCGATATACCAGTGTACGTCGAATCATGAAAGCGAGTAAAACAGAAGTCCCAGTCTGGGAAATTGCGGATCTAGGAATTGAGGAGAAAAAACCCTCTGTAGAATTTGACGATATTGAAGAACCTCCAGCACGTACGGAGAAATGTATTGTTTTTGATGATGGAGATGCAAACGAATTGGTTGGCGAACTAATTGGAGCTTTGAAGGAAAAAGGCTTGAATCTAGGAGCTTACAAATGAAGGTGATATGATATGGCAAAAATACTCATTATATTAGAAAACAGTAAAGGTAAATTTGTTGGCTTAACTAAAGAGTGTTTAACCGTAGTTCAAAAGCTTGCTGGAGATCTGAACGCAGATGTTGAAGGAATAGTTCTTGGACATGGAATAAATGAACTAGCGCAAGAAGCAGGCAAGTATGGTGTGAAAAAGATCTACAAAGTTGATGATGCAGAATTTAGCGGAATAAACATCCTCTATCATACACGGACAATAGAGGCTTTGATCAAGGAAATCGATCCAACCTTGGTTATTGCAGGGGCTAGTCTTTATGGCCAAGAACTCGTACCAAGACTCGCTGCAAGGTTCGATAAAGCAATGTTTGCCTCTGTCAATAACTTATCGATTGATGATGACGAATATGAAGGTATTCATCCACTCTTTGAAGAAAAACTGTTCGTTACCATGGAAGGATCAGCAGAGGAATTGACATTTGCTACCATTCTTGGGGGTAATAATCCTGAGGCTGAACCAGACGACAATTTATCTGCAGAAGTGGTTGACTTTTCCCCAGTGATTGAAGATTCCGACAAACGTGAATCTTTTGTCGAAGAAACAATTGCCAAAGTTTCGGTCGATATCACGAAAGCAAAGCTACTCGTTAGTGGAGGTCGTGGTGTCGGAAGTGGGGAGAAATTTGCTGTAATAAGAGATACTGCAAAGGCCCTTGGTGGTGAAGTGGGTGCTAGCAGAGCAGCTGTTGATGCAGGATGGGTTGCTTATGATCATGAAATTGGTCAGACGGGAAAAACAGTCACCCCTGATTTCTATATAGCTGCAGGTATTTCAGGTGCCATTCAGCATCTTGTGGGTATGAGAAACAGTAAAACCATTATTGTGGTTAATACAGATGAGGAAGCACCAATAGTTGAAATTGCACATTTTGCAATTATTGGCGATCTACATGAGGTCCTTCCAGAGTTGGCAAAACAGCTTTAAGCTGTTTTCTCATCCTATTTTTTTAGAGAATCAAAAAAAAGAGGGGAAGGCAATTAATCTTTGCTTGCGAATATAAATCCGAGGACTAATGCTACCCAGCTGACCACAAAAAGTCCAAGAAGAAGAATGTTTAACTCACCACCTCCACCCATTAAATCCTCATAGAGGAATCCAGCTAAGGCAAATAAAGCGAACTCTTAATTTACTAATCTGAAAGAGGATATAATTCATCTGGATTGTGAACGGCAAAAATTCAAATATTAATATTAGGGAATAATTTTTCAGGATTGAAATTTGAGAATGGCAATCAGTCTATTCCTTGATGATTATTTATTCTTTAAAAAGTTGTCAAAATTCTGATTGGATGTATTTAACTCTCTGATAGAAAATGGGTGAAAATATGATAAATACAATAATAGCAATATCCCAGGATTGGATTTGGGAAGCACGTCGAGAGGCATACTGGCCTAGGAGTATTGAATTATACGGTAGCCAAATTGGATTTCTTGTGTACTTATGTGCAGCAATAGCTGTCATTGTCTTACTTGTTGGTCTTTATCGGAATATGCGTGTATGGTTTCATGGTAAATATGATCAGAAAGAACAGACATTGTTTGCCTTTATACTTACTTTAATAAAACGAGGTTTTAAAAATATCTTCTCACGATCCTTTCCCAAACGCTTGTATTATGGATTTGGAGCGGGGATCTTAAAACGGGAATCGATGCAGCGTTCGAGTTTTATTGTTCACACAATGATCATGCTAGGTTTTATCGGATCTGCCATTGCCACTATTTCGATCACTATTCATGAATACATCTTCCATGAAGAATTACTCGTTGGACCCCTGTATCTCCTTTTAAATATCGGTGCTGATCTTGCCGGTGTTCTTCTATTTTGTGGAGTGATTATTGCCTTCTTCCGAAGATTTTTCAGAGAAAAAACGTACTACGAACGAGCTGGTGTTGAGGATCTTGCTTTATTGTTATTACTGTTCTGGATTAGCATTTCTGGCTTTTTTGTGGAAGCAGCGCGAATTTTATATGGTTTAAACCATTTACCTCTTACCATTGAGGGAACTACATTTGCCAATCTTGATTTTGAATTGACATCCTTCATTGGATACCCATTAGCCCTATTCCTTGGACTCTTCATTAAGAATGATAATATGATCTTTACTATCCACGCATTCTTCTATTTATCACATCTCATGTGTATTTTAACACTAGCTATTATTTTGACATTTAGCAAATTCTTTCATGTATTAGCTGGTGTAGGAAACATTGTTCTAACTGATGTCGATAAACCAAAGGGTCAAGTCAGATTTAGTGCAGATGGTATAAGTAAAATTGAAGATTTTAGTTTCTACCAATTGTTAGAAGCTTCTGCGTGCATGAAATGCCACTTTTGTCACAATTATTGCCCTGCTCAAGACTCTGGTGAACCCCTCTCACCATTGAAGGTCATTCAGGATGTAAAAAATTGGGGTAAACAGAAATATGGTTTAACTCAATCAAAAAAGAATGAAACCATGCTTGGAGAGCATTCTGGACTGACTCAAGATGTATTATGGGCATGTGTAACATGTTATGCCTGTACTAATGCCTGTCCGCATCTAATTGGGCACGTAGATATGATAGTCGGAATGAGAGCTTCATTGATTGAGGAAGGTGATGTTCCAGGTACATTTACTACTATGCTTGAAAGCGTCTATCAATATGGAAATGTCTGGAATCAACCAAAGAGAGAACGTACAAATTGGTTAAAAGAAGGGAAGCTTCCAAAAATTAAAAAATCTGAATCAAAACTTCTGTGGCTTCCGGGTGATACTTTAGCTTATGACCCTCGTAATCAAAAAGTTGCTCGTGCCACTTATGAAATTTTTTCCAAATCAGGCCTAGATTATGGGACTTTTGGAGATTCCGAAAAGAATGATGGGAATGAGATGCGACGTTTAGGTGAGGAAGCACTATTTCAGATGCTAGCTGAAGATAACATCAAAATGTATCAAAAACGAGATGTTAAGCGAATTGTTACTTCATCACCCCATGCGTTTAATACTATCAAAAATGAATATCCTGAATATGGTGGCGAGTTTGATGTTGTCCATATCACCACTTTCCTATTAGAAATGATAGAAGATGGAAGAATAACCTTTAACAAAGACTTAAACCTTGAAGTTACTTACCATGATCCTTGTTATCTTGGTAGGTACAACGATGAATATGAATCTCCACGTAAAATTATTGGAAAACTACCAGGTGTCACGTTCCGTGAAATGCCAAATCATGGTCAATTTTCTTATTGTTGCGGTGGCGGTGGTGGCAATATGTTTCGTGAAACACCAGAATGGGTCGAGACCCGAATTTCGGAGAAACGCGTACTTGAAGCAAAAGAAACCTTAGATAATTCTCAACACTCTAATGGATATAAAAAGGTTTTAGTCACAGCCTGTCCGTTTTGTACAAGCATGTTAACCGATGCACTGAAAACCCAACAGCTTGAAGAAGAAATTGAGGTAATGGACTTAGTCGAACTAGTTAATGCAGCGATGGACAATTCTCCTTCTTCCAACGAGGATTCCACATAAATCCTGATCTGAGGAGATCATGATCTCCTCAAATTCCATTTTTCTTCGATTTTGTAAATATCGACCTTTTACTATGGTTCTAGGTAAACTTCAAAAACTGGAATACTTATTTTTTTAAATTCATTCCATTCAAAGGTGCTCTCAATGAAGGATTTTTTTCTTATTGTTAATCCAACAGCTGCTGGTGGCCGAGTAGAAAAGACCTGGAACAAAAAAATCGTTCCCAAAATAGATTCAAAATTTAATTACGATTTTGAATTTACTACTCGTATAGGTCATGCCCTTGAATTAGCTGAACAAAAAGCAAATGAGGGGTATAAAGTGATTTGTGCGGTTGGTGGTGATGGTACTGCCAATGAGGTTATTAATGGTGTTTTGAAGGCAGAAAAGAAGAGTATATTTAGTGCGTTCACCGTAGGGACTGGGAATGACATCCCAACAACATTTGGAATTCCAGAGGGTGATATTGATGCTATTATAGAAAGCTTAATCAACGGTCAGGACAAAAAATTTGATGTTGGATATTGTGTAAATGCAGATCGTTATTTTGGGGGAGTAGCATCAATGGGTTTTGATGCTGAAGTGGCAGATAGATCTAATAAAGGTACGAAACGATTTAGTGGAACTGTTAATTATCAACGAGCTGTTCTTACCACACTTTTAAAATTCAAACCGTATGACATTATTATTGAACCAAATACTGGGCAACCAGTCACAGGTAAAAGAATGTTAGTAGCCATTGGGAATGGAAAACGTTATGGGGGTGGAATGCATATATGTCCAGAAGCTGATCCCAAAGATAATCTCTTTCATGGAACTACATTAAAAAAAGTTAGTAGATTCGCACTTATTCGTCTTTTATCTCTTGTTTATGACGGTAAACATCTTACGCATCCTGCAGTTGAGACATTTGAAGGAAATATCATTAAAGTTGATTCTCCAGAGAAAAAATGTTTATATCAGGTGGATGGAGAAATCTTGGGGTTCCTCCCAGAGACTTTTGTGACCAAACCCAACTTTCTTACGGTACGTGTTCCAGATCCATGGATATCCTATACCGAAACTTGGAAAAAGAAACTGAATCAGAAGAAGAAATAAT
>JAEOTC010000237.1 GCA_016840035.1 Candidatus Hodarchaeota archaeon | reverse complement strand
ATAAATGTGACTTTAATCCCCTTAAGCACTTCCTCTGTCTGTTCACCGAAAAGATGTTGAACGGCTTTAACTTTTTCAAACCCTTTAAAATAATTAGTAAAAGGATACGTGATAACTTTAGCATTACGTAGAATCTTCACTTTTAACTGTGGATTCAACTATTACTTTCACCTTTCTTCTTTTAGAATAAAGATTTTTTTAAGGTTGCCTTATTAAATATTTTGTTAAAGAATGTAAATTACACTTCACCCTTCATATTTTAGAGACGATTATTCTACAGGAATTACGTCAATTTCAAAAAGATGTGGCCACCTCTTCCCGGTTACAAATAATCTATTTTCTTCTTTATCATATGCAATACCATTGAGTACATTGTTTGGATCATCATTTTCCAAATCGATAAGACCTGATAAGTCGATCCATCCTGTAACTTGTCCAGTCTGAGGATTGATTATTGCAATTCTTTCTTCCATCCAAATATTCGCATATACTTTCCCTTGTATATATTCCAGTTCATTGAGGTGGGTAACTCGATCGATATCATATACTTCAACCTGTCCAGTAATTGTGAAGGTTTCTGGATCTAGAAAATATAAAATTGCTGTTCCATCACTCATAATCAATTGTGTACCATTATGGGTGATCCCCCATCCTTCAGTAGGATAATGAAAGTCTTGGAGTAACTTAAAGGTCTCTTTGTCATATACAAAACCTTGATTTGATTTCCAGGTCAATTGAATGATTCGATTATTGAATAGAGTAATCCCTTCACCGAATAACTGACTTGGTAGAGCGTGAAGTTTTAATATTTTACCTGTTTCTAATTCTACTTGACGAAGTGTTGAGTGGTTGTAGAGTCCAGTACTTTCATAGAACGTACCATTCTCGAAGATTAATCCTTGGGTGAAAGCATTCGTATCATGAGGGTATATCTTAAGAATGGTAAACGTGTAATGTCGCGGTATATGCTGCTCTGATCCATTGTTTAGTAAGATGAATATGCTGATACTTGTTGTGAGTATAAGTATCAAACTGAGTAGAATTACTAGATGTTGCTTTTTCACAAATATCTCTCATCTGTGTTAATGTAAACTTTATTATTTCCGTTATTTTATTCTCTATCTTTTATATCTTGAAGACTTAAATCAATTAATTAATTTTTCATGTGGTAGGTCCTAATCACATCTCTGATACTAAACCTTTAGAATAGCATTGATTTGGACAATGAAGCCAAGATTGAATCTTTGTTATACACTTCTTAGAAAGATCAGGTTGATTTTAATAAAACAAATTGATAGTAAATGAAAAATCTAGGAGGAGATTCCTTTTGCATACTAAGTTAATGGTCTGTTCATTCTAGTTTTTTTGGTTCTTTGATGAAAGCTACGAAGATAAGGGTTCCTATTACATCGAAGATGAAACTCATCTGAAATGGTAGCTTTGGTGAGATGTTATCGTACATATAGCCTCCTACCCAAGATGCAGGTGTGCTTGCGATTCCTGAAATAGTCCCCATAATTCCCATCATTTTTCCACGCTGTTTAGATGGAGTAACATCCGCTATTAATGCCTGCCAAATGGGTCCACCCATCACACCCATCACTAATCCTCCAAATCCCTGAGCGACACCTCCAACCGCTCTGATTAAGTATATTTGCCAGAAATTTATAGCAAAAGTGTAACCAAGAGTGGAGAGTAATGAGAGGATTCGAGAGAAAATTATACATGGTTTCCGACCAATACGATCTGCGAGAATACCGACAGGTAAGGTTAGCACTGTCGAAATTATACTTACACCCGTTCCAATAAGTCCCCACTCCGTCTTAGTTAGACCAATAACATCAACAGAGTAGACTACAATATATGAAAAAACTACTCTCATGGCGAAACTACTTAACGCAGTAACCACGATCAATATCCACACTGTTCTCGATATCATTGATAACTCTTGAAAAAGTCGATTTTTTCTTAATTCTTTCTTTGGTTTCACATTTTCTGTATTGATAATGGTAGGTTCCAATGTTTCAGTGAGATATTTCCATCGTAAGAAGGTTGCAAAAATTGAAACTATCATTGACGCTAAAAAGCAAATTTGCATTCCTTGAATGATTCCATAGTAGTCCATGATGATACCGCCTAACATACTTGTGATAATCATTGGCATCCACGTCACCATTCGATAAGTTGCATAACCAGTACCACGAGTTTTCCGGGGTAACGACTCAGCAATCAATGCATTCATTGCAGGTATCCCAAGCATTGCAACAGATTGGAGAATCAGTCCAGGTGCGATATGCGTCCAATGAGTTGAGAATATAAAAACAAGGGGTGAAACAATCCTGAATATGGAACTGAAAACGAGGACTCGCCGTCTTCCAAATTTGTCTGCAAAAATACCACCAATGAGTTGAAAGAAGATCTGAGCTACAGTTTCAACCATTAATAAGATTCCCAGAAGCTCCGTTGTTGCTCCAAGTTCTAAAATGAATAAACTTCGATAGGGAAACCAGAGAAAAGCTATAAACATGAATGGCGTTTGTGAAACTGTTAAGATTTTGATATTTCTATTACTAAAAACCTCACGCAACACTTGGAGAAATGACATGCAAGACCCACCAAAGCAAAGATACTACCCATATTAACTTGAATAACTATTTATTCCTTCTTACAAACCGAGAAAACATAAAACTTTAACACTTTTAGGAGATCGCATCAAAAATGAAAAGTAACACTAACTATTAACTTGATTATCTTCAATATTTATCATTTTGAACAATATGCGCTGAAAAATAGAAGGGAGTAATCAATCGATAAACATATACTGTAGATTAAATGTTCTTTTGACTACTCGAAGGAGTTGTTAATCATCCACTGGCGTGAAATATTACTCATCAAAATTTTACACTTCACTAGGATTCTTCCATTAGATAAAATAATGTTAAAGCTATCAGGTTCCACGTATCAATTTACCGATTATTTT
>JAEOTC010000236.1 GCA_016840035.1 Candidatus Hodarchaeota archaeon | reverse complement strand
TCGGTGTTCCGATTCCAGATACTGATGTAAAACTTGTTGATCCAGAAACAGGTGATGAGGTTCCTCCTGGTAAAGAAGGAGAAATTTGGATTCGTGGACCTCAAGTTATGCTAGGATACTGGCCAGAAAAAGGTAAAGGTCTCCAAAATGATCAGTGGTTAGCAACCGGTGATATTGGTGTGATGGATGAAGATGGATATTTTAAGGTGGTTGATAGAATAAAGGACATGATCAACGTTTCTGGAATGAAAGTTTATTCACGTGTTATTGATGATGCTCTCCATTCACATCCTGCTGTAAGATTAGCTGGAGTTATTGGAATTCCTGATCCTGATCGTCCAGGAAGTGAAAGAGTAAAAGCATTTCTTGTATTAAAGGACGAGTTTAAGGAAAGTACATCATCTGAGGATATCCTAAAATTCTGTCAAGAAAATCTCCCTCCCTATGCTATTCCTAAACACATTGAGATTCGAGATTCCCTCCCTTTAACAAGGGTTATGAAGCTGGATAAGAAAAAACTCAAGGCAGAAGAAGTTCAAACCGATTCCTCATCCAAATAACTACGTTAAAGAGGGTTATTTCTGACATCCGAAAATAAAAAGGGCTCAATTCAAGTTACAGCGAGATTTTTTGGTGCTTTCAAACAAGTAACAGAGAAACGTGAAATCAAAGTCACAATTGCTAGTGGGGGTACTATTGCCAACCTTTTGGGTAGAATTATAGGCGAATTTCCCAAGTTACAGGGGTTGATACTAGATGAGAATCTTCAATTGGGAAGTTGGGTTGTAATTCTAATTAACGGACGAAATATGAGCATTTTCAACGGAATAGAAACTCAGCTAAAGGATGAGGATATAGTTGCAATTTTTCCACCTGTTGCAGGTGGAGAAATAATTCACAAGGTATTATGTGGATTTAATTAGCTAGTTTTGTCGAATTCATTCAACCTTTACAGTTATATACTAGTAAGTTTTTTCTATTGAAAATTAATTTTAATGTCACACAGAAGCATTGAGGGTTTGGAATGTTTGAGGAAAATCGAAGATTTATTGCAGACTTCTTGAAAGAACAATTTGCTAATTGTGTATCAAATCTTTGGAAAAATCAAGAAGTTTTTGTACATCGTAATTTGTTAGGTTTTCCATTTGCCCCATTTGGAATAGGAATGAGTAAGATATGAGAATATTAGGAAAGGAAAAAGATGTTTATGGTCTTCTAATGATAATGATCTTCTTACTGGGATTTTTAGATCATTCTACAACGATTTCGCATCAAATTGAGGCCCAAAAAATCACAATCAGAACACTCAGCTCCAATTCTGGCTCAACAACGTTAAACAACAATCAAAATGAAATTTTGGATACCATAACACTCGAATCTGATACTTTGAAATCCAATGAGTCAAGAATTAGACTCCAAACACAATCGGAGAATATTACATGGGATTCTTTCGTCAATTTTAGTCGTTATGTAGGAGGGAATGATCTTGATTATGGGCAAGATGTTGTTGTTGATACCCAAAGGAACATCTTCATGACTGGTGAAACAAAATCTCTTGACTTTCCAATCATTAATGCATATCAATCATCTTCAAATGGCAATGAGGAGATTTTTCTTTCCAAATTTTCTTCTAATGGAACTTTAAAGTGGAGTACATACCTTGGCGGAAGTGGGAATGAAATTGGGATAGCAATTGCCCTTGACAATCAAAGTAATGTTGTAATAACTGGTTATACACGATCCTCAGATTTTCCTACTCTTTCAGCCTATGACTCCTCTTTTAATGGGGTCTATGATATCTTTCTATCAAAATTCTCCTCAGATGGAATGCTATTATGGAGTACATTTTTTGGGGGAAGCGATCTTGACTATTCTTACGATATATATACAGATAAGCAGAATAATATCATCTTAACTGGTTACACAGATTCTTTAGATTTTCCAACTCTAAATGCCTATAATTCTACCAATAGCGGAGAAGAAGATGTTTTTCTCTCTAAATTTTCCCATAATGGAACATTACTGTGGAGTACATATCATGGCGGCAGTGATTATGATCTTGGAAAAGGAGTTGTTGTAGATTACCAAGGTGACATCTTAACGACGGGTTATACAGCTTCATCGAATTTTCCTACACTTAACGCATATAACTCAAGTCATAATGGGGGTCCGTTTGATATTTTTATCTCTAAATTCTCCTCAGAAGGAATATTAAAATGGAGCACTTATTTGGGAGGAAATGATTCAGATTATGGAAAAGCTGTCTGTTTTGATTTTTTAAATAATGTCTATATTACTGGAGATACAAACTCAGCTGATTATCCAACTATAAATGCTTATGATTCGACATATAATGGGCAAGGTGATACTTTTTTAACTAAATTCTCATCTAGTGGTGCTTTAGTATGGAGTACATACATTGGAGGTAGCGCTCTTGACTGGGGATATAGTATGGACATAAATATGCTTGGTAATGTTGTTCTTACTGGTACCACTTCTTCTACAAACTTTCCTGTATTAAATCCCCTTTTTGAAACAAAAAAGGGGAGTTCCGAAGCATATATTACATCTTTTTCATCAAATGGCTCGTTACTGTTTAGTTCTTTTTTTGGAGGGAGTAGTTTTGACCAAGGTTGGGGTGTTGACGTAGATAATTTAAACAACGTGGTAATTTCAGGATATACTGGTTCGGCGAATTTTCCAATAGTAAACAGTAATGATACTCTTTTAGGTACAACAGATGCAATTCTTTTTTCATTTAATCTAACTATGGTTACAGAGAAAACCACAGAACTACTATTTAGTATGGTACTAGATAGCTCGGCGTATTCTGATGCAAGAAGTGTTGTTTTTGATCATTTAGGAAATGTTATTTTGGCAGGAAGCACATATTCAAATGATTTTCCAACGAAGAATGCCTGGGATTCCACTCATAATGGAGCGAATGATGGATTTATAGCGAAATTCAATTCTACAGGTTCACTTCTTTGGAGTACTTACTTAGGCGCAAGTGAAATGGATTATTGCTATGGAATAGCGGTCGATAGCCAAAATAATATAGTGGTGTCTGGATATACATGGTACTGGGGAGGTCAAGTTACAAGTTTCCCTGCTTCTAACCAAGTGCATAATGGTTTAGATGATATTTTTGTGACAAAATTTGATGAAAACGGTTCTCTAATTTGGAGTGAGCTATTTGGAGGAGATTCCTCTGATAGAGGTTATGATGTAGAGGTTGATGAAAACGATAGTATCTATATTACAGGTACTACACAATCTACAAACTTCCCTATCTTAAACGCGTATGATAGTACTCATAATGGCTTCGGTGATGTCGTATTAATGAAGCTTCATTCCAATGGTACCTTAAATTGGAGTACTTTTATGGGTGGTAGTACTACTGATAGAGCTTTTTGCTTAGATGTCAAGAATGATAGTATTGCAATTTCAGGGGATACATCTTCTGATAATTTTCCAACGAAGAATGCTTATATATCTAGTCGTGTTGGAAGCCAAGATTCGTTCGTTGCGAAATTCTTATTAAATGGATCCTTAGTATGGAGTACTTTTCTGGGAGGAACTCACAATGATTTTTCATATGGTATTTCGATTGATTCTACAGGTAGAATAGTAACCGTAGGATCCACATACTCTACAAATTTTCCTACATTAAATGCCTATGATTCATCTGATCATGGAGGTTGGGATGTTTTCGTTTCTCAGTTCTCAACTGAAGGTTCATTGACATGGAGTACGTATCTTGGGGGTGGAAGTGATGACTATGCAAACGATGTTGATCTATTGTCTGAAGATAACATTTTACTGACTGGAAAAACAGGATCTAATGATTATCCAATATTGAATGCACTGAACCCAACTCGTAACGGATCCACTGATGTATTTTTTTCTCTGCTTGATCCAAATGGTGTGTATTTATATGGTTCGTATTTTGGCGGAAATGGTAGTGATACTGCGGAATCAATAGATGTAAACCAAAAGGATGATTTTGCTTTTGTTGGTTCAACAAAGTCATTAAACTTCCCAATCACAGACACAAATGATTCTCGAGTTGGGACAGGGCAAGATGGTTTTGTTTCATCCTCGTCTAGAATTATTTTTGAAAAAGATAGTGATCAAGATGGAATGCCAGATTGGTGGGAAGAAGTAATGGGATTTAATTCCACTGATCCTATTGATGCAGATTTAGATGAAGATTCAGATGGGATACCTAATTTATGGGAGTATCAAATGAATTTAATTCCTGTTGATGATACAGATGCCTCCTTAGATTATGATAATGATGGTTTATCGAATTTACAGGAATATGGAGAGGGTACAAATGCAAATAGTGCTGATACTGATTCAGATTTAATGCCAGATGGATGGGAAGTGAATATGGGATTGAACGCCACATTAGACGATGCTGATCTGGATAAAGATAATGATGCATTAACGAATTTAAAGGAATATTACCATGGATTAAATGCAACTAATCCCGATACCGATTCGGACAACTTAACTGATGGGTGGGAAGTTTCTTTCGGAATGAATGCTTCAAAAACACATGTTCCACACACTCCTATGGTTTTGAATGGAAATTCTGATTTCATAATTCGTGCAACCAATGAAGGATGGCCAGGTGATGGGAATAAATCAACACCCTATATTATTGATGGTTTTATTTTCAATAATACAGCCATAGCCATTGAAATCAGGAATACTGACCTATACTTCAAAATAAGTGATTGTCTCTTTATGAATGGGGGAAGTGGAGCTATATACTTTTATAACGTTTTAAATAGTAATATTACGTCGAATTTCCTAATTAACAATATTGGTTCAGGGACTGGTGGGATTAATCTTGAATCTTGTATTAATAATACAATTCATAACAACCTGTGTTATAATAGCTCACAAATTGGTATTCATCTAGATTCTTCGAGTTATAACAACAGAATAGCCAACAATACAGTGAATCTGTCGGAGGTGGGGATATACATAGCTTCATACAGTGAAGACAATCATATTTACCAGAATCGAGCATTTGAGAACATGTATGGAATTAGAATCAGTCTCTCGGATCTCAATTCTGTTTATAATAATACTTGTTTTAATAGTTCTCTATATGGGATAAGTATACAACAGGGTGATAAAAATTCAGTCTTCAATAACTCAATTTTTAGCAGTACAGATTTTGGACTCTATATTGGGACAGGTAATGGGAACACACTTGAGAATAATTCGATCCACACAAGTGGGGATCGGGGTCTTTACATCTATAATTCCCAACATAACCTTATTTCTCATAACATAATTTCGGACGGTTTAAGAGGTATTTATCTATCAGGAGTCTTAACAACAAATAATACCATTTGGCATAATACCATCTTTAATAACTCTGAATATGGATTTGTTGCTACATCTCAAGTAACATCTCCTAATCTTTTTTATCTTAATAATGTCTTAAGTAATACTGGTCAAACGATTGATTATACAGGAGCCATCAAGTATTATGTAAACGGTTTTGGGAACTATTGGGGTGACGCATATTCTGGAGATGATCTTGATGCCGATGGTATTGGAGATACGGCTTATAATTTCTATGATAATAGCGATCCATATCCTTTGGTCAGTTTTATCACCCCCTCAACCCATTTATTATCTAAACCACAACTAATAAATCCCACAAATCCCGATTTTATTTCTGGGAATCTAGCAATCGATTGGATGAACTCTAGCGATACACTGGATCATAATATCAACTATTCTGTTTACTATTCTCCTGATGATGGTTTTTCCTGGATAATTTTAGGGTCTGGACTTGAATCAAGTCAGTTCGATTGGGATACTACAACAGTTGACGATGGATCTAATTATCGAATAATGGTTATTGTTAATTGTTCCGAAGATTTGTCGCACAATGTTACTACTAATACATTTACCATTGATAATCATCACCCTTCAGTAACATTGCAGAACGTTCTGAATGACACAAGTATCATGATTGGATTAGTTGAGTTAAACATAACAGATATTACTCTCGATGATGTCTGGTATAATTGGGATGGAACTGTAAACCAATCTCTCTCTTTTCCCTGGCAAGTAAGTACACCTGCAGAAGAGAACTATCACTGGTTGACGATTTATGCCAATGACACTCTTGGTCGTCTTACTGTCAGTAAATTTCGTTGGTGGATTAATAAAAACCCTGAAATTACTTTGTTATCACCTATAAATAACTCCGTACAACCTTATGGTAGTATCCTTTCGTTCAACATTTCTGATAACAACATTGACGAAACATGGTTTAATTGGGATGATGGAATAAACCAATCTTTGAGCGTAGATTGGAATATTACACTAGGAATATCAGATGGCTGGCATAAACTCACTGTTTATGCTAATGACACAGCTGGATGGTTATCATATCGATCCTACTATTTCTATTGTGAAGCAAATTATCCTATAATAATAGTTCAAAATGTTGCAAATGATACTACAGTTCCTTCAGATATGGTGATTCAACTCAATATTACTGATTTTTCATTGAATCAGACATGGTATAACTGGGATGGTGGAGCAAACCAAACATTTAGTAGTCCGTGGGATGTGACTGTACCAATTACCGAGGGTTACCATATCCTCGGTGTCTATGCTAATGATTCTGTAGGACATGAAACGAAAGAAAGATTTCGCTGGTGGATTAATTACATTCCTAATATTACATTACTTATTCCTACCAATAATTCTATACAAAATTTTGGCAGTATTCTTTCTTTTAACATCACAGATAATAATTTAGACACCGCATGGTATAATTGGGATGATGGGATAAATCAATCACTCGGAATCGATTGGAATATCACATTAGATATATTAGATGGATGGCACAGTTTAACTGTTTTTGCAAATGATTCTAATGGGTGGATATCATCAAAATCTTACTATTTCTATTGTGAAGCGGACTTTCCAATAATAATAGTTCAAAATGTTGCAAATGATACCGCAGTTCCTTCAGATATGGTGATTCAACTAAACATAACCGATTTTTCATTGAACCAGACTTGGTATAACTGGAACAATGGAGTAAATCAGACATTTAGTAGTCCTTGGGAGCTTGGTGTTCCAGCCACAGAAGGGTTCCACATCCTCAGAGTTTATGCTAATGATTCCGCAGGCCATACGACGAAAGAGATTTTCCAGTGGTGGATCAACTACATTCCCGATATTGCATTAATTTCTCCAACGAATAATTCTATACAAGCTTTCGGTAATATTCTTTCATTCAATATTACTGACAATAACCTTGCTCAAACATGGTACAATTGGGATAATGGGGTAAATCAGTCGTTTGGAGTAGATTGGAATATTACATTAGACGTATCAGACGGATGGCATAGTTTAGCTATATTTGCTAATGACTCTAATGGATGGTTATCTATCAATTCTTACTATTTCTATTGTGAAGCAGATTCTCCTATAATATCAGTACAAAATGTTGCTAATGACACTACTGTTCCTTCAGATATGGTGGTTCAATTAAATATAACTGATTTTACTTTGAATCAGACCTGGTATAACTGGGATAACGGGCCAAATCAAACACTTAGTAGTCCTTGGGAGATTCATGTACCATCTTTAGAAGGGTACTATACTCTCTTTGTTTATGCGAATGATTCTGTAGGGCATACAACTGTAAAAAGATTTTACTGGTGGATTAACCATGTTCCTTCAGTTACGCTTATATTACCGATCAATAATTCTATCCAACCTTTCGGAAGTATTCTTCACTTCAATTTCAGTGACAATAACCTTGCTCAAACATGGTTTATGTGGGATGAGGGCTTAAATCAATCGTTTGTAACGGGCTGGGATATTCCACTAGACATTTCAGATGGGTGGCATGTGCTAACTGTATATGCTAATGATACAGATGGATGGATATCGCACAAAGTGTACTATTTCTATTGTGAAGCGGACTCCCCTATTATAATGATCCAAAATGGTGTGAATGATACGGTAGTTCCTCAAGATATGATTATCCAATTTAATATTACGGATTTTTCTTTAAATCGGAGCTATTATGCATGGGATGATGGAACGGATCAATCGTTCAATTATCCATGGAATATCAACCTTCCGAGCGGTGAAGGATACCATTATCTAACGATAACAGCGTTCGACTCTTATGGTCATTGGATAACGAAAGTTTTTCGCTTTTACGTCAACTATTCACCCAGAATCTCTTTGGAATCTCCCACTAATAATTCTATTCTTCTTCCCGCAGGTGTGATTACATTCGCAATAAACGATCTCAACTTAACTTCTGTACAATACCACTGGGATACACAAGATAACATCACACTCCAGGAACCTTTTGTAATCGATGCCCCCACTACTCCTGGTTATCACTCCATAGTATTGATAGCAGTTGATATGTGGGGAGAAACAGCCAGCCTCATGTTAAGATTCTACATTCTTGATACAGATGCTTTTTCATCTTTTGTTGAAGTAACAAGTCAACCTCCTTCAACAGCATATGAAGGAGAATCTTTTGTATACTCATTTACAATATACAATCCAGAATTAGTTTCCTTAAATTTGACTCTGTTTGCATTTGGTATAGATGATGAAATAGTATCAGGGAATGGAACAAACATTTTAGTTGCTCCAGGAGAAAGTGTATCCTTTGAACTTGTTATTAAACCAAAACATGCAAGTCTACATCAATTGGCAATTAATCTTTATCAGGGTTCTCTGTTGTATTATCAAGAAGTGTTAGAATTTAATGTTGACATACAGCTAATGTCTCCGACCTTTTGGCAACCCATTGTAAATATTTTCCTTATCATAGTAGGTATTATGGTACTTCTCGGGTTTGGGTGGGTATCCAAAAACGCACTGAAGTATCCGTGGGAAAAGTATCGAACTCAAAGACGATTTAAACAAGAAGGGGTTATCGAACTCAGTAAACTCGAAAGTGACATGAAAAGCAAAGATTATTTGAAATTAAAGTCTGCGATCCAACCCTTAGGAGTCGTAATAGACGATAAATTAATCAGTAGCGATCAAATTTCATCCAAAATTAAAAAACAATTAGTTTCCGAGGGATTAATATCGATTTCAGACCTCTCCCTCACAGTAAATCTCTCAGAATCAGAATTAATCGGAATAATTCGAGAAATCCCCGACCTCAGACTATCTGCAGGAAACTGTGTTTACTCTAAATCATCCTTAACTAAAGTATGTCAAGAGACAATTAGTGGTTCTCAAACTTCTAAAGATTTATTAATCGCAAATTTCCGAGAATCATTCTCAGAAATTGAAAAAATGTTTGAAACCGAATTCATTAAAGGACTTCTTGCTCAAAAGATAACAAAAGGACTGGAGGGTATTTTGACTTCTTTCAAAGCTCAATTTAAGGTTTCAGATGTCATCAGAGAGAAATTGGATCTGTGGATTGATGTAATCCAGACAATAGATGATTATTCACAAGTTGAGGTTCAAAAATATCCTGTGCAGCTATTAACCTTAATAGAAGAGACCAATGGTAAATTTTATCCTAAAGTAATTGCTTGGAATGTGTTGAAACTAATAAAAGAAGATACTAGTAAATTTACTGACGAACAGAGTCTATCTTTCAAAGAATGGATGTTGAATATCAAAGAAGGATATTTTAAGCTGATAATGCTCTCAAAAAATCTATCCATTTCACTAGAAAGCACACTTCGAGAAGAAATCCCTCAAATTGCTGAAGAATTGCTCCTAATACCAATGAATGTTATCAGAAGAAACTTTTGGAGACAGATTGACAATTTTCCAAAAAGTAAAACGAAAATCCCTTCAACTTACGGGATACAGGGGATTCAGGCTGCACGACTTGGTGAAATCATGTCAAACTTTATCTCTATTCTGTTCCCTCCAGCATACTCTGAATTTCCTATCCCCTATTTACATATCTTCAACGAAATCATAAAAGCCCCACAGAAAATATCCAAAGCAATATTTGACACAACAGGTGTTAATCTCCATCATCACACATATCAATTTATAATTGTTCAATCTTTAGCTCAACCGAAGTTCAAAAGAGACCAATTCTTTGAACATAATATGAAAGAGTATATCAAGACCTATGCATTAATTATCAGAGAATCTGCGGCAGTCATTGCCAATAATTCAAAAGGAAAAGTCACTGCAAAGGTCTTACTTGTAAATAGAGTTAATTCATTAATGAAACAGCATAATTTCCAGCTACCTCCAGAAGAAATTAACGAGGCATTGGAGAAAAGTGGTTGGAATCCCGCGATACGACAACTTCTGATCGAGAAAAAGAATTATTGTCTCCAATGTACCGAAATACTCGCAGAAGAGACCACGCGATGCCCCAATTGTGAAAAAATGGTTACAGAAATTCCTGATGCAATCTCCATAGATCAAATAAGAATGAACTAAAAGGAGTGTTCTAATAGGGGATAAAAACTACCTATATCTATTGCCGTGTATCCTTGAAAATGTTACCACAGACAGTGCACTGAAGATCTAGAGATGCAGTTTTTAAGCTTACATTTCCACATTGGGGACAGAATCCCACCGAGGATTTTCGCGGTGTTGGAATAGATTCAAAATCCTGTGAGAAAGATGGCTCTGATTGCGAGATTACTCTTTGCGGAGGGGTGTAAGTCTGTTGGGGATAACTCCTCACTTGATTTGGGTAAGTTCTTTGAACAGACCTAGTTGAATCTGATGGGGGTTGATATCGTCGTACAGGAGTGGGAGGGATGTAGGTGGGTCTATCCCTCTTTGAGCGTTGTTTTATTAAATAGTATCCAATAAATCCTGCTCCCCCAATGAGTACCCATGGTCCTAAATATCTGACAATGTAAGAATAATCTACTTCATTTCCTGGATTGTCCCCAGGATTGTACGCTGGAGGACTGGGGGAGCTTGTCCTAGGAGTGGATGTAGTTGTTGGAACAACCTCATCAGTTAGTGTATCATAAGCTACCCCGTAACTAAGACCATTCGAATTAATCTCGCAATCTACTTCATCAGTACTATATATCTCGTAAACAGTCGATGTTGAGAGAGTAGCAACTTTTGTTTGTCCCCCTCCAATATTTCCAAATTGTAGGGTCACGGTTTTTGTATGGATCCATTGAGGTGGAGAATAAAAATATTCATAGATAAAAACCTCAAGAGCAACATTCGTAAATGATGTGAAGAGCATATTATTTGTTAGACTTAGTTCTAGATCAATATCTCCAGTTAAATATACCCAAAAAGTTAATTCTGCATCAAAATCGTATACAATATACGTATAGGTATATTCCAAATTTGGATCATTATTAAATTCATTTTGATTGGTTGAAACATTTACTGACGGGCTTGATGCCATTATTCCTATAAGAAACTGGCATAAAAAAACCAGAATGAAATAAAAAATGATAACCGTTCTTTTCCTCTTCATCCTCTGTTCCTCCGAAGCTTTAAATGAGTATATTCCACCTCAGAAAAAATATACAGTGAAGAGTCTTATGTGATGTATAAGTATATTGTGGAGTTGTGAATGATCAATCAGGAAATTAAGATTAGTTTGATTTAAGCGATTATCTTTTCTCTTTTCTTTTCATATGAATCAGAGGTAAAGTTAGAAAGCAAGTAACCATTGTACTTATCCCCAGAAAGCCCAATGTTATACTATCAGTAGGTTTAGTAGTATCTTCGGTAGGATTCAGAGATGTTGTATCCGAGGATGACGTAGGTAGCACACTCGAAGAAGTTATACCTCCTGGGGTATTATCGACGAAAATAGTAATGGAAGTAGAATTGTAGAAACCACCTAATCTACTTACATTCATATGTAGGATGTATTCACCGTCAGATACAGTGTTTGTAGTCCACCAGAATTCAATAATTCCAAATCCAGAGGTGATATTTGCCAATAAACTCGAATAGCCAGAATTATTAGTAAGAATAAACCTAACATGAGAAATATTTGATGCTTTAGCACTTGCTGAGACTCTTATCGTTCCCCCAATCACAGCCCCACTAGATGGAGAGTTAAAAAGGAAAATATCATTTCCTGAAATCCAATATGGAACACTTAGATAATTAGCTTTTGCATATTGAGAAAAGTCTGTATTCAACGAGCCTCGAATTGTTGGATCATCCAAATATTCGATTTGCAAATTCAGAGCCTCTTGGAGTGAGATTTTTGGTTTACTCATAAGAGAAGAAATGTAATTAAATTCATTCTCCGTTAACTCAGCATTTCGATAGGTTGTCACTAATTCCTCCCAAGCGTAATGTAACTCTTGAGAAGATAGCGTTAATGCCCCTTCGAAGTAAAAAGTGACAATATCATATACACTTCTAGCTAAATCAAAATCAAAGGTAATTCCTGTAATATTGTGTAATTTAATATAATCTTCATACAAATCCTGTCTTTCATAACCATTTATCTGTAAGGATAAAGAAAAAGCATCTTCAACAACAGGAATTCGATCAAATACATTGTCTAACCAGAGGGCCTGACCTTCAGGCGATAAAACAAAATCAATAAACGCTTCAGCCTGAACTCGCTCTTCCCCACTAGCACTTGAAGCTACTGCAATCGGTTCTACGGTTATCAAGGATCCTCCGGTTGGAATGATATACTCACATGAGGGATTCATGAATTCTGCTTGATAACCAAAAGAATCAATGGTTAATCCTATCGCATGTTCACCAGCAATTAAAGAATCACGAACAGCAGAGGTGTAATCGTGGATTTCGGCGTTTCCAGCCATTCTGGTAATGAGATTCCAACCAGATTCCCACCCATAATTCTGTAAAATAGAATGGTAGATGTAAGTACTCGAAATAGACTCTGGTGCATTCGCCATACCAAGAGCAAATTGATCGGAATCCAAAAAATATTCAGGAGAAGCAAGATCTTCCCAAGTTTGAGGGAGAGATAGGTTATTTGAAGTTAAACTATCATGATTTACGAGAAATCCATAAGAAGACAGACATGATCCTACCCAAAGGATTGAGCCTGATTCATTAGTTCTAATGGTCTGAACTCCTTCAATATCATTTGTCACATTCGTATTTATATAATTCGTTAATGTTTGGTTCTCTATCGGCACTAAATAACCCGCATCAGCAACTACATCGAAGTTTCCCTGAACACCACCCCATATAATATCTATTGAATAGGAAGGGCTAGCAATTGCAGTTACCCACTGACTTGGATTGGAGATTTCCAGCCATATGATATCATCCACCGCAGGATTCAGAGCTAAAAAAGCACTTTCAAATGCTCCATACATATATGAACTATATCGTGTAATAGCCTGTAAAACAACACCTGCATCAATATTATCATCCGTATTGTAATAAGCATCTCCACCCTTTAAATTAAACATCATAGAAGATGCATAAAAGACTACCAGGGCAAGAAATAAGACTTTTCTATGTTTCACTCCTAATCAACCTCATAATGAAATTTTAAGGAAAAAAAGTGATCATTATTTAAAAAAGCTTTGTACTCAGAGTTCCTTGGAAAAACGAACTCTTAAGAAAAAAGAAATTGAAAGGAGGGGGAAACTAAAGACGGGTGTCTGAGACTCCCCATGTTTCCATGGCTTTAGCAAGCTCAGGATATTCATCTTCATGATCTTCGACGTAATCCTCGAAATCTTCAGACGCTGCTTTCATATCCTTCATACCAATATCGATAGCTTGTCTAAATGCTGTTGCTCCAGCGATAGGCCCATCAGGATGGGCATGAATTCCTCCACCTGAACCAATCATCATATCATTCCCAAGATCTTGCATAACACGTAAAACCATTCCAGGAGTAATTCCACCACTTGGCATTGGAAGGGTCGGTTTCAGATGATGCATTCGATAACGGTGGGCTTTAGCAACTTCCATATATCTTTCTTTTAAGTAAGGAGCTTTACCATAGGGAGCTGGATACACAACAATATCTGCTCCAGCAAGACGGGCAAGTTTACCCATAATTAAGAAGGATGAAACTCCTGAAAAAGGTGATTCGTAGAATGCTCCTGCGAAATCCATGTGTCCTAGGATCGGTAGCTTAATCTCTGGATCTTCAGCCAACATACGTAACGCTGGAAGCCCAACCACCAGATAGTTAAGCATTAAGGCATTTCCTCCAGCATCTTGGACTGCAAGGGCATTCTCCTTGAGCTTCATGATTTTATCAGTAATATTTACTGTGTAAAGAGTTTCCTCTCCGATCTCATCTCTAACTTTGTCCACAGCTTCCATCATCATCGGTACTCGATCTGCTACACGGTTGTAGTCCATATCGGCAATCAATTCGTCATCCTTAACTATGTCACAACCTCCTTTCGCAGCAGCGTAGAAAAGCTGCGCACCAGTCTCTGGAGTCCACCCACTACAGGGTTTAATCATATTGTTAAGTAGGGGGCGATCTGGAACTTTGAGAAGTTTTCTGACTCCTTCAATTCCGAATCTAGGCCCTTTAAAGTTCTTAATCCACTTTTTGGGAAATCTTAGATCAAGCATCTTGAGTTTACCCCCCATGGAAATATTTCCAATAGTAGCTGTTAGCATAAGACCAATTTGATCTGTTTGGTTAATTGTTGGGAAGGCAATTTGATAAATGAAATTCCGTTCTTCTACACCTTTGGGAATTTCGAACTCGTGAGAGGGCACTTCGTAAATTCCAATCACTTTAGCCC
>JAEOTC010000235.1 GCA_016840035.1 Candidatus Hodarchaeota archaeon | reverse complement strand
GGAACATCAGACACATTCACTATCTTTTTATATTCAGGAAGAATCAAATCACGAAATAACCTTGGAGAGATTAGAGGACGTGAGTTATCTGCAGCATCATCCCCTAGAACAATGAAATCTACCCCAATTTGATTAGCTTGATTGACTAAGGCAATAACCCAATCGGTACTTCTCTCAATTATAGCTTTTACAAGTTCTAGTTGTTCATATATTGAAAGGAGGAAATTTTCTATTCCCATACTCAAATAGGCTAATCCGAGAGAGCAGTCATGCCATGCAAAGAAAAAAGCATATTTTTCCTTGTATCTATTCTTTAATTTCTTTACCTTTTCAGGTTCGAACCAGTTTTGGGCATGTGTAGCTGGAGCTGTGTATTTTTCTAGATCCTCTTGTGTTTCTACTACACCTCCTCCGTATTGTCCATTTTTGAAAATCCTACCCCACTCATCTATTCCATTGCCATAAGCTTGAGTTTTTCCAATGGGTTGCCAACCGAGTGGTAAGCAATCGAGTCCAAGTTTCTCATGAGCTCTATAGGAATGCCCTCCTAATAGCTCTATGATTTCGGATTCAATCCAAGCCTCAAAAAGAGGAACTCTATCTGGCTCTTCATGTTGAAATGTGGTTAAAACTCTCTCTCGTGGTTCCATTTTGACTCCTCATTATTTCGTAGCTTTTCTCAAAAAAACCTCCTGAAAGAAAAAACTGCAACTTGCTTATAAATCCCTTGGTTTAAAAGTTGTGAGAAATGAAAGAAAAGTAGTTTAGGGTAGAGGGAATATAATTAAGGTTGATGTGCATAATCTGAAGTGAAATGAAAAAACTCTTGCTTTTTCTTTAGAAAAGAGGATTAAGGATAGATTATCTAGAATTCTTCTTAAAATTGTAAACCGAATTCTTCCTGATCATTTGTCCCAACAATGATATTCCTTTCATCATATCCGGATGATTTCTCTAGGATTTGTTATAAAATCAGATTTTTGATAACGGTGAACGACTTGAGTAAGATTTGGAAGTTTTTCTCTTTTACAAACTCACTTCACGTTTTGTTAAAAGAATCACCACTTTCTCTTTTTGTTTCCCAATTTATGTTATTTGAAAATTGAGGAGTTAACATTTGTGAGGAGTTATAAAAATTCAAGTTTAATTCTAATAATAAGCATTTTTTCTCTAAACATTCTTTCGATGACATATTCGATGCAGGAAGAAGGTTTTTTAAATACAGATGAGTTCAATTCAACCTTTTTCCAAGGAACTGAACCCAAAGAACAAAAACAAGCATCTTTCCATCAAGTACCTCGATTAATGGGCACTTTACCAGAAAACTCACAAGAAGGACCCTCAGAAATAAGATTTGACATTCATTCTCCTTATTCAATGGGTGGGTGGATTGATACACGTTGGAAATATCGGAAGAATATTACCATCTCCTCAACATTAATAAATTCATACTTGTATGATTTCCCATTATTTATCGACCTAAAAGATGAAGATCTCAAAAATAACGCCCAAGTAGATGGGGATGATATTTTTTTCACAGATACTGAGGGAAATGTATTAGATCACGAAATAGAGTTATTTAATTCACAGTATTCATCAACCCAAGCTCAGCTGGTCGCATGGGTGAAAACTAATTTGAGTGATACTAGTGATACAACTGTGATCATGTACTATGGCAATCCAACTACTGCAAACCAAGAAAATCCAGAAGGAGTCTGGGATGGGTATGTTGGTGTCTGGCACTTAAGTGAGGATCCAACAGGCACAATTCTCGATAGTACTTCAAATAATTATGATGGTACATCAACTGGTGATATGACTTTGAGTGACCAAGTTGATGGACAAATTGACGGATCTCTTGACTTTGATGGAGTCGATGACCGTATCATTATAGGACAAATCAATTCAAATGCATGGACAGCAATAACTCTGGAAGCTTGGATGAAAATGCCTGCAACTGATGATGATAGGATCATTGCAAAGGAGGAAGGCACTGGCAGCGGACCATTTATTTGGATGCTAGGTAAATCAGTAAATAATCTAAAAATTCGCATTACTACAGATGGAACAGGAGGCCAATATACAGAACTCCAATCAACAGGGGGCCTTGTAGTAGATACGTGGCATCTAATTGTCATGACTTGGGATAGTGTTTCGGAACAATTTATTGGATATATAGATGGATCAAACGTTGTAAGTACTTCACTTGATGGTGATACAATCGAGGACTCCAGTGTGAATGTCATATTAGCCGATCAAGCTGCTGGTGTGAGACAATTCGAGGGGATAATGTCTGAAGCTCGGATTTTGAACGTAGCCCGTTCAGAATCATGGATTTTAACTGAATATCTTAACCAGTATAATCCCTCAGCTTTTTATTCAGTCTCGATTGAAGAAACTTCACCCCTTTCTGAAGATTGGCCTTTCCCCCTATTTAGATATAGAAAAAATATCACAATTAATTCTTCTGAGGTAAGCGGGACTACTTTGGTGAATTTTCCAGTGTTGATCAATATTGATGATCAAGATCTTCATGATCCTAACAAGGCTCAAGTTGATGGTGATGATATCTTGTTTTCAAGTGATGAGGAGTGGGTATGGACGGATGAATTATTACAAAACGGGGGTTTTGAAGCTGGTACTCTAGTTGGTTGGACAACCTCAGGAAATTGGGAAGTAGGGACTGATCCAGAATATGGGGGTACTGGGACACAATCGGGTAGTTACTGTGCTTACGTTTCGTCTGGAGGCAGCTCTTCTGATTATATCAGACAAGATGTCAGTATTTCAGGATATTCTAGTTCCGTAGATACTGGAAAAGCAATCATCAGTTCAGCAGCATGGGTAGTCTCAGCAGAACCAGGTTGGGATAATTCTAGTGTTAGAATTCAATTTCTAGATACTTCAAAACAGGTCATTTCAACTCCTCTGGATACAACATATCTTCAAACACCTGACTCATGGACAGAATATTCCATTTCAAACGTCCTTATCCCTGCAAATACTCGTTATATTAGAGTATGGGCAAGAAGTTTCGAATCAGGATGGGATGCGGGTAGTGTTGATTCTTTTAGCTTACAACTCGCCACTTTACAAACAAGTAATTCTGCTGTAAAATTAGATCATGAAATTGAATTATTTAATCAGTCGGGGAATGGTACTCATGCTAATTTGCAAGCTTGGGTAAAAATCCCCGCTTTAAGAAGTGGAATTGATTCAAACATTACCTTATATTATGGAAATAACGCGGTTAGAACGCAAGAAAATCCATCTACCATCTGGGAGGATTACGAAGGGATATGGCACTTCAAGGAGTCAAGTGGTACTGGGAGTTATATAAAAGACTCAACGAAAAATGACCATGATGGAACACCTTATAATATAGATTATGTAGAAGTAGGAAAAATTGGTGGAATGAGGAATTTCCCAGGAGCTTCTGGTTCAAGAATAGAAACATCTGACTCTAACAATATTTTCAACAGTAGTCCAATTTTCTCATTCTCGTTCTGGATTCACCCTAATTATGCCTCTGATGTTGACTGGGAAACACAAAGTGGTGGTTATGTATTTTATGCATACAGTATGAGATTAACACGTCTATATCGTCAAAGCTGGATGTCGAGTGGTACTGGGAGATTTCAACCAGATATTAAATGGAATGATGGAACTACATCCTATTTGAATGTAGAGATTAATCGTCAAAACTGGAGTTTAATTCATTACTCTTACGATGGACAATACTTGAAAACTTATGTGAATGGTAATCCCATTGGTTCGGAATCCAAACCTAATAAAAGTCTTGTAGCTGTTGCAGAACCATTCATTATTGGAGCTACTTCTTCCCAAAGTTATTTAGGATATTTAGATGAATTCCGTGTTTCCCACACACATAAATCAGCAGATTGGATATTAACAGAATTTAATAATCAAAATAATCCAGATAATTTTATTACGGTTGGAAATGAAGAGGAGTATTCACAATGGTGGGCTGATGGCTCATTCACCAAGCGAAGAGACATAAACATTCTTAAAGAAAAAGTTTCAGGCAATTTGATAGACTTTCCCATTCTCATTGAGATTGAAGACAGTTCCCTAAAAAGCGGAAGCATTCAGCATGATGCTGATGATCTTATGTTCACAACATCAAACGGGACAAAATTGGATCATGAGACTGAATACTTCAGTCAAAACATTGTGCAGGGGCATTTGGTCGTATGGGTGAGATTACTATTATTATCTGAATCGGAAGATACGTGCATTAGTATGTATTATGGCAATGACGATCTTGCAAATCAGGAAAATCCTTCGGGAGTCTGGGACTCTAATTACAAGGGAGTTTGGCATTTAAAAGAAAATCCTTCAAGTTCACCTCCAGAAATCAAGGATAGCACTTCTAATGCGAACCATGCTTCCAGTAATGGTGGAATGACTTCTGGGGACCAGGTTACTGGAAAGATTAATGGCGCTTTAGATTTTGACGGAAGTGATGATTACCTTTCAATGGGAGACCTAGGTACAAATGGACAGACGGCCCTTACAATAGGCACTTGGATTTATCCGACAGGAACAATTCATCAGGCAGGACTCTTATCAGAAGTCGGAAGTCGAGATAATGGGCTAGCAATTGAAACTGACTGGAATTGTTTGCATATCCGTTTAAATTTTGGCCCTTCATATAATGTGACTTCTGTCCATACAGATTATCCTCTTCTCAACGAATATAGCTATGTTGTTGCCACGTACAATGGTACTCATATCAGTCTTTATGTCAATGGTGAGTTAGCAACCCCAAAAAGTGGCTATTCTAATCCCCAACTCAGACTGCAAGAACTGGATGCTATTACTATAACAGATTGGGCCTTAGGTAGAACAAACGGTTATTTTGAAGGAATTCTTGATGAATCTCGTGTGTCTGTCATAGCTCGCTCATCAGAATGGATTGAAACTGAATACATGAACCAATACGATCCTAGTTCATTTTATTCATTGGGGACGCAAGTTATATTTGACAATACCCCCCCAGTAATCGATAATTTCGGAGTGGATGATCTAGGGACTGGTATTGGTAATTTTTGGGCGTCTATTTCCGATGCTGCTTCTGATGTTTCTGACGCAAAAATTACGATAAATAGCACTGAATACTCGATGAGCTTCAATGGTTCTCTGTGGATTTACCAGTTACCAGTAATATTTCAAGAAAATTATGAGTACCTAATTACAAATACCTCTGATGCTTTTGGAAATTATCTTCAGATAAACACAAGCATAAAGAACCATACATTCAATTTTGATGTAGTCGCACCGAATGTCTTAGCTCGCTATTTTGATCATAAATATACCTTTACCGCTAATGTTACTGATTCCTGGGGGATTGTAGACACAGTCATTGCTAATGTAACCTATCATTCTGATACCATGCCTGATCCCTCCCATTGGGTTATGACCAATTATGAAAACTTCAGTGGTATAATGGGATATATCCGAGACAATGCATCCATAAAAAACGGTGATATAAAATACCAGATTATTGTCAATGATACAGAAGGGAATTATGATGTTTCCAGTATAACAGAAAGTTATGTTTATGTAAATCATGCGCCAGTAGCGGGAAATCTCTCCCTCAATCCATCTCCTATTTATAGTAATAGCACACTAGTGCTTACATATGATTATTATGATGAGGAAACACCTGATTACGAAAGTGGTTCCGAAATCTGCTGGTATCGGAACAATGGTTCAGGTTTCCAGCTAAACTCTACCTATCATTATCCCGCGGATGGTACAGTGGCCTTGGAGCGAGATGCCAGTGAATTATTACCTGATGACCAATGGTATGCAACAGTGACCCCTAAGGATGGCGAACTCTTTGGAAACATGGAAAACTCTTCTACCATTACCATTCAAAATACTCCTCCTAGTCTTTCGAGCGTGGAAATAAAGCCACATGATCCACTTACGACTCATGATTTATGGATTGAGTACAGCTATTCTGATTATGAGGAGGATAATGAGAATTTTACTAACCGCCAGATTGAATGGTATAAAGTTGGTTTAGGACGTATGACAGGCTTTGATAACCAAACATCAATATCTTCAGTCCAGACTTCTAAAGGGGACGAATTCTACGTCAGAATGCGTGTAAATGATGGAATCTCCTCCTCTAACTGGGTAAACTCATCTCATATAATTATCGAAAACTCCCTCCCCGAAGCAGTCAATTTGACTATTACACCTGCAGGCGCGAAAACAAATGACACTCTCGTTGCAAGCTGGGACATGGAAGACGCAGATACTGGGGATGCAGAAAATAAAACTGCTGCTATCATCTATTGGTATAAAAATGGACAATTACAGGCAAGCTGGACAAATTCGACCAATATACTTCCTAGCAACACAACGAAGAACGAATGGTGGCACTTTAAGGTAAAGATTTTTGACGGAGAAAATTATTCTGATCTAGTAGAGTCCCCTCACATCCAAATCATCAATACCCCTCCTACAGCCTCAGCTGTAGCTATAACGACTGATCCGATGACCACGGATGACCTTACTGCCAGCTGGACATTTAGTGATGTGGACGCAGGTGATATAGAACCTGTTGACTCATGGATTATCAAATGGTACAAAGATAATCAGCTTCAGACTACTTACAATAATGAAAAGGTTGTTCCTTCCAGTATTACCAGCAAAGGAGATGTTTGGAATTTCACCTTACAGGTGTTTGATGGCACCAATTATTCCATCCAATATAATTCCCCCACAACGACAGTATTAAACTCTCCTCCTATAGCTTCAGGTTTAACGATTACGGTTAATCCTACTACTAGTGACGACTTGGTTGCCACTTGGACGGCAACTGATGTGGATGGAGATAATCCTGATGATTATCTTGATAGTACTTTGATTAAGTGGTATAACTGGACTGGTGGAGGTTGGGTCGAGCTAATCAGTGCTCGTAATTCCACTTATCTCGGTTGG
>JAEOTC010000234.1 GCA_016840035.1 Candidatus Hodarchaeota archaeon | reverse complement strand
CAGATGAACAATTGGATGATAAGATAGATACTCGTAGGGATGAGTTGTGGCCAATGAAAAGAATAATCTCAACCTTGATCTTTCACGATGCATATCATTTTGGTCAAATAAATACTATAAGAAATTTGTTTCAAGTAAGGAATAAATGAAAAATCTATCCCTTTCCTGTTCATCCATCCTCCGAGTATATACGATCTTTTTTCGAATTCATCAGTCATACGTATTGATCTTATTTGCAAATGTGGAATCTATATTTTCGAGCTGATTTTGATGATAGTCAATTATGATTTGGGGATCTTTCAGTAGATGGCCCGTTAATATCGATACAATTTTCTCTGAAGCTAATATCATCCCCTCATCTACTGACTTCTTTATTCCTGCTAACGTAGCAGCGGATGCTGGTTCACATCCAATTCCAGCACTGTCAATTATTGCCTTTGCATCAAGAATGGATTGGTCAGAGACGCTCGTGGCTATACCGTTTGTGAATCTCAATGCTTCGAGAGCTTTTGGACGGCTGACCGGGTTACCAATATTAATCGCTGTTGCCAGAGTGTGAGGATTATGTTCAGGTTCGTATTTTCCACTAATCCAATAGTTTACGAAAGGTTCTGATCCTTTGGCTTGGACAGCGATAATTTTCGGAATGTCTTTGATTAGGTCTAGTTCCTGTGCTTCTTTCAATGCCTTTCCAAATGCAGAGGTGTTACCAAGATTTCCCGCAGGAACTACAATCCAATCTGGTGGCTCCCACTTGAGATTTTCCAGCATTTCAAAAATGATCGTTTTTTGTCCTTCAATTCGCCAAGGATTAATGCTATTTAATAAATATCTTCCATCTTTCGTGGCTAGATCAATTACATGTTGTAGCGCTAGATCAAATGTCCCTTCTACGGTATAGACTTTAGCTCCATAAGCTATCGCTTGAGATAATTTTCCAAACGCTACTTTTTCCTTTGGTAGAATTACAATGGCTTTAATACCTGCATATGAAGCATATGCTGCTAATGATGCAGATGTATTCCCTGTTGAAGCACAAATTACCGTATGCATTCCTAGACGTTTAGCTTCAGAAACGCCAACAGTCATTCCCCGATCTTTAAACGAGCCTGTTGGATTCTCTCCTTCATGTTTAAAAAGGAGGTTGTTACAATTTGCATACTCAAGTATACGTTGCGAGGCGTTATATAATCCTGTGTTCCCCTCACCTCTCATTACTATTTCTTTCTCAGAAATCTCAGGATGAATTAGAGGTTTAAATCGCCAGACTCCTGAAGGAATGTGTTCATAGTATTTTAATTCTGTTTTAAGTGAGAGAAGTGCCCACTCATGCTTAATTTCGAGTAATCCCCCACAGGAGCATGTCATTCTTCCTGATGAAATAGAAAACGTACGGTTACATTTAATACATCTAAAAGTGGAAACTTCTGGCAAGAACTTTTGCTCCATCATTATTGGGTAGGCCTATTCGAACCGTTACTTGTTTATGCATCTCAAATGCTTCCGCCATTGCCTTTCCAATGTTTTTTAAATCACAATTTTCATCTGCAATCGCGAAAACAGTAGGGCCAGCCCCAGAAATTGAACAACCATATGCCCCTGCATCTAAAGCTGCTTGCTTAACTTCGTAAAAATGGGGGATAAGACTTGCTCTGACGGGTTCAATAATGGTATCAACAATCCCTTTTCCCATTAATTTGAGGTCCTTTTTAATAATTCCAGCCATTACTAGACCCGCATAACCAGTGCTATGGATTGAATGTTGTAAAGGTATTTCTTTGGGAATTATCCTTCGAGCATCAGCTGTTAAGATAGAAATGGGTGGTGTTGCAAGGATTACTCTGAGTGATTTTGGTAATAGAAATTTGGAAAAAAGTAATGGACTTCTAGATGAAGGAATTACAATAAATCCTCCAAAAAGTGATGGTGCTACATTATCTCCATGAATCCCTCCATCAATAGCTTCTTCTGCTATGATACATCCTTCTAATAATAATGATTCTAAATCCTTAATATCATCGTTAATAAAATGGGCAACAGCTTTAGCTCCAGCAGCTGCACTTGCTGCACTGCTTCCTAGACCAGTTCCAATTCCCATACCTTTTTCAATTTTAAACTCTACTCCGAAGTCAGCATCGACCTTGTTCAAGATAAACTGAGCTGCAATTCCAGCTGTGTTTTGATTTGCTTCCAAAGGCAGTTCTGGGAGATTCGTCTCACTAATAACTACCTTTTTAGGACTATCTTCTAATTTTTTCGCCTTGATGATGTCTACAGGGGAATCAACAGCTAATCCATAGACATCAAATCCCGGTCCAATATTTGCGAGTGTCGCAGGTGCTGAAACTACAATTTTTTCCATAGTATGTTCACTTATTGTATTATCGATGGCTGAAGTTATATGTACCCCTTGAGGCAATTCTCATTTTAGTGTTTTTTACTAAAATTGTTCCTGATTTTCTATACATCACCTCAATTCCAGTACAAACGGAAACTTAGGTCAACTATTTATAGGTGAATAGGCCAAAAAAGGAGGTTTGATTTCAGAAAACAACTTTTTATGGAGGTAGATTAATTGGATAAAGAATATTCTAAAATTCTTAAATATGTGTTTTTAGTTCACTTTATTGTCGCAATAGCCTTCGGGTTAGGTTACTTTTTCGTTCCAGACGCTTTACTTGAGTTTTTTGAATGGCCAGTCCAAGATCTTTATGTAGTACGCGTTCTAGGAGCAGCTTTTATCGGAATTGGTTCCAGCTCAATTCTTGGCTATTTAACGACTAGTTGGGACAAAGTAAAATTGATTGTCCAGATGGAAATAATCTGGTTAATATTCGGTATTATCGGGGCATTTTGGAGTTTACTAGGAGAGGTTGAATATCCTCTATTTGCTATAACATCGCCACTTATGCTAATTGGTTTTCTCATAGGTTTTGGTTATAGCTATTATCTTGAAGAATTTCAGTAGGAGTGATTTAATCGCTCCTTCTTCTTTTTTTGTTTCAGACCTCTAATATTAAATTCTTTTTAGATTAAAGCAACACACACACTCATGTTCTTGATCGATCCTGCCAGATAGTGGATATGTGACTTATCCAGTCCAGAATTCTTTTCAAAGAGTTGTCTGACAAATTCAGTCATAGCTAATCTATATAATTGAAGCAACATTCTTGAACTAGATTCATACGAAGTTGACTTAAAATGAGAAAGCAACCTTTAGGATTGTTAAGATCATTAGTTGTAATACCAGACTGGATTTCTTTTGCTGATCCTGACAAGTCAAGAGATAAGAAATGGATTTATAAGAATCAAGACGTTGAATCCATTAAAACATCCAGTGTGATTTTTATTCCAGTGAATTTTTCACGTTTGATACTTTATAATCTTTCATATATCCTACTTCATGGAATAGGGATATATTGGACTAAATTTTCCATAGGAAATAGAATAGCTACAGATAATAGGTATTTAACTGGTCTTGTCATACCAGAAGAAAAATGGCTTAATCACCACTTCAATACCGAACCATTTGTGTTTCCTCCTTTCAATGAATTCATGATTTCGGGGGATAATCTCCTAGAGTTCTCTTTTATTACATTACAGGTACAAGAAGATTATGCAAGACAAAGTCGTCAGGCTTTTGAGCGAGGAAAAATATTGACACAACTCGTTTTTCCACTCAAGGAACCAATGGTTATGTTAAGAAAAGCAGCGGAAAATAATGAAGAATTCTACTACTCTCCTGCGCCGATGAGAGTTCTTATTTGCGAATTTTTCAATAGTATCTTTGTGAATGAAATTGCATTAGAGTCTACAAATAGCTTATATGAAGAGAATATCCCTGGTATTAGGAGAATTAAACCCAACCTTCTGGAAATTTTTCCTGAAAAATGGAATAATGAAGTCTACCTTGATGGTTTGCGTCGGGATGTATCTAGAATTTCAGAAGATTTTGCTTCAATTGGAGCCCAGATGATTATGCAATAAATTCCTCTCGTTTATTCCTCTCCGTGAATTATCGTTTTCAGAGATTTTAGTTCACTGCAGCTAATATTGAAACAATTGTGAGACAAACCAATAGAATTGAAGAGATTCAAAAGAACACTAAACAAGAAATCGAAATTCTAACCCCCATCGCATCACAAAGTGTACTTATATACCGTACATAAATCCAGACTAGAAACGTATGTACTGTGGTATACACTTTTAAATATGAAAAAGAATAGGGAAGTTATCTAAAAAAGTTCAGTTCTTCTTGAATATCCGATCTTCAGGTATTGTGACCGAATACCCTCCTTGTGCATGACCTTTCCTCATTTTGAACACATTAATACCCAACCCGTGACAGAGTACCTTCGCATTAGGTTTTATCCTCAAGAAAGTCATATTATCATGATCCCCCTTCTGGATTTGTTTTACTATTAGTCTAAGTATTCTTTTCTTAGAAAAAATCTCAAGGAACTCTAGATCATCTACTGGGATGAAGTCTATTATTCCTTGGAATGTAACAGTGGATGCCGGAGCAAATCTAATGTAATAATGTGGAAACGGAATAAGAAAGGAAATATTTGGATTTCGTTTGATATTTCTTACTTTTTTATATTTCTTCGATGTTAAACTGTATAAGACAAACTCCTTAGCAGGGGATGAAACTCCATAAAGAATACCTGTAGTATGTGGTGTTCCATTTTTGTTGAGCGTGGTTAAAATCCCAAATGTTTTCTTCCTAACTTGTTTTTCAACAAACGAAAAAGAGATATTGTGTTTATTCAATTTTTTACACCGATTATTTTACGAGTAAATCACAAATTTAAATAATAATATCTGCGTAAAAATAAAGGAGAACGGGGTTTTTTCTGGAGTTATTCTAGTTATATCACTGGTGATCTCATTTTTTTAAAAGTGCATTATTTGCTTGCTGAAAGAGTCTCAAACTGCTCCGAAACCACCATGGAATAAAGAGTAAATATCCAGTACTCATAATAATCGACATTATCTCTGAATAAAAGAACATAAAACTAATGTCAGGAATTAAAATAAGCCCTGCTGAGACAACTCCCAAAATTGCGTCTCTATCGGATCGTTCATTCCATAATATAATAGCAGAAATTGTTAAAGCGGTAGAAAATGTTACTGTTCGACCGATCTCTTGAGTTATTAGAAAAAGTAATATACCGAGGAAGGGTTGGCATAGTGCAATAATAGCTAAAGTTCCATTGACATTTCTGAGAGTAGGATAAAAAGCAAGAGCTGTTAAACTAACAAGAACTAGTATACTCATATCTAAAAGGTTAACTACCCCTAATAACTCCTCTAAACTTTCACTATATTCAGCATGCAGTTTGATTAATCTGATCACAAAATTATTTTGAAAGATCTCAATCGTTCCAGTCATAAGTTCTATAAGGGCAATAGAGAATATTGCACCTATTACTAAAGAGGCAACTCCACCGATGACATATGTGTACTTCCACACTGAGTTTTCAGTTCTGCAATTCGTTTCTGTCATTTATAGATTTCTCCTTTTACAGTTTCCTGTAAACTCATTTAAGTAATCTTAACATTTTACCAATTCAAATTAAAAAATAATAAATTTTGGCACTACTTTTTCTTGGGAACATTCTTCCTTCTTTTCAACCGACGAAGACTAATCAGATATGAGACAGAAAGGGGTAAGAAAAGCACTTCCCAACCAAATGTTGGTTCAGTCGTAGTAGTTTGTGTAGAACTTACCGGAGTAGTAATGAAATTGGAAGAGGAAGCTGTTGTTGTGGTTTGAGTACTACTCGTCTGGCCTACAAAAATAAAGTTTGTAGAAACAAATTCTGTACTCAAATCCCCAGAGCTAAATGCAAGAATTTTCAGAATTAAATTTGAATCTTCCGTAATCAAACTTGCATTCCAAATAAAACTTGTTTCAGTCGTATTTGTTATTAATAAGACCCAATTATCCCCCTGATCTAGGGAATAATAGACGTCATAAGTTACATCATATCCCCAGGTATCAATCGAAGTAGTCCAAGAAATATTGACATTTCCCGGGATTATTTCATTACCGATTGGAGTAATGAGGCTAGGAGATGATAGCTCATGAGGATCATCAATAGCTTGTTTTGTAAGTTCAAAAATTTCCGTATCTGTCGGTATTGCCATATGAGTTACATCTGTGACTGGAATATTCTTTGCTCCATCTAGGACTGATGAGATATATGGAACTACGTCATCAGTAAGACTGTAAATAGAGGTATATGAAATAGTCCCTGGGATGTGTGTGCTGTTATAGATATATCCAAGTATAGGATCTACTCTTTCCCCAATTGTATCATTTAAAACGCCTCCAGGGGTTGCATCACCTTCGTTTAACATAACTGCAAGTGTATTCACGCCAGCTGCTCCACAGGGTGTATTCAATTCCCCATGATGTGGACTCCCCAGACTCACATAGTCATCAACCATATTATTTCCACCCAGAAACTTAATATAATACCGAGCTATCATTCCGCCTAAGGAATGGCCTACAAGGTCGATTTTATCAGCTCCAGTCTGGTTTAGAATAGTATCTACCCATTCTTTTACTTGGTTGGCTTTATGGAAACTTGCTTGAAGGGAGCAATTATTTGTATCATCAAAATTATACGCATGCAAATAGCTGGCTGGCCATCCATCTTGTTCTAACAAATTTTTGTGAAGGTACCAGGAGTAATTTGTTCCAGTCCAACAGTGTAAAAATAACACCGGATTATGGTGCATATCTTCTGCATTTGAATGATAATTTAATGCACGAAAACCACTATTCTGTTTTTTGTTAAAGGTCAAAGTAGGAAACATAAGAATTGATATAATAATTATTAAAATCAGAAATTCTCTTTTCATTGTTGTCACCATGCGGAGACCAATTTTTAACCATTAATGGATTATAAAGTTATGTTTTTTGAATTTCTTAATATGCTCATATTGAGAGAGTACAGCGATTTCAATTAGTTTAAACATTAAAAAAACATTTTTACCAGTTTTTGAAGATATAGGTAACCAATAACTGACGTTTTCATTTTCATTAGATTGTTGTTTATCTTCCATAACTTTTATGAGATTTTCTTCAGATTTAGAGTACTTTACTAAGTTTATTCCATTTTTTTTAAGTTGAGATGCAATTTTATTTGCTTTCTTAATCAATTCTTCTTCTTTGTTCCCCTCCGTAGCTATCAGATCTTCTTTTGTTCCTACTAATAATACTGGAATATTTCTTAATGTTTTTTTATCGAAATAATCTACTAGTTGTTTTAAAAAACGACCAATTATATGGCTTTTATCTCCTATAAAACTTGTTAATGCTCTTTCATCAGTTAAAGTAAAAGTTAGAATTATTCCCTGAGTACCTGCTAAATAATTTGATCTTAATTCATCAAACATTGACAGCCCTCCCATCTTCCAGTAATTAAAACATAATGAATGATCATCAATTTCATCCATTGGTATAGTTGATTCATTTATTACGTCTTTTAATGTGGTATGATGCTTTCTAAATTGCATTGCCGTTTTTGGCATATCTTCATCAAAATATCCATCCAAATATCTTGTTAGTAATGTCAGTTTCCCCGCTGCTTCATCACCAATTATTAGAATGTTATAATTCTGGCGATAAGGAGTTGAATAAGTCTTCTTATACAGGCTATCAAGCCGAAATTTCTCATGTTGTGTAAAATCAAAGGGATTAACATCCCTGTAATTAATTTCCCATTTTTCTACTGGTCTAGAAAATGTAACAAGAGATCGTAGATCCAATGGACTGACTCTGCTGAGAATCTTCTTCAAAATTAATTCGTCTATCGAGGGATCTAATCGGATGTAAAGATGTGGATTATTCCATATCTTGTAGATCATTGTTGGAGAAACATTAAAATCCTCAGCAACAGAGTATCCTGACTTTTTTCCCCGTAATTCAAGTATACCTTCTATATCACTAGGATTTAACTTGTTTTTTTCTCCTCGTGGCATTTTTCATCATTTTTGTACTAACCACTTGGTAATTATAAACCTTTTGGTTTGTATAAATATTCTAGAATTTGTTACTACTCTAATAATTACTTTTTTTTGTACTTTTTAACATCCGGATGGTGCTTTTTTCTTCTTTCTTCGGAATAGACAAAAAATTAACTCTTTATTTATGGTTTCTATCGTGATTTCACGCTTAAGAAAGAAAAATTTCTTTTCGATGCTGTAGCCAAGAGGTCATTTATGGAATGTAACCCAATTTTGAAATCTAATGGAACAAAATTAACAATAGCGCTTTTTCCAGTCCTTACCTTAAAAGAGAAATTGAGAAGAAGTTACAACTTCGTAAAAGGCTGGTTTAGATAACAAAGTATATACTTAGGATTATAAGAATCATTCAATGATAGGAAGGAGGCCTTCAAAGTGACTATCAAATGTAGCAATATACACATTGCTTTCAAAGAGCTTTGCCATAACTAGAATGGAACAATCAGTAAATGAAAGTCCTTTTTCAAAGTATTTGAGGAATAATTCCCAAGTAGCCAAAAATTCCGTTTCACTTAGATGAAGTAAATTGATTCTGGGTGAATTGAAAATAAACTCTCCAATATCTTTGACAAGGTTTTTATTATGGGTTCTTACCAATGTTAATGTTACAGTTTCATCAAATACAAAATCTGATACAATGATTCTTCCAAATTTTCCTGCTAAACATTCTTTCATAAGTTCAGCTGCTTTCATATGATTATTATCATCAGAATTGCGTATAGCAAGAATGAAACCTGTGTCTAAAAAAATAACCATAGAAATACCTCAATGATAAAGATATTCATCAACGGTGGTAGAAGTGTCTTTAATTCCCCATTTTATTGGTTTTTGAAGTAGTTTCCAAGCAAAATCATCTTCTAGACTTGGTAGATGATGATTTAGTACTTCGTCTTCAAACTTTTTAGCTTCTTGTCTAATCAAATTCCCTAAAATTTCTTTTTTAGTCATTTTTTTACCCATTAATATATAACGAGCTCTTAATCTTTCTAAAAGATCTTCATCATCTTTATTTAACCGAACTGTTGTCATATTTCTCACTGTAACAACTTTTTATTCTATCTACCTCAGATATCAGCCATAAATTCTATTTAAGGATCAAATACTACAAGTATAAATGTATATTTGTATCCCTAGGTTTTCTGTCCAAGTTTATACTTCAACATAATGTCGGAACTCTGTCAAGGGCTGGTTTAGATAAGAAAAATAAATACTAGGGTATATATTAACGGTTGAATTGTTGAATTATTTACATAAATGTTCTTTCACTTAAGTAGATGAATTTGTAGCTAAAATCGTCCTCCTGAATTAAATATTAATCACTTTTACAGAAATATTCTGCAAACCTTTGACTCCGCGCAACTTTTGAATTAGGTTTTTAACATTTCTAGCTTTATCATTCAGCATTAAAATTTCAAAGCAGTCTCCAGAGGGAAGATGAAAATGTGAAGAGAATGTTACATTAGATTGATGTTGTACACGCAAATATTCTTCAAGTGTACTAGAATCTTGAGGATTATAAACTAATGAAATCAATGTCACGATCATATCAGTATCAGAAATCTTCTCTAGCATGTTTTCTGAATTGAAAAGAAACATAAGTGCATCCCTTATCATCTGGGAATTTGTTCGATATCCCAATTCTCTTTTCTTTGTTGAAAGCATTTTCTTAAATCGTGGATCACAAGAAAATGTAATAGTTTCACGGATTTCTTTTAAAGTCATTGAATCACCTTAACTTACAAATTCTTCTTGATAAAAGGAATTAAAATCAATATATTCTCCTTCAACTTCTCCATTTTTTAAAAGGATAATATTATCAACAGATTTCATTATTTCAAAATCATGAGTTATTACTATTACTGTCTTTTCTGGACTAAAAGAATTGATGAGGGAAATGAAATGACCCTTCGACCATGGATCAATACCTATTGTAGGTTCATCTAATACAAGAATTTCAGGCTGCATTGCTAAGATACCGGCTATAGCTACTTTCTTTTTTTCTCCAAAGGACAAATTGAAAGTGATTCGATCCATTAAATGTGATATCTGTGCTAATTTTCCAGCTTGAGCAACTCTTTCCTGAATTTCAGCTATACTTAACTTCATGTTCCTCGGGCCAAATGCTACATCATCATAGACCTTAGGATAAAATATCTGTTCATCTGGATTTTGAAAAACAATACCAATTTGTTTTTGAACGGTTGTACGAGTTTTTTTATTTACAATCTGGCCATTTACGAATACTTCACCATTTTGAGCCATAAAAAGACCATTGAAATGCTTTAATAAAGTGGTTTTTCCCGATCCATTCGGACCAACAATGGCTGTAATTTTATGAAGAGGAAAATTAATAGAAATGTTTCTTAAAACCTCAGGTTGGTTTTTCAAATATCTATAACTTAAATTCCGAACACTCACTGCATATTTTTTTTGCGATTTCATTGTGTTTTCAATCCTAAAACCAAATCAATAAGTGAATTCTGCCCATAAATCCCAATAAAAATACTAATAATTAGTATGCAGATAATAAATAAAACACCACTTCGTGTCCATGGTTTTTCAGGATGAGAGAAGGTACTAGTACTTGTAAATCCTCTTGCAGACAACGAAGCTGATATGTATTCAGCCCGTTTAAATGATCGTGCAAGAGAGGCTCCTAAAATATTACCGATAAGTTTTAATGACCCTAATTGCATGATAGAACTTTCACTAAACATTCGATTTGAACGAGCATCTAAAATTCGTGAAAATTCCTCTTGGATAAGATTGAAAAAGTGATAGGTCAAAAATAATAGGTTTGTAAGTAACCCTGGTAGTTTTAAATCATCCAATCCGTAAATAATCTCGAAAAATGACTCCTCAGAATTGACGATTACTAGGATAAAAGATATAATCATAATACTACGAAAAGCAGTAAAAAACGCAAAGGAGGTTTTAGTATGAACAGCTTCGTACAAAAAATTACTAAAAGAGTGAGGATCAAAAGAAAAAAATGAAATTAATGAAAGAGAAAGAATCAAGGGAAGAGTAAAGATAATCTGTTTTAAAAATGTCCTTCGAGGTTTTAAAATAGGGAGGAGGAGAAGAAGAAGAAGAAAATACCAGGAGACCTGAAATAGATCAACAAGCAATGAACCTCCGAGGACAATGACAATTAATCCTATTAGTTTACTCCTAGTATCAAATAACTGTTTCTGAGTTCTTAGATCGATATAGTGATGATGTTTAACTATCATTTAATGTTTACTCTTTTTTTAGTCGTAAGAATAAAAGAGGCAGACTGAATATGCCAACAACAACAATTATTCCAATTAAACCAGAAACAATGGTAGCTATCATGTCATTCTGGACAAATTGATAGATTAAAGAGTCTTCAGATCCATAATCAGTTAAGAATCCTAAATTAAACGCACTACCTTCGTAATTACCCTCACCAGCAGCGCTTTCTAAACCATCGGGATTAGGATCAGCAAAAGGACTTAAAATAAGCAGTAAGATGATAATAAATACGGATCCAATTAAAATCTTAGAACGGTTCTCCATTTTTTATCTCCTCCTGGTAGAATTATAAGAAAAAGAGGGATTATCAATCTCAAGAAATACATTCATTTGAATAGCATTGAAATATCTCACAATGATGACGGTAATGATTCCCTCACCAAGACCAATAAGAAGATGATAAAACAAAATGATGAAAATGGAATCAAAGAATTTTACTTGTGAAATATTATTTATTACAGGAATTCCAATTTCTATCGCCGCAAAAACGGAAGCGACTATCACAGAGAGGAAGGAACCCAGGAATACTCCTCCATAATATCGATATCGATCCTTAGGAGTGGAATTGAGCATAAAAATCCTTAAAATAAAATATGCTAAAAAGACCCCAACAATAGCCATGTTAAAGATATTAGCTCCGAGAGTAATTATTCCCCCATCAGCGAAAAGAAAAGCTTGTATGACTAATACCACAGAAACGACTAAACACCCACCCCATGGACCCACAATTGATGCAGCTAGAGCACCTCCTAAAAGATGACCTGAAGTACCACCCAGAATCGGAAAGTTCAACATTTGAGCAGCAAAAATAGTTCCAGCAAGAACAGCCATGTAAGTTAATCGAGTTTCATTAATATCTTTCATTTTTCTAATACTAATCATTAGGATGACAATCGTTACGAGCCAGGTGATTATCAAGAAAAAAGGATCAATCCAACCGTCAGGAATGTGCATTTCTATATACCTTTATTGAAGAGGAATTTTCTTCTGTAAGACAAAACGATTAATTTGTAAGACAGATACTAATAAATTTTATGTTTAAGATAAATATCCTAGATATGAAAATAATCTACAGGTGAATGACGACAAATGTCGTATGGCTGGTTTAGATAACAAGAGTATATACTGAGGTATATACCTTCACTCAAAAAACATCTGAAGAAGAGTCAAAAACCAATACTACTGTTAAAAGATGTAAATTATTGTAATACTATCTTCAATAAATCAACAATCCATATAAAAAGAAGGCCTAATCCAACGATCCAAATAAAGATGATTAAAAGAGCTGTTTTCTTTCCAATTGGTACATCTTTCTCTTTTTCTTCATTGGCCTTAGCTCGACATTCTTCAAAGATTTCTTTGGGAATCAGTTTTAGGGCAATAGATATACCAATAGGTACTAAGATCAAATCGTCTAAATAACCTAAAATAGGAATGAAATCTGGGACAAGATCAATTGGGCAAAAAGCATAACCAATAACGATACCGAGAAATAATCGCTTCCACCAAGAGATTCGGGAGTCTTTATACACAAGATAAAGGGTATAAGTTTCTTTCTTAAGCTTTCTAGTCCCACTCTGTAATGTCTTAATCATGATTTTATCAATTCTGATGTATTATTACTAGCTTACATCTAAGGAAATATAACCATATAAAATTGTCGTCCATAATAGGGAAATTTAAAAATTGATTTGAATGATGAACGTCGTCCATAGTTGGTATAGATTACAACAGTAAATCCTCTTATAGATTCATGAATTGAAAAAGTTGGTCATTAATCACCGGGTTTTGATAGCGATTTGAGGAATTTTCTCAAAATGACGAGTATTCTTTGTAACTATGGTTGAAATTCCTCGTGAAATCATTGTACCAGCAATTAGAATATCAGCTCCCCCAATCATTTCGCCTTTCGCTCGTAAGTTTGCTTCTATTATAACAGATCGATTTGCAGCAGCCAGATCAAAGTCCAGAATAACTATTCCACTTAGACGGTTATTTCGAAATTTCAGTTCCATTTCCGAGTTTATTGTTCCAAAAGCTCCTACTAAGAATTCATGAGCTACAATCGTATTTGTTATGTGAGGACCTTCTTTGTCCAAATCATCTAAAAGTGTTTTAGCTGGAGCATGTTTTCTTATTACATCTATTAAAAAAGAAGTGTCCAAGAACTTCATAACCTTATCGTCCTTGGAAAAAATTGTGACGTCTTTGTTCAATTTCAGCGAGTTCTTCTTCATACTCACGCTTAGATTTAGTACCAACTCCCCAATAATCTCTTAAATTTCCAAATAGTCCAGAAATACGTAAAATTGTGTCTGAAAAAGATTCCCCTTCCAATTGTAATGATTTTAAAGCTTGATAAGCTGCTTCTTTCACAGTAATTGTTTTCGATACCATGTTTATGTGTATGTTCAAACATATATAAAATTTCCCAACTCCGTCAAAGGCTGGATTAACACTAAGATGAGGTTTCTTTTCTTTTACCAAAAACAATCAAAGTTGTCAGTCAATTTTGCTGGAATAGAATGATTTATTCTTACAAAAAACTACAAGGTCGATGTTCTTTGACAAACTTGGAAATGATTGAAATAATAAATTAATTACCAAAAGGGAATCACGGGCAGATTCAGCATATACTGAGCGACTTTGTAAAAATACTCTATTCTCAGGATAATTTTTTCCTTCCGTTGTAATTCTTTGACAATTTCAGCAGTAGAAAGACCTTTTTTCAGTCGTAATAGAATTTGGTCTATCTCATGAAACGGTAACTGGAATAAATATTGATATTTATTCTCTACACCAGGCATAATGTCGCTATACGTCTTATCAAGTAATTCTTTTGGTACATGCAGAATTTTTGCTATTTCTACTACTTGTGTTTTGTATAAGTTTCCCAAAGGCATAATGGAGCCGACATGGCCATACCCCCACGTTGTCAGCAAGCCTAAATCCCATTCTGTTTTATTCGTTTTGTTCACTAATAATAAATTCTCTGTTTCAGCCACCAAATAAGCTAATAGGGTCTTTAATCGTTTTTTTAGCTTTGAATACGCAAGTATTTTAGCCACAAACTTCTCTCTTTCTGATTTTGGTGGTCCTACAATCGACAGAGTTTTCTCCTCCACTAATTTCTGGGCAAAGGGGGATTTTAAAAGCAGGTGGCCAATATTGTGGATCCTCTGGTGAGATAAGCTTGATGATATTGAGGGATCAATTTCTTCTATTGTGTCAATTTTCTTCATGATTTTTTTAATCTTAAATGCATGAATTCTCTCACTTGGAATATTAAATAATCTATACGCTTCTTCTATAATTCTTTTTCGTCTATTTTCATCAACATCAGAGAGAATCACCAAATTAACTTTTTCTAATCCAATAGCTGCTATCGTTAGTCTAGTGGCGACATAAGAGTCAACTTGTCCCGAATAAATGACGAGCGCTCCCTCCGTTTGGTGAAATTTCATTGCTTCAATAATTGATGTAGTAATATACTTCTCTATTTTACCAAATGCCTCATCTGAAACCGATAAATCATATTCTGATTTCATTTTCTCAAATCCATTCGAAAGTATTGGTCAGTATAACCTTTAGAGGATGATGTTTATAGCTCTTCCTCCTGTTTATATTTTTCTAATTCAGAACTTTATTTACGATCTAAGAATTCTACTTCCCTCTCTATCTGTCTATAGTTTGCTAAGATAATAAATATCTTTATCAATCCTTCTCAAACCGTAAGTTATTATTATTGAGTATATTTATGATTGAAGTATTATTTCTTAATCAGATTATTTTGTCAAGAATGGAATGAAGCTCTGTGGGAAAAAATGGGAGAAATCTTAGTTAAAATGCATAGCTTATCAATAGATTTTGTTCCTAATAAAACTTCTAACAGAATAGAGTTTGAGGAAGACATTTTTCTAATATATAACACCATTCTCGATCATGAAAAAGACAAAGACATTATCAGAGTATATAATCAGTTGATAAATTGGATTTCAACTCTCCCTAAACCGAAAAACGCTTATGGAATGGTTCATGGTGATTTAAACTGGGGAAACTACTATATTCATAATAAAACAAAGCTAATACTATTTGATTCATGTTGTTACGGCTGGTTTATTTATGACATAGTAATAGTAGTATAGAGTTTAATTTGGGAAAAACCTGTCACCTCTGCAATTAAGGTTCTAAAGGAATTCATTCCTTCATTTTACAGAGGTTATACTAAATTTTATACGTTAGAATATAAATGGATTAGTCTTTTGTCTAATTTTCTCTATTTTCACGATTTTTTTCTTTATACTGCAATTACTGAAACAGTAAACGCTGGAAATACAACAGAAGATTATCCAAGTATGTTGGAGATTATAAGAAGAAGATGTATGTCAGGTGAGTCAAAGGCATATTTTACAGCAGAAGAATGGATACAGGTTCTTACAGAATCATAAATTAGAACTTTGGAAACTAGATCAACATCCCCGAAAAGATTGAAAATTTAAAAGGTGTCAGACTCTCAAAGATAAGTGAAAAATCAAATAACCGGAACTGGAGAAAAATTAATTTTGTCAGTAAACGAAACATGGGGTACAAGTTTAAAGGAACGAAAGATGACATACCCTTGTGACAGATATTTGTTAAAAAACGCTATAAGCTATTATAGAGGGGTCACAATTGAGGCTTCTCCAAAGATTGTCTTTTTATGGGTATGCCAGATGAATTATGCTCCGTATAGTTACGATTGGTTAGATAATTTTGGTATAAAAAGCCCTAATTATTTGATTAAAAATGCGCATAAGTTAGAAAAACGACAAACAATCATGACAATATTCCCACTTCTTGCATATTCTCCTAACAAACATATAACGTTTGCATCTCCGTCTAATCCACTTCTTACTCATCTCTATGGACAATTTTTAGTGAGTTATGTGATATATAAGTTAAATTCGCAAAAATCTCGACTCTTGGTTAAAATTAGATGGTCGTTTCCAAACGGCGTTATTGGTAAACTTCTAAGCTTTTTTGTCCCAAGATTAGATTTGATAATGATGAGAAAACAGCTACTAAATTTCAAGAAGTATTCAGAGCAAACAATGATGAGTATGCACCCGTCGATGTCTTCATAGGCTGGTTTAGATTACAAAAAATATACCAAGGTATATATTCCCTAAATATTAGAAGTCATGGACATTGAAGAGGAATAGTGGGCAGAACCTAAGTTAAAGATACTAACCGTTTGATACTGGAAATTTTATCAAAATCCGTATCAAACGAAGCAATCGTAGTGATTTTTAATGCTCTCATGGCTTGATACATACAAGCATCATCAAAATCTAGGTGTAGTGAGTTCATATACTCTGTAGCTTTAATTTTGTCGAAAATAGATAGTTGATAGAAATCCAGGCCTTCATAAGCAAGTAAAGAAACAAGGAATTGTTTTATTTCGGCTGGTGATTTGTTATAATGTTCCATAATAAGTACAATTGAATCAATGGTAAAATCAGTGACATATGCCTGGATGATATTTTTAGAAACAGCTTCTAATATTTCCGATGCTTCTTGTGCTTTTTGCTGATTGAGTTGTACTTCCAAGAATATATTTGTATCAATTAACACGATTACTCCCTACAAACTATTGACTTCCAATGCGATATTCCTTTACTCCGTGTTGAAGTTCTACAGATGTGAGAGTAATCTCCGCAAGTTGTCCTCTTATTTCACGAATTGGATCTTCTGGAATGTTAATAGTTTCTAGGTCACTCGAATATTCTTGAATCCATTTCTTGAAAGCTTGCTCTGCTGCTTTACTCAAAGATCCTTTTCCATAACCAAATACTTTCATTGCTGTTTTTCGAAATTCTTCTTCAATTCTTGGATCAATATACACTTTTATTCCTTTCATACCATTCAAGAATACTAGGGGATTAGGGTATAAATATCTTACCACCTTAAGATACATTCTCGTGTATATTCCCACATCGATGAGAAAAAGCCTGTTATAAGTCTGAAATATCTAATGTATTAGTTTAGATTCTCCTTTATTTCGAAGAGTGAAAAGCAACCTCATCGAAGTAAAAGATAAGAGAATATTTCGAAGATAGATTAGTTCAACTTCAAAATCTTAAGGTCTGAGGAACAAATGTTCTTTTCTCAATTTTTTCGTTTGTTATATTAAAATAACATCTGATCAACTTCCTTGTATCTAACTTTTTCTCGAACTCCGTCAAAGGCTGGTTTAGGTTACAAAAGTATATACCATGGTATATACTTTGCTTCAAGAAGAGATATTATACCTTCTTATAGCTCCAAGAGCTAGAATGAATATGCAGAAAAATCCAGAAATAAGAATTAATTTTTGACCGGTTGTTATCATTATTAATTCTAGTTCAGTCGTTGGAACAGGATTTATTAATACAAGTAGCATATAAATCGCTAATAAAACTGCATACGATATGTTAACATAACCATAGCGATTTGGATAAGATTGATGTAACAAGATAGGAATAGTATAAAAACCAAGCATAAGAGAAGAAAATAATCCGAAAATTAGTGCAAAAAATAAGTGGATGGTAGGAAATAGGTCGACAGGAAAAAGAGCTGTTCCAATACCAAACAAAGCTGATATTATTCCACATATGGTTGCCAAAGGACTGAATATACGTTCAGTATTATTCTCCCTAAAGAAATAATTCATTGATAAGTAAAAAGGGATTAAGAGTACATTGATGGAGATCAAAGCTATTACATAAAGCATCCTAGAAATAGTATTTGATATCCCTGAAGGGGAATAAATACGGCCTAAATCACTGTAAGCGTTCATAAAAAACGAATACCCATTTATATTTGGATTTAATTCTGTACCACCAGGATAAAAGAGCATAGCTATAGTACATAAAACAAAAAATTGTATAACGCCAATCATTGCTAGAAAAAAGGCCATCCTTCTCCAGTCTTTATATTTCGCAAGATGGTTGGTCATTGTAATCATTTTCTCTTCTAAAAAATAACTGAGCATTGCTCAGTTAAAAAGTTTAATTTATAGGCAGGGATTTCATGAGAATATGGAGAAACCAAAAAAATTTTCTCGGAATAAGCAAGAAAAAATTGATGCTATCTACAAAACTTTTTACAGACTCCTTAATGAAGTTAGGTATGATAAAATCACAACGAATGTTATTGCAGAGGTTTCCAAGATTAGTATCGGTACAATTTACCGTTATTTCCCTGAAGGCAAATCATCAATAATGAAAGGAACCCTTGAACATACTTCTAACAAAATTTTTGATATAGAAGACTTCAACAACATGAATGAGGAAAATTTACCTGAATTGATTGAGCATCTGATCCAAAAACATCTAAGAATTCATCGAGAGAATTATCAGTACCATATAGCGGTCAATCAAGCAATATTATCAAATCAGACACTATTTAAAGACTATAGTGATAATTTAAGAAAGATGATTGGAGCTATAGCAGAAGAGATACAACAAACCAGTCCGCTATTCACAAATATACCCAGAAACTACCTGAAAGAGTCTCTATTACGAATTTTTCATACTTTAGAGGCATTT
>JAEOTC010000233.1 GCA_016840035.1 Candidatus Hodarchaeota archaeon | reverse complement strand
TCGTTGCACTGAAAAGTGTAAGTCTGGATATAAATTATGGGGATTTTATTGCTGTTGTTGGTCCTTCTGGAAGTGGAAAATCTACCCTTTTGAAAATTCTCGGAGGGTTAATGCGTTCCACAGCCGGGTCAGTGATTTTTGAAGGTCAAGATATCATGAAAACCCCTGAAGAAGAACTAACTACATTTAGACGTGAGAAAATAGGTTTCGTTTTTCAAGAAGGCAATCTTCTTCCAGATCTGACTGCTTTTGACAATGTGAGTCAAAGCATGGCTTTGGCTGGCATTGCTTATACCTATAGGAAGAAACGAACACTTGAACTTCTCGATTTAATGGGCGTCCTTCATCGAAAAAACCAACTAGCTAATCGGTTGAGTGGAGGCGAAAAACAACGAGTTGCTATTGCACGAGCAATGGCTAATAATCCAAGATTAATAATTGCGGATGAACCAACTGGGAATGTAGATTTCAAAAAGAGTGTGCATCTTCTAGAACTCTTCAAACAACTGAATCGGGATACAGGTATGGCTTTTCTCATCGCAACTCATTCCTCTCATGTTGCTGGATATGCAGATCGTAGTGTTGAACTGCGAGACGGTTTAATGTTGGGTGAGCATGAGAAGGGAATCGATCTTTCGAAGCTCGACGCCTCACGGATGGTAATTAAAGATGCAGATAATCGAATCACATTACCTGGTAATGTGTTAAATCAATTACCGGGAGCAGGTTCACTTTGGAATATTGATGTCATAGAGCAAAGTAAAATACTATTAACACCATTAGTCGGTTCATCTGAAGTTCCGAGTGGTGATGATGCGGTTCACGATTGTCCCGTCTGTGGAGTAGAAAACCCAATTACCAATCGCTTATGCCGATCCTGTGGTGCTTCTTTCTAGAATCACCCTCTACTTACTTTTTCTCAGAAGGGATTCTTTAAGAAGTATAACTTATTGAATTGAAATGATTTTGGGAATTTTAGATTAAAAACCATGAGTCAATTCAGTCAATTCATATAATATTATAGTATAACAATATAAGCTTTGGATTCTATCTAGCAATATCTCTTTTCATTATGTAATTATAAATCTTCTATTTTGAGAGAAAATTAAACAATTCAGCTGGAACTGATATGAAATATGAATTACTCGAATTGACAGACGAAACACGAGAAAACCTTCCCGGTGAGTTTGTTAAACTTACTCAGGGAACTGTTCATTATGAATTAAAGGGAAGTAATGTGAACAAGTTTGTGGTGCTAATTCATGGATTTTCCTCCCCTTTGATGGTTTGGGATCACAATTTCGATTATCTTGTATCTAAAGGGTTTAAAGTCCTCCGATATGATTTATATGGCCGAGGTTATTCAGATCGACCAAAAGTGAGGTATAACTTTGAATTATTTGTCATACAGCTTGGAGAATTACTTCAGAATTTAGATTTAGACAAGGAACGTTTCAGTATTGTAGGATTATCCATGGGTGGAGGAATTGCAGTCGAATTTGCAAAACAAAATATTGAAAAAATCAATAAAATCTCTTTTGTAGATCCAATTGGTTTTCCTACCGAAAAACCTCTTTTTCCCTCTATTTTAAAAGTTCCCTATCTTAATAAAATACTTGTCAAACTTATGGGCGGACACCAAAGAATTATAAATGGACAGATGGACGATTTTCATAATTATGACCACGTAGATGAATATTTGGAAAAATTTAAAACGCAATTAGTATACAAAGGATTTCTAAACGCGATTCTATCAACTATAAGTTATACACCTTTCGATACTCTTGAACAATCGTATAGATATTTAGAAGAAAGTAAAATTCCTATGCAATTGTTTTGGGGGGAAGAAGATACAGTTATTCCATTTTCTACAAGTCATAAAGCTCGAAGTGTAATTCCATCAGCTCAATTTCATTCGATTCCCAATTCTGGGCACATTCCTCATTACACACATTCAGAGATTGTTAATCCACTTCTAACGCAATTCTTAGATGACTAAACTGGTTTTCCTAAGAGGAGCTAGTATCTGCTATACGCCAATAAAGCTGATTATCGCGAAGTTCAAATTTAACTTGATTATTCTGATGTAGATAACTCAGATATGCCTGTACTGGTGTTTTCAAAAGGAAATATTGTGATGGATGACTTATCTCAATTTCTAAAACTGAACATAATCTCTCTAATAGTTGTTCAGTTGTTTTTTTAGTAATAAGATTCCTCAGAATAAGATTGGAAATGTCATTGATCGTCTTGATATTTGTGTCAACTATTTTCTTTACCTTTTGTGAAGGAGTGGCGTGAGAAGGAACATAAAAAGAGTCAGTTCGTTTCTTAAGAAAGTTTAATGATTGAAGCGATGTCTCAATATCGCTGAAAAATGATATTTTGTGTTTTTTAAGAATTTCATCTGAAAATAAGACATCTGCACAGAAACAAACTGAATCAACCTCTATACCGATTTGATTGGGTGAATGACCGGGGAGAGAAACTATGTTTAACTCTACTCCTTCTATTAAAAGAGAATTTTGATTCTTATTAATTATAGTATTTACGATAGACGGTTTTGCAGCAAGAAATTTATTTTTCAAATCTTTAAATGGAGCTGCTCCGGAATAAAGATACCATGGCTCTAGTATGGGATGTTCAATGAAAGTTGATTCAATTTCTGGTGCATAAATCTTTGTTCCAGTCTTTTTTTGAATATAGCTATTCCCACCACAATGATCTGCATGAGAATGGGTATTGATGATCGAATGAATTTTTAGGTTCTCTTGGTTCAAAACCTTAAGAATCTTCTTAGCTGTACTATCATCTAGCCCTGTATCAATTAAAATGATTGAATTCTTACTCAGTTTTATTAATCCAATATTAACTGCGCCTGGAATGAATGCAACTTCACCTGATATTTCTCCAATTTTCACTATTACTCACAGCCTGGAATTACTTATTATTGGCATGAATTCTTACTCTTCGCTAAGAAAACCATAAGCAATTAGAGAATACATCTTAGAAAGAGGATTTAACCAATCTAGCAAAACAAATTCATCTTTTTGATGCGCAACTTCTTGATGTGGTCCTAGATGTAAACAAGGGATATTTCCTTCCCCAGCAAATATATTAGCATCTGTTATACCCCGAGTGAATCTATAAATCGGGGATTTTTTCATAATAGTCTTATATACCGAATCAAATATTCTCATAATTGGTTCTTCTTTATCAATTACATACGATTCATACTGAGGGGGTTTCAGTTGGACCTCTACTTCTGCTGTAAGATTTAAAGATGAAATCAATGATTGCATTTCTTCTCGTGCTGATTGAACTGTTTCATTTGGGAGAAGAAGTCGATTCACTTCCATTCTCGCATAATAAGGTACAATAACCGAGTAGACATCATATCCTCCCTCAATTTTCAAAGTTGAGTAATTTCCTTTCCCATATACGGGATGTTCTACTGTACAGAGTTTATCTAATGCACCAAGAATCTTTCCCAGTTCTTCGATTGCATTTATTCCTAAATGAGGACGAAAAGCATGAGCTGCTTTGCCTCTAACAGTAATGTCATAGAGGATTTTACCAGTCAATCCAAGCGGAATTGGTTTCAACTCATCTCCGGAATATGGTTCTGCGAGGACTATTGCGTCAACTATTCCATATTCCGACTTAAGCATTGCTTTTGCTCCCTTTCCATAGGCTTCTTCGTCAATAACTCCAGAGAAAAATAGCTCTCCACTAAATTTCTGATCTGAATTTACGAAGGCCCTCAACATTGTCAATATGCACGCGATTCCAGCTTTCATATCACAGGAACCTAAACCAAACATTTTACCATCTCTGATCACGGGATCAAATGGATCAGTTGTCCATCCATCCACAATAGGGACAGTATCAAGATGACCATTGAAGTTCAACCTTTTACCAGGACTACTACCCTCCAATTTAGCATAAATATTTGGCCTGTTGGGTTCTACATCCTCCATTCTACATTTTAACCCTAATTTGTCTAATTCCGTTTTCAGAAATTCCGCTAGGTCTCTTTCATTACC
>JAEOTC010000232.1 GCA_016840035.1 Candidatus Hodarchaeota archaeon | reverse complement strand
TTCATGTAGTTTTAAATTTTCCTAAGAAACTCCAGCCGAACCTTGGTAGCGAGGATTATCTTTCTTAGCTTTGAAACTACTGCACGTTTTCTTAATACTTGATAGTCCATACGTTTTATTTCGTTTAATATTTCTCCATATACTTGAGATGCAACTTTGATAGTATAAGCAGCAGTAGGAGGTAAATCTTTGATACCAAGATCAGCTCGTGCGTAAAAGTTCTTAGCTCTTATAATTTCAAATTCGATCAATTTTTGGAGTTTATCTGTAGTTATTTCTCCACGAAGATCACCTTCATCCACACTATAGTGTTTGCGTGTTTCTTCGGGAAGATATATCCTTCCTCTCTCGAAATCCTCTTTAATGTCTCTGAGTATGTTTGTAAGTTGCATAGCTTTACCTAGATCAGCAGCACGCTCGAGTGTCTCAGGTGCAGGGTTATCTAGAAATATATGTGTCATCATCAATCCGACGGTACTAGCAACGCGAAACATATAGAGATCTAGTTCTTCATCAGTAGTGTACTCCGTAACATTCAAATCCATTCGGATACCCTCAATTAATTCGTGCATATAATGCATAGGAATATTATGTCGTTTAACAGTATCACCAAATGCTTGTAAAATAGGATTTGACGAAGTATAGCCGTGAGCAAGTTTATCTATGATTGTTTTTAGTTCATCAAGTGATTGATTTAACTCGGCCTTACTTGTCCCTATAGGGGCCTCATCGACAATATCATCAGTCAATCGACAGAAAGCATACAGAGCAGCAACACTTCGTCTTTGATCATCAGGTAAGAATCTCGATGCAAAGAAAAAGGATTTAGAGTGTTCTGACATCCAATCCAAACAGAAATTGTAGCTTTCTTCTAGCTTTCCATCAAATAGTTCGTATTTCATATCAAATGAAGAGGGGATCAATTCCCATTCGCTAATTTTTGTTGTATACATTTTTTTTGTTCACCATGTTCGTGTTTGCACACTTGCAGAATCTTTATAAGTTCATGAATTAATTTTAGTTCATGAATTAAAAGTGTTTTGATTCAGATGTCAAACCAATCATTCAAGAAAAAAAATGATCTAAACAAACAATCAGCATAATATGGTGAAATATTATGGGTAAACAACCTAAAAGTAAAAATGTTATTATTATAGGCTCTGGTATCGGTGGATTAGCTGCTGGAATCAGAATGCAAACTGCAGGTTATAATGTAGTTATACTCGAAAGACTTGAACAAATTGGTGGCCGAGCACGAGTTTTTCATCTCGATGGATATACTTTTGATGCAGGACCCACCGTAATCACTGCGCCACAGCTTTTTCGTGATTTATTCACGCAAGCAAATAGGCAGATGGAAGATTATGTCACGCTACTTCCAGTAGAACCATATTACCGTGTAGTATTTGATGATGGTACAACCTTTGATTATGCACATCCAGAAAAAAATATCCCTCAAATTGAGCGGATTGCACCTGATGATGTAAATGGGTATAAGCGAATGTTGAAGGCTGTAAAACCTATTTACGAAAAGGGGTTTGAAGATTTGTCATTTCGTCCATTCACAAGTTTCAGTTCAATGCTAAAAGTTGCTCCTTCATTGATGAAACTTCAATCCTACAGATCTAACTATGGATTTGTTTCAAAATATATTAAGAATGAAAAGCTCAGAATGGTCTTCAGCTTCCATCCATTACTTATAGGTGGAAATCCTTTTTCTGTACCTTCTATTTATAGCTTAATTCAATTTCTTGAGAAGGAATATGGAATCTGGTTCGCCAAAGGAGGAACAACCGCTCTTGTTTCAGCTTTAGGAAATCTATTCACCGAATTAGGTGGGGAAATCGTTCTTAATAGTGAAATATCAGAAATTATTGTCGAAAATAAAAAGGTAAAAGGGGTAAGGACTGCAAACGATACGTTTTTTCCTTCTGATATTGTTATTTCCAATGCAGATCCTGCCTTTACGTATACCAAGCTAATTGATCCCAAATGGCGGAAAAAGAACTCTGATAAGCGATATAAGAAAGCTAAATACTCAATGGGCCTTGTAGTTATCTATTTTGGAACGAAAAAACAATATCCTGATATGAAACATCACACTATAATTATGGGCCCTAGATATAAAGGATTATTAACTGATATTTTTAAAAAGAAGACTTTAACAGAAGATTTTTCATCTTACCTTCACGTTCCAACTCGTACAGATCCCAATTTAGCACCTGACGGAGAAAATGAAACCTTTTACATTTTGATTCCTGTTCCAAATCAGGATTCAGGAATAAACTGGGAAGAAATGGCCGAACCTTTTAAACGTAAGATTCTAACATTTTTGGATGAGAATCATCTTCCTGGTCTTCTGGATAATCTAGTTGTAGACAAGATACTAACACCTCTCGACTTTGAAAAAGATTATAATAGTATGAAAGGTACGGGATTTTCGTTAGAACCCATATTTACCCAATCAGCGTGGTTTAGACCTCATAACAAGTCTGAAGATATACAAGGATTATATCTTGTAGGAGCAGGTACACATCCTGGGGCGGGCCTTCCAGGTGTAGTTGCTAGTGCCAAAGTTACAACCGATCTAATCCTCATGAACGGTAATGGATCGCAACATCAATCCCAGAAAAACGGACAATACGATAGTCTAAACTAGAGGTGTTAAAAATGACTTACTTTTGGTTTCTTGTTATTTTCATTGTGATTCCTTTAATTCTCTCACTAACTACTCTGTATTTCCTTCGTAAAAAATTATTTTCAACAACTACCGTTACACCAAAATTATTCACAACTTCTCTTATTGGAATGGCAATAATAGCACTTCTTTACACCCCTATTTGGGATAACTATCTAGTCGCAAACAACATTTGGTTCTACGATCCGTCAAAGATTATTGGTTTTCTCATTGGGTTCGTTCCTATAGAAGAATATGCATTTTTTATTCTACAATCCCTCTTTGTCGGTTCAGTCTTCTTCATTGGATTATCCTTCTTTTCAAAAAGTAATAAAGATAATTTCTCACCTTCAGTTAGGGCAAATATTTCTTCGACAATAGTCATATTGGGTATCTGGGGAATTTCTATGTTTATATTTCTCAATGAAATTACTCGCTTTGAATACTTGTCTTTAATCCTAATTTGGGGGTTATTTCCTATCGCAATTCAAGTTTTGTATGGATTTGATATTATTAAACAACAATCTAGATTGCTAGTGACAATAATCACAATGAGTACCTTCTATTTATCGCTTGTAGATGCTTTTGCAATCTCTTCTGGGATTTGGACAATCACTCTAGCAACATCTACAGGAGTGCTTTTAGGTGGTATTTTACCCATCGAAGAATTTGTATTCTTTCTTGTCACAAATATACTTATTGTG
>JAEOTC010000231.1 GCA_016840035.1 Candidatus Hodarchaeota archaeon | reverse complement strand
TCTAGAGTGAATGATTACTCCTAACTATCAAAGTCCATCATGAACCACGTTAGTCCTGACCACACATAAACAAGCTCAGGATGATCCTCTTGAGCCTTAAGCATGATTGAACGATAAACACTTCGTAAGAAATGGAGATAAACTTGATTTTTAGGGGCAGTTGCATCAAGACTCATGATAAGTAGAAATAATAGCTCAGGAATCGTTTTATAGAGATGGGAAACCTTATTTAAACCATATTCATACGCTTTTCCAAGAACAAATGAATCAATAAATGATTTTCCCACTGATTTACGATTAAATAAAATAGCAGACACAATTTCATTTTGATCTCCTTTCCAATCAGAAATCTCACTAAAATATTCCACAATACCAAGAAAATTTAAATTATTCTTAAATCGTTTTTCGGATGAAGAAGGTTCTATTACAAGAACTTCTGCCCTTTTTAAATGGTTATTAACTGCATCTGATATGACAGCGTCACTCACTGATAGTTTATTTGCAATTTCACGGTTTTTCATGGGTTTAATCCAACAATTTCCTATTATTCCCGCAACTATTTTGATTGAAGGAACTCCCTTTTTAGTAAGGGATTTAGGTTTGAAAATTTCATCTAACATGATTGGCAATCTATCATGTCACCTCGTATACATACCTGAATATATTGTCAGAATTTTAAACCCGAAAAATTGGTTTTTTTTATTAGATTTTTAGGTTCTTTTACTGTCTTAAGTACATACTTAACTATTTTTGTCGTAACTTAAACTTTATAACTTTTACTAAACTTGATTATTTAAGTAATAATCAATAATCCTTTCTCTTTCTAGTAGAAAATTAAATCTCACTCTTTTATGACACAATACAAGAGATATCATTTTTGTAATACCCATTTCTGTAATATCAATTCCCATAAGATTTATATAGTAAGTTCATATTTTGAAGAGCTCGTCTTTCCCAAATCACTATGATTTGGAGGAATGAAATGAATATGAAAAAGAATTATTCTATGTTATTTATCTTGGCCATATTGGCTGTAGCTCCACTTATGACAGTTGTTCCATTAACAGCTGTGACAGAAAAGGCTGCGGCTGATGACCCAATTAAGATTGGGTATTTTGCGCCAATGACGACCGCCTCCTTGTCGTTCTACGCACCTTGGTCAATTCAAGGATTCGAATTGGGGCTTGATTATGCAACTGATGGAACAAATGCGACACCTGCGGGTCGACCATATGAGATTACATACTATGATACGAAAGGTTCCGTTACAGATGCAGCTACTTTAGCTGTTCAAGCCATTGAAACTGATCAGATGGATATTCTTGCTGGTGCAACATATAGCAGTGTTGCTGGTGCAATTGCACCAATCGCAGAGGAATATGAGACTTTATTCTTCATGGGGCCAGCTGCAGATGCATCATTAACTGCTGATAACTTCAATCCTTATATCTTCAGAATTGCACGAAATAATTGGCACGATGCGAAAACTGGTGTAAGCTATATGATGGACACTATTGGTGCTAAAAAATGTGCTTTTCTTGCTGCAGACTATTCTTTCGGATATTCTGGAGTAGAAACCATGAAGGCAGTTATTGAGGAAAAAGGTGGAAGTGTTACTAGCATTCAATATGCCAGTTTATTTGCTACTGACTTTTCCGCAGCATTAACTAATTTAATTACCGCTGATGCGATATTTGGTATTGATGCCTTGTTTATAATCTGGGCTGGAGACTTTACGAATCTATACAAAGACATGGAAACATTTGCAATCTACAACTCAATGAATGTTTCTGGTGCTGTTATCGATATATTCTCTATGAATGCTATTGAGGCTAGCTTTGGAGGAAATAGCACTCTTGTTGGAGGTACAGGTCTTTGTGTATATGGTTATGAACTTCCAGACAACGATGTCAATGATTGGATGGTAGCCGAACATAAAACCAGAAATATCAAACCTAATGGTGCTTTTGGACTCAATTACAAAGTTCCTGAATTATTCACCGCATCTGGCTTTGGTACCGCTCAATTTATTGTCGATGTTACTAGTGAAGTCAAAGATCTTGATGTAGGAGATATGATAAATCACCTTGAGAGTAATCTGACAATTACTACTCCAAAAGGTCCAACACGACTTAGGCCTGAAGATCACCAAGGATTGTCAGAGATGTACATTGCAGAAATTTGGCAAGATGATCGACCAACCTCAGAGACTTTTGGTTTCTTAATTGCTAAACATGTCCAAACTCTATCAGCAGAATCGGTTGCTCCTCCAGTGTTAACAGATTATGAACCTGGAAGCTTTGGTGGAGGTGCAGCGCCTGGATTTGACATTACTACTGTTGTAATTGCAGTAGGATTCCTTGCCGCGGTACCCGTAATCTTGAAACGACGAAGATAAATTTAGTATTAATTTACTAAATTTTCTCCCTTTTTTCTCCCTCCTTAAAGATGAATCTCCCGATACAAACAATAGAAATTCGTAAAAACTTCTTTGACGAACTATAGGTTATTTACGGTTGAATATTACGATGAATGATGATTGGTCATGGATTGGTGATTATTCCGCACGACGAGCTCAACTTACACCGAAGTTAGAAGCAATAGTCGATAATATTGAGAAGAAACGATATACGTTTGAAGAAATGAATTATCGTGCTAATCAGTTAGCACACGCTTTGAAGAAAAGGGGAATATCTAAAGGAGATAGAGTTGCCTTATATTCCAAGAATCGTATTGAGAGTCTAGATTTATTCTTTGCTACTGGTAAATTAGGTGCAATTCTCGTACCATACAATATAAGATTAGCTCCCGCAGAGCTTACTTATCTAATTGAAAAAACTTCTCCCACTATCATGTTTTATGATCCAACAATTAAAGAAAAAGTAATGAAATCAAGAGAAACTGTAAAAATCCCATTGTATATTGCAATGGGAAGTGAAACGGTAGATGGGGATCAATCCTATCTGGAATTTACACAAGAAGAAGAAAAAACTAATATAGAGCGACCTATTGTACATTTTGAAGATCCCCATCTTATACTATTTACTGGGGGAACAACAGGACTTCCAAAAGGAGCAGTCCTATCGCATCGCATGATTTTCTGGAATTCGATAAATACGATACTTACATGGAATTTACATCCAGATGAGGTGGAACCATTACTGTTTCCTCTGTTTCATACTGGTGGATGGAACGTCCTATTTCTTCCTTGTTATCATCAAGGGGGAAAAACAATTTTAATGGGTGATTTTGATCCAGATGAAACTCTCCGTTTAATAGAGAAAGAAAAATGCACTATTGTAGTGGGAGTACCAACTATGTTCCACATGATGTCGATGTCACCAAACTTTCAAACTGCAAATTTTGAGGCCGTCAAGATATTTATTTCAGGTGGTGCGGCCTGTCCTGAAGAGGTCATGAAACGCTACTGGGAAAAGGGTAAACTTATGAAAATGGGATACGGACTAACAGAAGCTGGACCAAACAACTTCTACCTTCCAGAGGATAAAATAAAACAGCATCCTCTATCAGTAGGTTACCCTGTGTTTCATAATGATCTAAAAATAGTCAATCCAAAGACTGGTACTGAATGTCCCCAAGGAGAAGTTGGAGAATTACTGATTAAAGGACCTCATATATTTTCAGGATACTGGGAAGAACCTGAGGAGACAAAGAAAGCAATCAGGTCAGATGGCTATATGCATACAGGTGATTTGGTTAAACAGGATGAAAATGGATTTTTCTATATTGTAGGACGTTCTAAAGAGATGTATATTTCAGGGGGTGAGAATATTTATCCAGTAGAAATCGAAGAAGCATTATACAAGAATGAAGCTGTTGCACTAGCAGCAGTCATAGGAGTACCTGATGAGAAATGGGGTGAAGTAGGGAAAGCTTATGTAACTCTAAAACCTGGAAAATCAATAAAAGAGACAGAAATAAGAAAATATTTAACCGAGAGACTCGCAAAATATAAAATTCCCAGATACATTGTGATAAAAGAGGAATTACCTCTTTCAGCTGCAGGAAAAATATTGAAACGGGAGTTAAAATGAATGAAGGTGAATCAAACTGACTGAACGTCCTGTAGGAATCGAATCATGGGGAGTGTACCTTCCTGAAGAACGGCACACTAGTGATTTAATTTCGTCAGAAACTGGAATTCCAAAAGATATTCTGGAATCAAAATTTGGATTAAAAGCAAAAACAGTCCCTGGTCCAAAAGATCACACTGTGTATATGGGAGCAGAAGCAGCAAAAAAAGCTCTAAAACAAGCTAATCTTACTGCCGAAGATATAGACCTCATCATTTGGGCTGGCGAAGTGTACTCTGAATATCCAATGCAAACGTACGGAATTAAACTTCAGAAATACCTTGGGTGTCCAAAAAAACCATGGGCTTTTGATATTAATCAAAGGTGTGGCAGTTTACCTGTTGGTATACTATTAGCTAAGAGTCTATTACAGGTTTACCCAGAGATGAAGCGAGTATTAATTGCCTCTGGGTACAGAAATTCGGATCTAATTAATTATAAAAATCCACGTACTAGATTTATGATTAGTTTAGCAGCTAGTGGTGTTGCTATTATAGTCAAAGGCGATAGCAAAACGAATGAAATACTAGGAATATCTGCAGTTTCAGATGGACGATTTGCAGATGATGTATATGTTCCTGCAGGAGGTACCGTTCATCCAATTTCATCAGAAGCTATCGAGAAAGAATTAACTTATTTAGACGTATCCGATCCGAGTGGATTAAAAGAACGGCTTGATAGTTTTTCAATGGAGTCTTTTGTCCGAGTTATTGACGAAGCATTAGCCATGTCAAGGATTACAAGAGAGGATATAGATTTCTTCGCATTACTCCATATGAAGCGTTCAGCATTCGAATATGTAGCGAAAGCTATCGGGGTTGATCCATACAAACAATCTATTTACCTAGATGATATTGGTCATAATGGTCAAAATGATATGATTTTATCAATTGATAGGGGAGTGAGACAAGGTATGATTAAGGATGGAGATTATGTCGTGTTTGCAGCAGCAGGAATTGGATGGGCCTGGAATGCTGGAGTAATTCGTTGGGGAACAGTATAATGCTGTAAATAGAGTGATATGAATTATAAATTAAAGTCTGGATAGAAATGACGAAAAATACGTATGAAAATATCAAAATCGGTCAATCAGCAGAATATGTTCGAACAATTACGGAACAAGATATTGTGAATTTTGCAGAAGTATCAGGAGATCATAATCCTGTCCATTTAGATGAAGAATTTGCAAAAGGAACAATTTTTAAAGGAAGAATAGCCCATGGGATGCTTTCTGCATCGTTTATCTCCACAGTTCTTGCAAAAGAGCTACCTGGACCAGGCACTATTTACCTTTCTCAGCAAGTTAAGTTTAAGCGGCCAGTGAGAATTGGTGATACTATTAATACATATGTTGAAGTAATAAGTAAGCAGGATGATAAAAAGAGAATAAGGCTAAAAACAATCTGTAAAAACCAAGATGAAATAGAGGTTATCACGGGTGAAGCAGAGGTTATGTTAAGTTAAGTCACAATAATGAAGGAATAAAAATGAATTCAGCTACAAATGATATCATTCTACAGACCAACAAAATTACCAAGAAATTCGGTGGATTAACCGCAGTTAACATGGTCGATGTAGAAATTGAAAGAGGGTCTGTTAAGACTATTATTGGCCCAAATGGATCTGGTAAAACCACCTTTTTTAATTTAATCACTGGAGTTCTTCCTCCTACAGAAGGATCAATCCTATTTAATGGTAAAGACATTACAAATTCTCCTCCCCATCAACGTTCTCAACATGGAATTTCTAGATCTTATCAAATAACGAATATCTTTCCTTATCTAACCGCTTTCGAGAATATTCGACTTTCTATTCAAGGTCACTATCTAAAAGGGAAGATTAAGCTTTCGGATATTATCAGACGAGCAGGAGACATTGAAGTATTGCATAATGAAACCTATGGGATTGCAGATATCGTTGGTTTAGATCCAGTCCGATTATTTGTCCCTGCAACATTGCTACCACATGCAGAACAGAGAAAATTAGAAATTGCCATGGCTCTTGGAACTAAACCTTCGCTACTTCTACTTGACGAACCGACCGCGGGTATGTCTGTAGAGGAAATTCCAGAAGTAATTGATGCAATCCTTCGAGTAAAAGAGCGTTTCGGGAAGGATCTAACAGTAATTCTTGTTGAACATAAAATGGATGTTGTGATGAGAATATCAGAAGAGATAATAGTCTTATCTAATGGAAAGAAAATTGCACAAGGACAACCACAAGAGATAAAGGAGAATAAAGACGTATTGCAGGCGTACTTGGGAAGTACAGATGAGGATTTAATTTAGGTGATGAATATGAGTCTGCTTGAAGTTAATGATATCCATGTATATATCCAGTCTTTTTATATTTTACACGGAGTTTCTTTTGAAGTCCCAAAAGGTGAAGTGACTGTACTCCTTGGTCGTAATGGTTCAGGAAAAACTACAGCTATGAAAGCCATTCTTGGATTACTTCCACCAAGACAAGGAAGCATTCGCTTTAAAGGGGATGAAATCTCACATCTCCCAGCACATAAAATAGTTCAACAAGGAATAGGCTATGTTCCCGACACACGACGCATATTTAACACCCTTACTGTCGAACAGAACTTACTTGTTGCTATGCGAAGATCTGGAACAAAGAATCAGGAAGATAAATTTGAATATATTTTCAATCTATTTCCTGATCTCAAACAATTTTGGAAAAATAAGGCAAGAAGTCTTTCTGGAGGTCAACAACAGATGCTTGCCGTCGCACGAGCTCTTGTTAATGAAAATGATCTTCTTCTTATCGATGAACCAACTGAAGGATTATCGCCTCTCTATTCCAAAAATCTATTGAGATCTCTTAGTCAACTTAAAGAAACAAAAACAATTCTGTTAGTAGAACAAAATTTCCGATCCGTGACAGCATTAGGGGACCGATACTATATCTTTGATGATGGGAAAATTGTAGCAAGTGGTGAAGATATGGCTAAACTTACTGCAGATAAAGAACTTGTATCACGACATCTTGGAGTAACTACAACGTAAGGTGAAAATTATGAGTATAGAAACCAGTATATACCAAAAAATTAAGAAATTTATTCTTACAAGTCGAATTGTTAAGATTTTAACATTAGTGATCATTTTGATCCTATCAATCTATTGGGCTTATTCTCAAATTGAAATATCAGTAGACGCTTTCACCTTAAAATTCGGCCGATCAATTATCGATGGGTTAGCATATAGCATGCTTCTTTTCCTTATGGTTAGTGGATTTTTCGTTATTTTCGGTTTATGTGACGTCATTAACTTTGCGCATGGAGCTTTTTTTATGCTAGGAGGCTTTATTGGATATGAGATCTATCTTGCGTCAGAAATTTATCTCCTTGATACTGCTTTTCTCAATAACAACTTTTTTGTGTCACTTCTTGCATTTTTCATTGCCTGTATTGGGACAGCTTCTATATTAGCAGTAATTGGAGGGGGGATAGAAGTATTCACCATCAAAAAATACTATGGAAATGTGACAAGTCAAATTCTACTAACCATCGGTTTCATGTTTATTATTGCTAAACTGGCGGAAATAATCTGGGGGGCCCCATTCCAGACATTCTTTCTCGATTCGTCGTCACAACTTAATTATTTCTTTTTAGGTGGAGTAATTAATCTTGGAACGGGACTAGTCTTTGAGGTTTACCAAATTTTTTTGATAATCTTTGGTTTTCTCTTCGCTGGTGGGATGTTCCTTGTATTCCAAAAAACTCGGGTTGGTCTACAAATCCAAGCTGGAATTGAGGATGCGGAAATGGTAGAAGCGCTTGGAATAAACATTACACGGTTATTCACACTTGTTTTTATGGTTGGAGCAGCTTTAGCTGGACTGGCAGGCGTAATTCTGGTACCTTGGTTAGGTGCGAATACAGGACATGGGACCACTTATCTAATTTTTGCGTTTGTAATCGTAGTCGTAGGCGGGGCTCACTACGGACGTTTTGAAGGAACGTTCTTCGGAGCACTCATTGTGGGCATGTCAATAAAATTCTGCGAGTATTTCTTCCCAGATATATCGAGCATCATAGTATTCATCATCATGTCAGTAATACTGGTATTCAAACCAGGAGGATTAACAGGAGAACACTAGTAGGAGAGATTTATCATGTCTTATCTTACGTTATCAAAAATAGACAAATATTTGTCGAAAAATAGGGTTTTTATTACGGTAGTAGCTTTTCTATATTTTCTACCGTTATTAACAGCAGCTGAAACTTCATCACTTAGAACTCTCCTACACACATTAACGCTGATTTTTACATTTGGAATCTTAGCAATGTCTTTTGATCTACAGCTAGGTCGTTCTGGCCTTTTAAATTTTGGACAAGCATTACTCTTCGGGGTTGGAGCTTATATGTTTGCATTTATTTTTACTAATAAGGCTATGCCGTTTCCGATAAGCTTAATATCTGGTCTACCATATCCTTTCGCTTTATTCTTGACTATCCTAGTTGGAATTTTTGTTGGTGCTGTAATGGGTGCTACAACTGATAGGTTACGTGGAACAGGATTTGCTTTTATTGCTCTTGCAATTGCAATGCTTGTTTTTGAATTCTTCAAAACAAATTCAGATATTTCAGGTGGGGAAACAGGTCTGAGAGTGGAAATACCTCCTTTAATCAAAAATCAGTTTACTTACTTAATTTTTGCTATCTTTGCTTTACTAGTAATAATTGCTTTCATTTTCATGGTTGTGCAGTATATATCTACTCGTTTACCCGTGAACCCATTTGATTATCAAAAAGTTAATGAAATTACAGAAAAAGCGGAAAAATTTGAATTAACTTCGAGAAAGATTGGATTAATGATATTGGGACTCATTATTGTTGGGCTTGTTGTGGCTTCAAATGTCTTTTCACTCTTTTTTACTTCTAAAAGATACTTATTCACAATTCCTGTCCAATACTATCTTGCCCTTACTTCAATGGTGGTTGTGTACCTGTTTATTCAACGATTATCTATCTCTCCCTTTGGAAGGGTGATAACAGCAATAGCTCAAAATGAAGAAAGAGTACAGGCCTTAGGTTACAATACATACCGATATAAGATTATTACTGTTGCTATTGCTGGGGGAATAGCTGCTCTTTCTGGAGCTTTATTTTCTCCTTATATTCGTACATTAGATCCCCATACCGGTTTAGGTGTGGAAATTGCTATTGATGCAATGATTTATACCATTGTAGGAGGTTTAGGGACTTTGATTGGTCCATTCCTAGGTACGGGAGTTGTGGTATTCTCAGAATTAAGACTTGTAGATCTAATCGAGAATATCTTTCCAGGGTTTGGTGAATGGTGGCTTGTCGTGCTAGGTGTTCTATATATAATCATTGTCCTCTTCTTTCCCTATGGTATTGTAGGTTCACTTCAAAGACGTTCACGGTCATTGAAAGAGACTGGACGGCAGCTATTCATCTATGAGCATGATTATTGGATTTTTGCTCTTATTGGTACATTTCTAGTATTTTTTATAATGTTTGCAATGGTTTCATAATGATAAGTATGATATGAGGAGATAAAATGCCATACATAAACGTTAATGATATTAAGATTTACTATGAGATACATGGACCTTCAGATGGATTTCCATTAGTTTTATTGGAAGGCTGGGGTGTTGCAATCTGGACTTGGTTTAGACAGTTGGAATCATTCAGTCAGAAGTATAAAGTGATAATATTCGATAATCGTGGAGCAGGAAAGACGTCTAAACCGGATGAGGAATATTCAATTCAAATGTTTGCAGATGATGCAAAGGGATTGCTTGATGCACTAGGGATAAAACATACTCATGTTCTTGGGATTAGTATGGGAGGATATATCGCACAACAATTAACGATTTCTCATCCAGAAATGGTGGCAGGTTTAGCAATCTCATCCACTGCATTCGGGGCTGCAAACAAGCGAGCGATTCAAGCTTCAGATAAGATGCTTGCAGCAATGTTTACTTATCCAACTGAAACAATTTCTCTTGAACAAGCTATGGCTATTCGAAGAAGTACTGCATGGAGTGAGGAATTTCTAAACGCAAATAAGCCTTTACTCAATCAGATGGATAGGTGGGTTCTCGATAATCCTCAACCAGATTATGCTCGGGGAAGACAAGCTCAAGCAAGCTTAGATTTTGATTCAGAATCTCATTTACATGAGATAAAGTCTCCCACCCTAATACTCCATGGCCAGAAGGATAAGGTTGTCCCTCCTGAAAATGCCGACATGCTCCTTGAGTTGATACCTAATTCGAAACTGGTTTTTTTCGAAGATGGTCCCCATAGGATAGAAGTTGAAAGACATACTCAGTTTAACCAAACCATATTAGATTTTTACGAGCAAGTAGACTCAGGAACTTTCATCCCCGAACCAAAAAGAACTATCCTTCCTAAGGGTTGATTTTTGATGGAACGCTCTGCTGTCGTTACAGGGGTAGGGATGTATGTTCCAAAAAAAGTTCTGACAAATGAAGAATTGGAGGAAATGCTTCAAAGACCTGGAACTGCAGATTGGCTTGTAAAGAATGTTGGTATCAAACAACGACATATCATGGCCGATGATGAAGTTACATCAGATCTATGCGTATATGCCGCTCAAGAAGCATTAAAAAATGCGAAAGTAAGTTCTAAAGATATTGATCTAATCATTGTTAGTACAGATACTCCTGATTATTTGAGTCCAGCAACTTCAGTTGTTGTCCAACATAAACTTGGAGCAAAGAACGCTGGGACCTTTGATGTAAATGCAGCTTGTGCAGGATTTGTATCTGCATTAGATATTGGAGCTCGCTATATCCAAACCGATGAAACCATAGAAAACGTTTTAGTCATTGGTGCCTATGGTATGACTCGCTATGTTGATTGGACTGATCATTATACCTGCACACTTTTCGCTGATGGGGCAGGAGCTCTTCTTTTATCTGCTGATACTAAACAAAAAGGGTATATATCTTCTAAATTAATGGCAGATGGGAGCTTTCATGATCATTTAGGGATTTTTGTAGGAGGCACAGTCGAACCTCCAACAATTGAAGCTATAGAGAATCACAGACATCATGTAGCATTTCGAAAACGATTTCCACCTGAAACGAACCTTAAAAACTGGCCTATTGTGACAAAAACCGCATTATCAAAAGCTGGGTTTACACCCAATGATGTAGACTGGTTTTTCTTTACTCAGGTTAACTTAAAAACGATTGAAGCTGTTCTCCATGCAATGGGTTCGGATATATCTAAGACTCATACTGTCATGGATAAGTGGGGGTACACAGGTTCAGCATGTGTACCTCTCTGTATTTATGATGCCATAACTCAAAAGAAGCTCCCAAAGCCAGGGAGCGGCCACGGGGAGCTAATTGCACTTTGTACTTCAGGAGGAGGAGCAAACTATTCGGCAGCAGTATTACGATGGTGGTAACGGGAAATATATAAGTCAACGGGTGTATGAAAATGGTAAACCAATTTGATTATCTTTCCAAAAGAGTGGTATATTCACCAAAAAGTGAAGCCATTATTGAAGTGGAAACAGGTAGAAAATACACTTATGAAGAATTTAATACTCGCGCAAATAGAGTAGCAAATGCTCTTCACGATTTAGGGGTGAAAAAGGGTGATCGAATAGCAGTTATTGCTTTAAACACTTTAGAATACTGGGAATTATTCTTTGGATGCCAGAAAATAGGTGGAATTCTCGCAGGCCTTAACTGGCGATTAGTGTCTCAAGAACTTTCTGGTTTAATTAACGATATTACCCCCAGAGTTGTCATGGTGGGAAAAGAATTCAGTAAGATCTCTCTTGAAGTATCACGAGAAACCTCTGTAACCCATTGGTTAGTGATGGATTCTTCTAAAGAAAGTCCAAAAGATGCTTTGGCATATCAACATCTAGTTGCTAGCGCTTCAAGCTCACCTCCGACCTCTCCAAAACTTCATTACGATGATGCCATGGGAATAGTATTTACTGGAGGGACAACAGGTCTGCCTAAGGGCGCTTTAATCACCTATCAACATGTAGCGTTCAATACTCTTAACACTATACGTGATATTCTCCCTGGAGACACCTATATCAATCATTTACCCTTATTTCATGTTGGAGGAACATATGTATATCCAGTTCCGCTTTTCATCCTGGGAGGAAGAGTATTACAGATGCGAACATGGGATACAGAAACAGTTCTAAATTTAATTCAGCAAGAAAAACCAAACTTCTTTTTTGCAGTTCCTACGCAGCACAGAATGTTAATGTCAAACCCGAATTTCTCATCCACAGATTTTAGCAGTGTGAGATTTCTAACATCAGGAGGAGAACCACTCCCATTAGACATAATTCGGGCCTTCAAAGAGACCCATGGGGTGAAATTCAAACAAGGGTTTGGAATGACTGAAGTGGGTCCTGGATGTTTTGCTCTTGACCCTGTCGATGCTGAACGGAAAATAGGCAGTATTGGTACTCCAAATTTCTTTATTGATGTTAAGGTTGTCGATCCTGAAACTGAAAATCGTTGTGGACCAAATGAGGTGGGAGAATTGATGTTTAAAGGACCAACTGTAACGTCAGGGTATTGGAATCGACCGAAATTAAATGAAAAACTCTTAGATAATGAAGGTTATTTCGCAACGGGAGATATGGTTCGCTACGATGATGAAGGCTACTTTTACGTCGTTGATCGGACGAAAGATATGTTTATTAGTGGTGGAGAAAACATTTACCCAAGGGAAATAGAAAAAATCCTGGAAGAACATCCAAAACTAGCTCAAGTGCAAGTAATAGGTATTCCTGATCCAAAATGGGGGGAAGTCGGGAGAATTATCGCGGTAAAAAAATCAGGTGAAGACCCAACTGCTGAAGAAATTGTAGAATTCTGTCAGGGGAAACTTGCTAAATTTAAAGTTCCAAAATCTGTCGTCTTTATCGACAGTTTTACTCCGTTTATATCTGGTGCAGGCAAAATCCTTAAGCGTGCACTCCGTGAAAAATATAGTAATTGAGAAGATTTGGAATGCCAACAATTGAAGTTAATGGAATCAATATTTATTACGAAATCCATGGAGAGGGAGAGCCTCTAATTTTCGCGAATGGGATCTTTGCTAACACCGTCAGTTGGTTTAATCAGATTCCCGAATTTTCCAAAAAATACAAAGTTATACTATATGATATGCGAGGCCAAGGTCAGAGCGATAAACCCAGTGGGGATTATACGTTTGATCTTCACGCGGCTGATCAAAAGGCCTTACTAGAAGTATTAGACATCAAACACGTTCATCATATCGGGATCTCCTATGGGAGTGAGTTGGGAATGGTTTTTGCATTAAAATATCCAGAACTGGTAAAATCCCTCGTTGTCTGTTGTGGAGTTTCTTATATTGGTCCTTACTTAGCGCAAGTAGCACAATTATGGAGAGAGGCGTGTGTTCTAGCAAACCCATTAATGTTTTACTATTCCACGGTTCCATTCAACTTTTCAGAAACATACATTAAAAATAATTCTGATTTGTTGGAGCAAGCAAAAGGTCGCTATAAAGATTTTAATTATCCTTCCTTTGTTAGACTTATGGACGCATTTCTTAAGCTTGATATTACAGATCAATTAAATCAAATTAAGATTCCGACCTGTGTTATAGGAGGGGAGAAAGATATCTTGAAACCCCCGAAGAAATACTCCAAAATAATTCATGAGAATATTCCTAATTCCGAAATTCACGTTATCCCAGATAGTGGACATGTGGTTACGTGGGAAAAACCAAATGAATTTAATGAGATTGTGATGAATTTCCTATCCCAGCAGAGCTAAAGTATCAATAGGCTTAGTTAAACAGAATTTATTAGTTATTTATAACCTCCAAAGTGATCAAGGAAAAACTCAATTTCTATTATTTCATGGCTCAAAAATGGTTGGATTAAAGATGGTATCTAAAAATACGCATATTAACGAAGTAAACGAATTATTAATAACCATGGTACAGAATAAATGTATCAATCCTCCTGGAACAGAACTCAAATCAATACTCACAATTGAAAATCACTTGAAACAACGAAACATCCCTTGTAAAATCATTGAATCAGCACCTGAAAGAGGTAACTTAATTGCTGAAATCAAAGGTGAGGGATCAAGCCCATCACTTATGTTTGGACCTTCTCATGTTGATGTAGTTCCAATTGGTAACGAATCTGCTTGGGAAGTAGAGCCATTTAGCGGAATTATTAAAGATGAACAGATTTGGGGACGGGGAACTCTTGATATGTTATTTATTGTTGCCACTCAAGTTCAAGCATTTGTACGTCTTCATGAAGAGGGGTTTAAACCAAAAGGGGATTTAAAACTATGTATAGTCGCTGACGAGGAAGCAGGAGGGATTTACGGGACCGAATGGTTAATGAAAAATGAACCTGACTTCATGAAGGTTGACTACGCTCTGAGCGAAGCTGGTGGAATTCCAATCACCCCAGGTAAACTCTTGTTTGGAACAGGTGAAAAAGGAGCCGCTTGGAAACGCGTTTCCTTTAAGGGAACACCAACTCACGGATCAATGCCATATAAGAGTGATAATGCAGTTGTGAAAGCTGCGATTGCAGCAGAAAAACTCAGCAAATATACCCCCCCCATTAACCTAGACTACATCAAAATCATGGTGAATGGACTCGGATTAAACAGAATAACACGTTTTATGCTGAGTCATCGTTTACTTCTTCCAATTGTACTAAGAACGGCCCACCGACAGAATCCTGTCATGGCTCGATTACTACATGCTCTCTCGAGAATGACTATTTCCCCCAATATTTTCCATGGGGGTACTAAAACAAACATTGTCGCAGGTGAAGCGTATCTTGATGTGGATATCCGCACCCTACCAAATCAAAATGATGAATATATTGAAAAACAGCTCAGAAAAGCAATGGGAAAATTAGGGGAAGAAGCGATAATTGAACAACCTCCAGATCAGCCCGGATTTTTCACATCAGAAGGAACTGCAAGTAATCCAGAATCAGAAATTGTTCCATTTATGTGTAAAGCTGTTTCTGAAGTATATCCCAATGTTCAATTTGTACCTCTCGTTGTAGCTGGGGCAACTGATCTTAGATACCTTCGAGAACAAGGAACTCAAGCATATGGGTTTTCTTTGTTTGACCCTGATACTCCTCTCAATACAATGGCTAAACTACCTCACGGTCCCAATGAGCGTGTCAATTTAAAGACAGTAGAATATTCATTAATGGCTTACTATAATTTAGCCAAGGAATTTCTCGGCCAATAATACTAGTTAGGTTTGAATCATGGCAGGAGAACTTTTAGCGGTAGCTACAGCAATTACATTTCCCCTAGCAAACGCACTGTTCAAAAAAGTGGATGATCTCTTTACTCCCTCTCAAATCAATGCCATTCGAACAAGCATTGGAGCACTATTTTTCGTTCTATTTATATTACTCAATGACCAATTGAAATTTCTCGGCTTAATTCCTGCAACTCTCTTAGTTCTTCTCCTCATTAGTATCTTTTTTGGTCAAATCATAGGCGATACCGCTTACTTTATAGGTCAAGAATCGCTTGGTACAACCATCGCTCTAGCGATCTCAGGAACAATGCCTTTTTTCACATTTGTGATATCCATTCTTATTGGTGAACAAATTTCGGAAATTTTATTCCTTTCTGGCATTATTATTGGAACAGGGATCATCCTTATATCGAAGAGTCAAATTTCACGGGAGGAATTATCGATGAACCAAGAAATTTCAAAATATCTTTTAATGGTAGTTACCTTGTTAATCGCCTCAATCTCATGGGCTATAGCCATTGTTCTAACAGATATTGGGTTTACTGAATTAAGTGAACTCCTTCCTCAAGGAGAAGAAACTTCATTTTTGGGGAATGCTATTCGACTTCCGTTTGCAGCGGTGATCCTTTGCGTAATGGGGTGGAAATCAAGACCTGCTAATCGGGAAAATCCTGATTCATTGTATAGAAGTCCCTATGAGGGAAAAGTTATAGGCATACTACTTGCAGCTTCAATAATTGGTACAGCTCTGGGCATTTTGTTATATTCAGAAGCCGCACGATTGGCAGGAGCACCTTATACTTCACTGATGTTAACGGCAAGTCCTTTATTTTCTATACCAATTTCCTGGTTAATAAACAAGGAAAAAATCTCAACACTTGAATTTCTCGGCCTACTATTAATATTGAGCGGAGTAGTCCTAATTTTAATATAAGATATAGAAGAGTTCAAGATAAAAAAGAAGGGGGAGAGAGGAATTATGTTAGAATTCCTTCACGTTCAAAGACTCTCGAGGCAATGAACAATGCAATCAGAATTATTACCACAAGATATCCCAGATGTAAGAGTAAATCTCCAGGGATACTGCCAGTAATTGCGCTCGATGCATATGTTTGCGGGTATAATCCTTTAGAAAGAATAGCAATGGCATGACTCCAAGGGATTAAGTACAAAACGATTCCTGCGCCTCCAAACGATTCCTCTGGAAGGGATCCAAACATAGATGACATTCCAACAATCATAGATGGAAGTAACATTACCATAGAATACAAAGATTCGGCACTTCTAACATCTTTCGTTAAAGAGGCAATTGAGATACCAATCCCAATCGAAACAAAGGCTGAGAGAAACATGGTGAGACCAATGAGAAATAGCATGATCACAGTTGGATCTATAGCATACATTTCTGCAGCATTGAACTCAGATCCTGTATCCGCTAAACTAATAACAAAAGAGAATCCAAGCAGTCCAACCATATTCATAACAGCAAAGATACTTACTAAGACCATTCCTGCAAGCAACTTCCCAAGCAAAATGTTGAATCGTGAGATTGGGAGAGCTAATAAAGACTCCATTGTTTTCTTTTCTCTTTCACCCGCAAAACTTGTAGATACAAATGGAGCCGGAGCCATAACCGCGATAATTACAGAAATAAAACCAATGAAACCTACACCAAATCCAGAAGCAGCTGATTCTTCTCCAGGAAAGGTAACTGTATTTGCTTGAAGATAACTTAATTTCTTAATATCAACCCTGGTATATGGTTCATCAGCTAAAATCATGCCAATACCTGCTTGAAGCAGTTCAGAACCAAGTATACCTCCTGGTAAGGTATATAGCTCGACCCTTGGGGGAGCAGAAATAGTTAAATTTACAAATGAGTCAAATACAACAGTAAAATCAAGGGGTATAATTATTAATGGCATTACATTACTTGCTTGTTCGGGATCTTTAGTGAGATCGATAAGCTGAGAATATGTATAATCTGAATACCTTGTATCATTGATCGTAGATCCGAATAAGAAGGATTCCTTGGTTTCGTTCAAAGAAGCTTCTTTTAGATCGGCTACAAAATCATCACCGAGTGTGTATGTACCGTTCCCAGCATCAAAATTCACGACATAGATTGTTTCACCAGCCTGCGAGGAGGTCAATGAAAAGCCAACAAGCATTTGGAGCCCTCCTTGGAGTCCCCACATGAGTAGGGGCATAAAAACAAAACTAATTACGATGTAACGAGTTCTACTAGCTGATCTTAGTTCTTGTTTTACTAATGAAAAAGTTTGTTTCAATACATTCATGTCTATCACCGTCGTTTAAGTATACGAGAAAAGAGGGTCGGCTTTTTCGCTTTAGCTAAAAATTCCTCTTCAATTACTCCTTCTCCAGTTGTTAGGCCAATAAATACATCTTCCAGACCTGCTTTTTGGAATTTCTCTTCTAATTCATCAGGAGTTCCTACCGCGGCTAGTTTACCTTTGACTAGAATTCCCACTCGATCACACAGTTCTCCTACTTCGGAAAGGTCGTGGGTGGTCAGAATAATAGTTTTATGGAGTTCTTTGGATAATTTTTTTATTACGTTCCGAACAGTTCTTGCTCCTAAGATATCTATCCCTGTTGTAGGTTCATCTAAGAAAACAAGGTCAGGATCCATAACTAATGCACGAGCCACTAAAACTTTTCGCTTCATTCCCCCAGAAAATTCTTTGGTGACATCATTTTCCCGTCCGCGTAATCCTATCATGTCAATTAATTCTTCAGTTCGTGCTTGAACCTCTGTATTTGTCATATTGCCATAAATTTGTCCATAATAGAGAATATTCTCTTTCGCAGTCAAATTCTCATATACTTCCGCCTCTTGAGGCAACAAACTCGCCCGTTCACGGATTTTCATAATATCCTTATGGATATCATAATATTCTCCGTTATAGCTAATTTTTGCGGTTCCAGAGGTTGGTTTAATTAACCCGATTAATAATCGGATCAATGTAGTCTTTCCTGCACCGTTGGGGCCTAATAATCCAAAGACTTCTCCTTTATTGATATTCAAACTGAAGTTATCAAGCGCAATATTTCGTTTTCCAAACTTTTTAGTTAAATTGTTGATCTGTAACATTTCCACGATATTATCACCCATATTAGGGGGTCACATTTATTTATCTAAATAGAATAAAATCAGTTTTATAAGGGATTATTTCACGGAAAAATAAGGTGAGATGGTTGAAGAAATTAGTTCTTCAAAATCTCTTTGATCTCTTTTAATTCCTTTAATAGCTGCTGTTCAAAACCTTTTACAGGTTCTTGGCTTTCGTATGTACCAGGAGATTCTGTGGTAGTGGCATATTGATGCCGAAATTGTCGAAGTACCTCTAATATCTCATCCCTAACTTCAAAATAGTTATCGATTCCTTCAATCTTTTCTTCTGGCCCCATCTGACTTCCACTCCTGCC